>NZ_CP136628.1:7039672-7342781 GCF_032918005.1 Bradyrhizobium sp. NDS-1
GATCTGACGCTGCTGCTGGACGTGATGGCCGGCCCCGATCCGCTCGACCTCGGCGTCGGATACAGGCTTGCGCTGCCGGAGGCGCGCCACGCCGGGCTGAAGGATTTCCGCCTCCTGATGATCGACGGCCATCCGCTGCTGCCCGCGAATGCCGAAATTCGCGGCGCGATCGAAAAGCTGGCCGGGCAGCTGACGAACGCCGGCGCGAAAGTCGCGCGCGAGAGCCCGCTGTTTCCGGACTTCCGGGAGGCCTCGCGGCTCTACATGCGCATGCTCATGGGCTTTCTCGGCGCGTTCTTTCCGCCTGATATTCTCGCCGGCGCACGTGCCGGCGCGGCGCAGCTCTCACCCGACGACAAGAGCCTTGCGGCCGAGCGGCTGCGCGGCATGACCTCCAGCCATCAGGCCTGGGTGTTCGACGAGGGCGCGCGCGCCGGCCTGCGCGCGCAATGGCGGCAATTGTTCAGGACGTTCGATGCCGTGATCTGCCCGATCATGCCGACCCCAGCCTATCCGCATGATCATTCGCCGGAGCAGGAGAAGCGGCGGATCAATATCGACGGCAAGGACCATTCCTATCCGGACCAGCTCGCCTGGCCCGGAATCGCCACGCTGACGGGCCTGCCGGCCACGGCCGTCCCGCTCGGCCTGTCGAAGGACGGCCTGCCGGTCGGCGTCCAGATCATCGGGCCTTTCCTCGAAGACCGCACGCCGCTCAAACTCGCTGAGCTGATCGAGCGCGAGTTCGGCGGGTTCGTGCCGCCGAAGATGTTCGACGACTAATGCCGGAGCAAGACAACGTCGGGATTTCCGGGTTCGCGCTTCGCGCGCCCCGGAATGACAGGGAGGCAGGAGCACCATGAGCAAAGACCTCGATGAACTCACCGCGCTCAACCGCGACTACGTTGCCTCCGTGCAGAACTGCGACGTCAGGCGTTTCGACGAGATCCTGGCGCCGGAGTTCTATTGCTCCAATCCCGACAAGACGCTGGTCGACCGCGCGGCCTTCCTGGAGCAAACGGCACGGCCGATCGCGATCCGCAATCTGCATGCACATGATGTCATCATCCGCATCATGGGCGACTTCGCGATCATTCATGCCGCGACGAGCTACACCACCGCGGACGGACAGCGAGCGACCGGGCGATATACCGATTGCTGGGCGAAGCAGAACGGCAGATGGCTGGCGGTGTCCGCGCACGTGTCGCGGTGAGATGGCAAGCCATTCTCATACCCACCGTCATGCCCCGGCTTGCCGCCTTCGCTGAAGCTTCGGCGAGCTTTGGCGGAGCCGGGACCGGGGCATCCAGGACGCGGCGGCCGTCATTGGCCCGCACAATCTCCGCCACGGCGTACTGGATCGCCCGGTCGAGCCGGGCGATGACACCGATTTTGGAGCGACTCTGGCGAGCGCCAGCGCTCAACTGTCAAACATGATCACGCTGCGCAGCGTCTTGCCGGCTTTCATGTTGGCAAAGCCGTCGTTGATCTCGCTCAGCTTCAGCTTGGCCGAGATCCAGTCCTCCAGGTGCAGCCGTCCTCGCAGGTAGAAATCGACCAGGCGCGGCATGTCGACGCGAAAATGGTTCGAGCCCATCGAGGAGCCTTGGATCTTGCGCTCGCGCAGGAAGTCGAAGCCGTGCAGCTCGATCTTCTGGCCGAACGGAATCATGCCGACGATGGTGGCGGTGCCGCCGGAGGCGAGCATGCCGAACGCCTGCTCCGCCGTTTCCTTGCGGCCGAGCACCTCGAAGGAATGATGCACGCCGCCATTGGTGAGATCGCGCACCTGTTTCACGACGTCGCCATCGGCGGGATTGATGATGTCGGTCGCACCCAGCTTGGTCGCGAGCTGGAGCTTCGCCGGATTGGTGTCGATGGCGATGATGCGGCCGGCGCCCGCGATCTGCGCGCCGTTGATCGCGGCCATGCCGACGCCGCCGCAGCCGATCACGGCAACGGTCTCGCCCGCCGTCACTTTGGCCGTGTTCACGACCGCGCCGTAGCCCGTGATGACCCCGCAGCCGATCAACGCGGCGAGATCGAGCGGCATTTCCTTGCGGATTTTGACGATCGCGTTCTCGTGTACCAGCATCTGCTCGGCAAAGGACGAGAGATTGAGGAACTGGTGCAGCTTTTCCGGCTTCGACCATTGCATCCGGTTGGAGACACCCGGCAGCAGCTTAACCGTGGTGTCGGTGCAGAGCACGGTGCGGCCGGTGGTGCAGTTGTCGCAGGTGCCGCAGAACACCGACAGGCACGTGACGACGTGATCGCCCGGCTTGACGTAAGTGACGTCGGACCCGACCTGTTCGACGATGCCTGCGGATTCGTGGCCGAGGACCGCTGGCAGCGGATGCGGATAGAGCCCTTCCATGAAGTGCAAATCGGAATGGCAGAGCCCGGCGACCGCCGTGCGGATCAGCACTTCGCGCGGGCCCGGTTTCGGCAGGCTGACATCCTCGATGACCAGCGGCTGGTTGACTTCATAGAGGACGGCGGCCTTCATCGAGCACTCCCTGTCGCTTCTTTTGGTTGAGCGTGGCGCGCAGCCTACGCCGCCAGAACGAGTTCGCCAACCTCGCTCATGCCGGCTGAGCTGTCGCCGAGCAGCAGCGCGGCGATCTTCGCCTGCACGGCATTTTCCGTGAGCCGGAACGGATCGTTCGGTGATACCCGGTGATCGATCACGAGCCGCGACAACACCAGCCGGCGCGCATCGCCGCGCATCTCGTGGATGCGGTGGGCCTCCCAGGCGAGCGCGACCGCACTTGCGACATGATAAAGCAGGCTGGTGGCACGCCGCGCATCGGATTCGTTGTCGGCCTTGCCCGCCACTTCGCGCGCGAAGCCGACGGCGCGATCGACGAGGCCGCGCAACCGGTCGCGCCAGGCCTGCGGCACCGAGGCGCTGTCGTCGAGCCGGGCATGCAGATCGGCGGCGAGCGCGGACTCGGCACCGTGACGTCCGACCGCGCGCCTGAGCGCATCGATGGCGACGATGTTGCCGGTGCCCTCCCAGACCGAGCCGAGATGTGCATCGCGAAGCAAGCGGGCCGTGGCGAACTCCTCGATATAGCCGATGCCGCCGCGCATCTCGAGCGCATCGCCGCAAACCTTTCGCGCATCGCGCGTGGCGCGGAATTTCAGCGTCGGGGTGAGGATACGCAGCAGCGCTGCCGCATCCTGGCTGCCGGCTTCGGCGCGGTCGAGAGCGTCCGCGGTGAGAAAACTCATCGAGAGGGCCTGCTCGACCGGCAGCATGATTTTCAGCATCTGCCGCCGTCCGAGCGGCAGATCGATGATGCGCTGACCGAACACGACACGGTTGGTCGCCACGGTCATCGCATCATGATAGGCGCGGCGCATCAGCGCGGTGGACTTGACGCCGTTGGACAGCCGCGAGGAGTTCACCATCTCGGCCATCTGCACGAAGCCGCGGTCGAGCTTGCCAACCGCGTACGCAATTGCGCCTTCGAGCTTGATCTCACCCGAGGCCATCGAGCGGGTGCCGAGCTTGTCCTTGAGGCGGACGATCCGGTAGTGGTTCTGCGAGCCGTCGTCGAGGAAGCGCGGCATCAGGAACAGGCCGACGCCGCGCGTGCCGGGACCGGCGCCTTCGGGACGCGCCAGCAGCATCACGACCTTGGCATCGGCATTCGAGCAGAACCATTTCTCGCCGGTGAGGCGCCAATGGTCGCCTTCCTGCACTGCCCGCGTCGTCAGCGTGCCGACATCGGAGCCGCCCTCCTTCTCGGTCATGAACTGGCCGCCTTGCGTCAGCTTGCTCATGTCGGTCGATGTCAGGCCGTCCAGATATTTCGCCTTCAGTGCCTCGCTGCCGAAATTCGCCAGCAGCTTGGCGCAGCCGTCGGTGACGTTGATCGGGCAGCCCATGCCGAATTCGGTCTGGTTGAACAGGAAGGTGAAGGCGTGTTTGGCCACGACAGGATATTTGTCCGGCCAGCCCATGATGCCCTTGCGGATCGAGAGCGCGTGGATGCCGAATTCGCCGAACGCTGCATTCTCCAGCTCGCGATAGGCCGGGTGATATTCGATCCACTGCACGTCGCGGCCGAACTTGTCGCGCTGGTGCAGCACCGGCGTGTGCCGGTCGGCGAGCCGCGCACACTCGTCGAGACGGCCGCCGGCGAGTTCGCCGAGACGGTCGAGATGCGGCTCGGTGTGACGGAACAGCGTGTCCGGCAGATGGATGCGCAAGAGATCGGTGAGCGCGGGATCGGCGCGATAGAAGTTCATGCCTGACGTATCGGGTGCCAGCAGACCGGGTTGCTCGGCCGCGACGTGTTTCGGCTGCGCCGTGACCGGCTTGTGCATGATGGTTCTCTCGTTTCCGCTGGCCCGGACGTTCAACGCCACTTTAGCGCTTGCCGCTCGGGATGATGTCGATCATGCTCCAGCCGCAGACACGTATAAAGCCGCAAATTGTCAGGGCGGCATGATCGCCGTGAGGGAGCAATTCGCCGCCCTGCGGAATTGTGACCGCGCCGGCTGGTTGTTCGCGCGGCCCATGCATAGATCAGCGTCGCCCTGTCCCAAGAGATCACGCCCATGGAACATCCGAAATACAAGATCGCCCTCATCGTCGGCGCCGGCGAAGGCCTGAGCGCCTCGCTGGCGCGCTTGCTCGCCGCGCAAGGCATTCGCGTTGCGCTGGCCGCCCGAAAGATCGAGAAGCTTGGCGCGCTCTGCACTGAGACCGGCGCGAAGGCCTATTCCTGCAATGCCACCGAGCCTGACGAGGTCGAGCGCCTGTTCGGCCTCGTCGAGCGCGAGATCGGCACCCCCGATCTCGTCATCTACAACGCCAGCGGCCGCGCCCGCGGGCCCATCGTGGATCTCGTCCCGGCCGATGTCGCGCAGGCGATCGCGGTCAGTGCCTATGGCGGCTTTCTGGTGGCGCAGCAGGCGGCCAAGCGCATGCTGCCGAACAAGCACGGCGCGATCCTGTTCACCGGCGCCTCTGCCAGCGTCAAGGGCTACGCGCAGTCCGCCTCCTTCGCGATGGGCAAGTTCGCGTTGCGTGGACTCGCACAGAGCCTGGCGCGCGAATTGTCGCCGCAAGGCATCCATGTCGCGCATTTCGTGATCGACGGCGGCATCAAGAGCGCAGCGCGGAGCGAGCCGGATGACAAGCCGGATTCGATGCTCGATCCCGACGCGATCGCGGAGAGCTACTGGAACGTGTTGCAGCAGCCGCGTAGCGCCTGGAGCTGGGAGATCGAGCTGCGGCCCTGGGTGGAGACGTTTTGAGCACCAACGTCGCCACAATCCTCATTGCGAGGAGCCCTGGCGACGAAGCAATCCAGGGCTGTCACCGCGGAAACATCTCTGGATTGCTTCGCTTCGCTCGCAATGACGGCAAGGAGGAACGATGAGCACGGAAACCACCATCGATACCGGCACCAATGAACTCCTCTGCAGCATCCGCGACCGGGTCGCAATCATCACGCTGAACCGACCGGAGGCGCGCAATTCGTTGTCGGACACGCTGACGCCGGCGCTGCGCACGATGATCCGGAGCTGCGGCGAGAATCCCGATGTCGGCGCGCTGCTGCTGACGGGTGCGGATGAAGCCTTCTGCGCCGGCGGCAACGTCAAGGGCATGGGCGCGCATCGCGATCCGAAGAAGCTGGAGATGTCGCTCGACGAGCGCATTGCCGACCTCCAGGAGCGGCAGCGGCTGCTCACGGGCGCGCTGGTGTCGGTGCGCAAGCCGACCATCGCCGCGCTGCCCGGCCCCGCAGTCGGCGCCGGGCTCGCAATCGCCATGGCCTGCGACATCCGCCTTGCCGCGCAATCGGCTTTCGTCGCCACCGGCTATGCGCGCATCGCGCTGTCGGGCGATTACGGCATCGCCTGGCTGCTGACGCGGCTGGTCGGCACCGCGCGGGCGCGCGAATTGATGTTCACCGGCGATCGGATTGATGCCGTCAGGTGCGAGACGATCGGCCTCGTCAATCGCGTCGTGCCCGACGACAAGCTGCAGACCGAGGCCTTTGCTCTGGCCAAATCGCTCGCCGAAGGTCCGCGCCTGGCGCTGCGCTACATGAAGGACAATCTCGACGAGGCACTGCTGTTCGACTTCGAGACGGCGCGCGACCACGAGGCCGAACGTCTGACCCGCCTGACCACGACCGCCGACCACAAGGAGGCGGTGCAGGCCTTCATCGAGAAGCGCAAGGCGATGTTCACGGGGAAGTAGGTGCTCGCTTTGCAACAGGCCGTCGAGACGGGTAACCGGCTGTCATTCCGGGGCGATGCGAAGCATCGAGCCCGGAATCCATCTGGCCGCAAGACACGTCGTGAAATAGATTCCGGGTTCGCGCTACGCGCGCCCCGGAATGACGATGTGGGGAGGGTCTTCGCACGAACCGCAACCGGGCAAAAAAAGACCCGGCACTGGGGTCGCCAGGCCGGGCTGCAGTGGTGTCAGACCGAGGCTGAGGGGCTATCGGCCTGACGGGAAAGCGCGGCGAGGCGCCAGCTCGCGCAGGGAATGTCTTTCGGGGCGACCGAGATTTCCTTGTCGAAGCGCACCAGCTTCCAATCATCAGGATGATTGACGAAGGCGAACCCGGATTTGCGGGCGAGCGAGAGCATGGTTTCGTTGGAGCGCAGCGTCTCGCCGAAGATGCGCTCGGCGCCGAGCGCCGCGGCGCGGCATTCGAGGTTCTTCAACAGCGCGGTGGCGATGCCGTGGCCCTGCCAGCGATCATCGACCGACAGGCCGAATTCGAACATTGCGGTTTCGGCATTCAGCGCGTATCGCGCCTCGGCCACGATGGTCTCGAAGCCGTCGATGGTCATGGTCGCGACCACGCTAAAACGTTCGCGCTCGCCGACCTGAAGGAAGTCGTGCAGCAGTCCGTACGGCAGCTCGCTGATCGCGCCGAAAAAACGGTTGTAGCGCGAGCGGGTCGAGAGCGAGCGGAAATAGTGCTGGAGCTCGTCCGCGTCACGCGGCTCGACAAAGCGGACGTCGAGCGCCTCGCCATGACGGGTGCGCAGCGTGTCCGAATATTGCCGGAGGTCTTCGAGGCGAAGGGTGCTCATCACACAAGCCCTGCGGAAAAGGGACCGCCGGCGCCCCTGTCTTCAGGCGGCGCCGGCCTGGCGGCCAATCAGGCCCGCCAGAAGGGTTTGTCGGCCTCGTAGGCGATGTCGCTCCAGGACAGTCCGACGTCCTGGAGATCACGCGCGGTCCAATGGGTGAGCTCGCGCCTGTTGCGGTAGCGCTCGTACCACACGTGAAGCGTCTCAAGGACCTGCTGAATCAGGCCGGGCGCATGATGATTTGTCATCGAGGTGTGGGTCAAAGTAGACATTTTGAGCTCCTGGAGCTAACTTGGATGCTAATATCTGCTTCTTGGTGCACTGCGACAAACGACAATTTGTACCTTTCCGCATGAAATAACGTCATGTATCCTGCTGCCAAATGACTGCCAGATTGCCGTCCCTGAACGGATTGCGGGCGTTCGAGGCCGCCGCGCGCCATCTCAGCTTCACGCTGGCAGCCAGCGAGCTGAACGTGACGCAGACCGCGATCAGCCATCAGATCCGAAGGCTGGAGGAGGAGCTCGGCATCCGCCTGTTCATCCGGCAGAACCGCGCGCTGGCGCTGACGCCGGAAGCGCGCGACTACCTCCCGGGCGTCCGTGCCGCCTTCAACGACCTCCGGCTTGCAACCGACCGGTTGCTGCGCAAGGACGATGACAAGGTGCTGACGGTCTCGACGTTGGCCTCGCTCGCCGCAAAATGGCTGCTGCCGCGGCTGACGGATTTCCAGGAGCAGCATCCCGGCATCGATGTCCGCATCACCACCTCGACCAGCCTGGTCGATTTCCAGCGCGACAATGTCGATGCTGCGATCCGCTACGGCCGCGGCCAGTGGCCCGGCCTGCGAGCCGACTGGCTGATGGCCGATGAGCTGTTTCCGGTGTGCAGCCCGTCCCTGCTGCGCGGCGACAAGCCGTTGCGCCGTCCAGAGGATCTCCGACACCATCCGCTGCTGCACACCTCGAGCTCCAACAGCGATGATTGGCGGCTGTGGCTGACCGCGGCGGGCCTGCCGGCCGACATCGCCAGGCACCCCGGCATCACCTTCGACATGATCTTCATGACCATCCAGGCAGCGATCGACGGCATCGGCGTGGCGATGGGGCGGACGTCCTACGTCCAGGACGACATAGCCAAGGGCCGCCTCGTGGTCCCCTTCAAGATCGCACTGCCGGCGGATGCCGGCTTCTACCTTGTGGCGCCCGAGGGGCGCCGGGAAGCGCCGAAGCTGATGGCCTTCCGGAACTGGATGCTTGCTGCAACGCAAAATAAGGCCTGAAAAACCAGCGGCTTCCGCGGCAAAAGCGATTGACTTGCACCGCCCCGCGCGGGAAGGGGTATGACAGATTGTCGCAGCATCAATCTGTCGCCTTGCCGGGAAGACGATTTCCGGTCGGCGCGCCTTTCCAAGGGGAGAACGCCATGGCTGGATCAGCCGCATCGACCAATTCACGCGCGATCAAGTCGCGCGTCGGCGCGATCCTGCGCGCCACGTCAGGCAATTTCCTCGAGCAGTTCGACTTCTTCCTGTTCGGCTTCTATGCGGCCGCGATCGGCAAGGCGTTCTTCCCCTCCTCCGACGAGACCGCATCGCTGCTCAACACCTTCGGCGTGTTCTGGCTCGGCGCCTTGATGCGGCCGGTCGGCGCGATCGTGCTCGGCTCTTACATCGATCGCATCGGCCGCCGCCAGGGCCTGATCGTCACGCTCGGCATCATGGCCTTCGGCACCGTGGTGATCGCGTTCTGCCCGAGCTATGCGACCATCGGCATCGCCGCGCCCGTGATCGTGCTGCTCGGCCGGCTGCTGCAGGGCTTCTCGGCGGGCGTCGAGCTCGGCGGTGTCTCGGTCTATCTCGCGGAGATCGCAACGCCCGGCAATCGCGGCTTCTACACCTCGTTCCAGTCGGCGAGCCAGCAGGTCGCGATCTTCGTAGCCTCGATCCTCGGCTTCATCCTGTCCGAAGTGATGCCCGCCGACACGGTGGCCGCCTGGGGCTGGCGCATTCCCTTCTTCGTCGGCTGCCTGATCATTCCGCTGATCTTTGTCCTGCGGCGGACGCTCGAGGAGACGCCGGCCTTTCTCGCCATGAAGAAGCATCCGACAACGAGCGAGGTATTCGCTTCCGCGCTCGCCAACTGGCGCATCGTCGTCCTCGGCATGATGATCGCGATCCTGACCACGACGACGTTCTATTTCGTCACCGTCTACACGCCGACCTTCGGCAAGACCGTGCTGAAGCTGTCGACACAGGACGCGTTGCTGGTGACCCTGCTGGTCGCGGTGAGCAACTTCATCTGGAATCCGGTCGGCGGCGCGCTGTCCGATCGCATCGGCCGCAAGCCGGTGCTGCTCGCCATCGCCGGCCTCTCGCTCGTCACCGCCTACCCTGCGCTGCACTGGCTGGTCATCGCGCCGAGCTTCGGCAAGCTGCTCGCGGTCGAGATGATGTTCTCGTTCTATTTCGGCGTCTACAGCGGCACCATGTTAGGTGCGCTCGTCGAGATCGTGCCGGCGCATGTCCGCACCACCTGCTTCTCACTCGCCTTCGCGCTCGCCGCCGCCCTGTTCGGCACCTTCACGCCGTTCGCCTCGACCTGGTTGATCGAGCGCACCGGCGACAAGGCTTCTCCCGGCTTCTGGCTGATGCTCGCCGCCCTGCTCGGCATCATCGCGGCAACCACGGTGTATCGCGGTGGCGGCAAGGCGGCGCAGGTATATGATGGGGTCCCGGAGCCGGTCGCGGGGCGTTAGGACAGTGTCATTCCGGGCGCCTCTTACCCTCCCCTCCAGGGAGGGTCATGCGCCGCCTACAGCTCCACCACCACGTAGTCGCTCTCGATCCTGACCGGGATGGTCTCGGCGACATACGGCCCCTTCACGACGCTCGCGCCCGGCTCGACATGGGCGGGATAAGCTTTCACGCGGAAGCGGCGAGGGTCGCAATAGGACTGGCCGGTGCGGATGTCGAACTCCCAGCCGTGCCAGGGGCAACGGATGATCTCCCCTAATTTGGTATATTCGATTTCGCCGGGCTCGCTGGATTGCGCGAGCCCGATCAATGGCCCCTCGCACAGCGCGGCGCCCTGATGCGGGCAGCGGTTCATCAGGCCGAAATATTCGCCCTTGATGTTGAAGACCGCGATCGGCCGTCCGTCGATCTCCAGGAATTTCCGCGTGCCCGGCGGAAGCTCGTCGACCGCGGCGATGACGTGTCTTGCCATCAGGAAACGCCGTAGAGCTTCTTCGCATTGCCGAGGTAGAACGCCTCGCGATCGGCCTCGCTGACGCCCGCCGGCAGCACGCGCGACGGCTCGTCATAGTCCCAATGCGGATAGTCGGTGGCGAACAGAAGCCGGTCCCAGCCGATCCAGTTGATGACGTCGAAAAGATCCTCGCGCCGCTCCGGATCCTCCATCGGCTGCGTCGTCCACCACACCTGCTCGCGGATATATTCCGACGGCGGCCGCTTCACATGCGGCACCTCGCTGCGCAGGCGCTGCCAGGCCTTGTCGAGCCGCCACGCCAGCGACGGCGCCCAGCCGAAGCCGGCCTCGATCATCACCATCTTCAGCTTCGGGAAGCGCTCGAACACGCCTTCCAGAACGAGGCTCGCCAGCGCGGATTGCTGGCACTGCGAATGCCCCACCATCTCCTCGATGTAATAGGAGGGCCAACCCGACGGCGTGATCGGATTGCCGCCGAAGCCGAAGGCGTGCACGCCGACGGGCAGCCCTGCTTCTTCCGCGGCCTGATAGATCGGCCAATAGCGGCGCTGGCCGAGCGGCTCGACATTGCGGCTGAGCAGCAGCACTTGCACGAAGTTCTTGTCGCCGGCGCGCTCGCGGATCTCGGCGGCGGCCGACAAACCATCCTCGTTACCGACGACGATCGACGCCTTCAGCCGCTTGTCCCTACTGGTCCATTTGTCGATCTGCCAGTCGTTGATCGCCGAGCACAAGGCGGCCGAGAGCTCGTGATTGCGGATGCCCTGCCCTGTGTTGAGCGGATTGAGCACGCCCAATTGCACGTTGTTGGGATCGAGCAACTGCTTCTGCATGAAGGAAAGCGAGGAGCCCTGCGGCCCGCCTTCCGGTGGATAGGCATCGCGGCGCGAGGCATTGGGCTGGGCTTTGGGATAGGGCGGGCCGTCCATCATGCCCTGATAGGCATGAACCCCGTAGACTTCGAGATGATGCTGCCAGCGTTTGGCGAGATAGGGATAGAGCTCGGTGCGGGTGGCGCGGGCCGGATGGATGTCGCAATCCGCGATCGCGGTTTTCGTCGTCAGTGGGGAAGCAGCGTCTTGGCTCTCGCGGAACTGGATATTCATCGCCTTGCCTCCTTTGGCAGCGGGCTCACCTCAGGCGGGGATAGGTCGCATGCGGATTGTCGATCATGATCTTGCGCACGAGATCGGGGGTGAGACCTTCGGGCAGCGCGTCCTGGCCGTCGAACTGCCAGTGCGGATAGTCCGTGGAGAATAGGACCAATTCGTCCGACTGCATATGATCAAACAGGCGAATTAATGTCGCCTCGTCTGGCGGTGCATCAAATGGCTGCAACGAGAAGCGGATGTTGCTGCGCACAATCTCCAGCGGCGCGCGATCGACCCAAGGCGTCTCCATCCGCACCCCGCGCCAGAACTTGTGCAGGCGCCAGAGATAGGGGGAGATCCAGGAGACGCCCGACTCCAGCATCACCATTTTCAGCCGCGGATATTTGGCAAACACGCCCTCGACGACCAGGCTGGTGAGCTGGGTCTGGAACGCCTGGGCCTGCCCGACATAATCCTCGATATGGTAGGACCCCCATCCCACGGCGGTCGGCGGATTGTGATAGGCGGAACCCGCGTGGACACCCACGGGAAGTTCCAGCCGTTCCGCGGCTTCGTAGATCGGCCACAGCGCGCGCTTGCCGAGCGGCGTGTCACCCATGACCAGCACCAGCACCTGCACGAATCGCTTGTCCTGTGCGCAGCGCTCGATCTCGGCAACGGCCTTCTCGACGCTTTGCGTCGGAATCACGATCGAGCCGCGCAGCCGGGAATCGCGATCGAGCCATTCCTTCGCGAGCCAATCGTTCAGCGCGCGGCAGAAGGCTGCCTGCATGTCTTCCGAAAATACCATCTGCACGCCGTAGAGCGGATTGCATATGACGAGTTCGAGCTTGAAAGGATCGAGCACATGGCGCTGCATGTCCTCCAGGCTCTCGCCCGGCTTGCCGCGTTCGGGACGCCAGTCGGGCCGCGCCGTGATCGGCGAATTCTCCGGATAGGATTGCGAGACCAGATCGACCATGCCGCGCGTCGTCACCTGATCGCGCCAGTAGTCGTTCAGGTACGGCAAAAGGCTGGTCAGATGCGGCACGGCCGGATGCACATCGCAATCGACCCCGCCCGCGATCAGGGACGCCATGAGGTCTCCTTTGCGTTTCCTCGTCTCTCGACTTGTGTTCCCACTATTCAAGCAGGCCTGCCCGTCGCCCGCAACTCGGCTAAGGCTTCCGTCATATGCTAGGAAGGCTGAGCTCGATTGCGAGGGAATGAGAGGTCAAAAGGGATGAAAGAGCTCGTCGGCATTGCGGAACGGGTCGCCGCCAAACTGATCGCAAGCAAACAGACCATCGCGGTGGCTGAATCCTCGACCGGCGGACTGATCTCCGCCAGACTGCTCGCGGTGCCCGGCGCCTCCGCTTATTTCCTCGGCGGCGCCGTGGTCTACACCCGCGATGCCAGGCGCGTGCTGATGGATATTTCGGATGAAGGAATGAAGGGCTTTCGCTCCTCGTCGGAGCCCTACGCAAGCCTGCTGGCCGAGCAGATGCGGACGCGCTTCAAAAGCGACTGGGGCCTGTCCGAGACCGGGGCCGCCGGCCCCACCGGCAACCGCTATGGCGACGCCGCCGGTCATAGCTGCATGGCAGTGGCGGGAGCCGTGCCCGAAGTGATCACGCTGGAGACTGGCAGCAACGACCGGCTTGCGAACATGGAGATGTTCGCGGCGGCGGCACTGAAGTTGCTGCTGAGGAAGCTGGAGGGGTGATGCCGGTGCCGCAAGTGAGTGAGTAGAGACCGCCTCACCACCAACACCACTGTCATCGCCCGGCTTGACCGGGCGATCCAGTACTCCGAGACGGCAGTGATCGAAACGAGACGCCGCGGCGTACTGGATTCCCCGCCTTCGCGGGGAATGACGGCAGAGAGTATGGCGACCTCACCGCCCCAGGTGCCGCATGAAAATCCGCACCACGTAGCCCTGGAATCGCGGTGCCTCGTCGTACAGATCCGACGCGATCCGCTCGATGGTCTCGCGCAGCGACAGGAACTGCGCCTGCCGCGCGCTACTTTCGGTGCCCTGCATGCCCGCGAGCTCGTCCATTGCGGCGTCGCTGATCTGGCACTGCACGACCTCGTCGTCGTTCAGCATGGTGAAGCGAAAGGCCAGCCGTTCGAGATCATGGCCAATGATCTTGTCGCGCATCAGCGGCATCAAGTCGTCCCGGTCGAGCCCCCGCGCCGACAATGCTGAAAATCCGCCGCCTTGTCAGCAGCAAAGAGCGGCTTCGTCCTACTGGAACGCGACTTCGGCGAAACTGCGGAGCTTTCGCGAATGCAGCCGCTCCGATTCCTGCTGCTTGAGCCGCTCCAGCGCCTTCAGGCCGATCTCGAGATGTTGGCCCACGCGGCGGCGGTAGAATTCGCTGGCCATGCCGGCGAGCTTGATCTCGCCGTGCAGCGGCTTGTCGGAGACGCAGAGCAGCGTGCCGTAGGGCACGCGGAAGCGGTATCCATTGGCGGCGATCGCGGCCGATTCCATGTCGAGCGCGACCGCGCGCGATTGCGACAGGCGGCGGATCACCTCAGGACCGCTGATCTCCCAATTGCGATTGTCGACGCTCGCGACGGTGCCCGTGCGCATCAGCCGCTTCAGCTCGAAACCTTCCAGCCCGGTGACGTCCTCGACCGCCTCCTCGAGCGCGACCTGCATCTCGGCCAGTGCCGGGATCGGCACCCAGAGCGGCAGCTCGCGGTCGAGCACGTGATCCTCGCGCACGTAGCCATGCGCGAGCACGTAGTCGCCGAGCCGCTGTGTGTTGCGCAGGCCGGCGCAATGGCCGAGCATCAGCCACGCATGCGGGCGCAGCACCGCGACGTGGTCGGTGACGTTGCGCGCGTTGGACGGACCGGTGCCGATGTTGATCAGGGTGATGCCGCGATAGCCCGGCGCGACCAGGTGGAAGGCCGGCATTTGCGGCGTGCGCGCAGGCGCGCCCCCGCTGATCGCGCCACCGCTGCGCGTGATGACATTGCCGGGCGCGACGAAGGCTTCGAGGCCGGCTTCGCCGGACTGGAGCCGCTGCTGGCAGGCTTGCGCAAATGCGTCGACATAGAACTGGTAGTTGGTGAAGATTACGAAGTTCTGGAAATGCTCGGGATCGGTGCCGGTGTAATGATAGAGGCGGCGCAGCGAGTAATCGACGCGAGCCGCACGAAAAAGCGACAGCGGCTCGGGCGCGCCCGGCTGCAGCTCAAACGTGCCGTCGGCGATGGAATCGTCCATCGTCGCGAGATCCGGCACGTCGAACGCATCGCGCAGCGACCGCGTCACAAGTGAATTCTCGCTGGTGGTGATGGCGGCCTCGATGTTGATGTCGCGGCGGTAGGCGAAGTGGATGGGAATCGGCTCGGAGGATTCCCCGATCTCGACAGGCACGCCATGGTTCTGGATCAGCAGCCCGATCTGTTCGACCAGATAGCTGCGGAACAGATCCGGCCGCGTGACGCTGGTCTCGTGCACGCCGGGACCGGCGACGAAGCCATAGGCGAGACGCGAATCCAGCCGCGCGTGCGTCGCGGTGGTGACGCGCACGAACGGATAGTAGGCCCGCACCCGCGTCGTGATCGCTTCGCCGCCAACATAGGCCTCGAACCGGTCGCGCAGGAACTTCGTGTTGCGCTCGTAGATCTCTTCGAGGCGGGCAACGGCAAGGGCCGCGTCGGAGAAGGATTCGGTGGCGATGGAGGGGAGAGATCGCATGGGTCGACCGCCGGGCTGTCTGAGCTTCGAGTCGAACTATAGCAAAGAAGGCGGTGTCGTAGGATGGGTTAGCGCAGCATAACCCACCACTTCTGCTTCTGCTGACGCAGAAGCGGTGGGTTGCGGCTTCGCCTAACCCACCCTACGAGATCTCCGGAATCACGCGCTTTCGCGCGTCACTTCTCGCGGAACGCGCGCATCAGCTGGTCGTGCAGCGGCTTCATCAGATAGGACAGCATGGTGCGGTCGCCGGTCTGGACGAAGGCTTCCACGGGCATGCCGGGAATCATCTTGACGTCGCCGAGGCGGGCGATCTCCTCGGCCGGCATCGAGACGCGGATGGTGTAGTAGCTCTGACCGGTGCGCTGGTCGGTGGTGACGTCGGGCGAGACGCGGCTGACGAGGCCGTTGAGCTCCGGCGTGGTGCGCTGGTTGAAGGCAGAGAGGCGCAGCAGCGTCTTCTGGCCGATCTGGAGCTTGTCGATGTCCACCGGGTTGACCTTGGCTTCGACCTGGAGATCGTCGGCCTGCGGCACGATCAGCATCAACGCATCGCCGGCGGTGATGACGCCGCCGACGGTGTGCACCGTCGATTGCAGCACCATGCCGTCCTGCGGCGCGCGGATGTCGATGCGGCGAAGCTGGTCTTCGGCGGCGACCTTGCGCTCGATCAGCTCGCCGATCTTGTCGTTGGTCTCGCGCAGGTCCTTGGAGACTTCGCTCACCACGTCCTTGTCGACCTGGATGATCTGCAGCTCGGTCTCGGTGATCTTGCCCTTGGCCTGGGCGCGCGCGGCGATGTACTGCGCGCGCTCACCGTTAAGGCGGGCCGAGTCGCGTTCGAGCTGGGTCAGGCGCGAGATCTGCACCAGGCGCTTGTCGTAAAGCTCCCGCACGCCGGTGAGCTCGTTCTGCACCAGCGCGATCTCCTGGTCCTTGGCCTTCTCCTGGGCGCTGAGGCCGGAGATTTCCTCGTTGAGCTGCGTGATGCGCTCGCGTAGCTGGGCCTTCTGTCCGGTGCGGCCGTTGACACGGACGTCGAACAGCTTGGTTTCGGCGGAAAGCAGCAGCTTGACGTCAGGATCGACGGCGCGATCGAGCAGGGCCTGCGGAAATTCGATTCTGTCCACACCGCGCTGCTCGGCCTGCAACCGCGCCGCGCGCGCCTGCGCGGCGTCGAGATTCTTGGTGACGATGGCAAGGTTCGCCTTGGTGACGGTGTCGTCGAGCCGAACCACGATGTCGCCGGCCTTGACCCGGTCGCCGTCGCGGGCGCGCACCTCGCCGACCACGCCGCCGGTCGGGTGCTGCACCTTCTTGACGTTGGATTCGACCACGATCTGCCCCGGCGCGATCAGCGCGCCCGAGATCAGCACCGTGGACGCCCAGCCGCCGAGACCGACGACCAGGACCAGCACGATCACGAGGCCGAGGATCAGGTGAAACTTGATGGATTCGCGCACGGTCCTCTTCGCGGCAGGCTTCGGGCCGCCGATGGCCATCGTGCTCATGGCTTGGCCACTCCGCCTTCGCTGACGATCTTGATCGGTGCGGGCGGCGACACGCGCGGCTGCAGCACCTGGGCGAGCACCTGCTCTTTCGGGCCGAACGCCTGCATGCGTCCGTCGCGCAGCACCAGGATCTGGTCGACCGCCTCGACGCCGATCGGGCGGTGCGCCACCACGACGACGATGGCGCCACGCTCGCGCGCGGCACGGACGGCGCGGGTCAGCGCCTCATCGCCTTCGGTGTCGAGATTGGAGTTGGGCTCGTCGAGCACGATCAGGAAGGGGTTGCCATAGAGCGCACGCGCCAGCGCCACGCGCTGCGCCTGGCCTGCGGAAAGCGCAGCGCCCTGCTCGCCGACTTGCGTGTTGTAGCCCTCGCGCATCTTGATGATCATCTCGTGCACGCCGGCTTCTTTCGCCGCCGCGATGATGGCGTCGGAGGTCGCCTCGGGATCGAACCGGCTGATGTTCTGCGCGATGGTGCCGCCGAACAATTCGACGTCCTGCGGCAGATAGCCGATGTGCCGGCCGAGCATGTCGGACGACCATTGATCGAGCGCCGCACCGTCGAGCCGCACCTTGCCGCGCACCGGCTGCCAGACCCCGACCAGCGCGCGAATCAACGACGACTTGCCGGAGCCGCTCGGGCCGATCACGCCGAGACCGTTGCCCGCCACGAGCGCGAAGGTGATGTCCTGCACGATGAGGCGTTGATCCCCGGGCGGCACCATGGCGATGCCTTCGACCGAGAGCCGGCTGGTGGGCGCCTGCAACTGCGTCGGCATCGTCTGGGCCGGCATCTGCTCCAACAGGCGGGTGAGGCGATGCCAGCTCTGGCGTGCCGCGACGAAGGATTTCCAGTGCGCGATGGCGAGATCGACCGGTGCAAGCGCGCGGGCGGAGAGGATCGAGCCGGCGATGATGATGCCGGCGGTCGCCTCCTGGTGAATGACGAGATAGGCACCGACCGCGAGCACGGCCGATTGCAGCATCATGCGGAGCACCTTTGCGACCGCGCCCAGACCGCCAGCGACATCGCTCGCACGCTGATTGCCGGCAAGGTATTTTTCGTTGGCCTCGCTCCAGCGCGCGTTCATCCGGCCGGCCATGCCCATCGACACCATGACCTCCGCGTTGCGGCGGCTGGCCTGAGCGATATCGTTGCGCTGCGCGGCAAGTCCCATCGCCTCCTTCGCCGGCTGGCGGGACATGAATTCGGTGACCAGCGTCAGGCCGACCAGGATGATGGCGCCGATCAATGCGGTGACGCCGATCATGACGTGGAAGGCGAAGCAGATGGCGAGATAGAGCGGCAGCCAGGGCAGATCGAAGAACGCGCTCGGACCCATGCTGCCGAGGAAGGAGCGGACATTGTCGAGATCACGCAGCGGCTGGAGCCCTTCGTTGCGGCTGCCGACCAGCAGCGGCAGGCGCACGATGGTGTCGAACACGCGCTTGTTGAGGGCTTCGTCCAGCGCGGTGCCGATCCGTCCGAGGATCCGGTTGCGGATCATGTCGAGCAGGCCCTGCGCCATGTAGAGGAAGCTGGCGAGGATGATGAGGCCGACGAGGGTGGGGATGCTGCGGCTCGGCAGCACCCGGTCGTAGACCTCCAGCATGAAGATCGACCCGGTCAGATAGAGCAGGTTGATCATGCAGCTCATCAAGCCGACGCCGACGAACGCCGTGCGACAAGCGCGCATGGCGTCACCGAGCTCTGAACGGCGGGCGCCAGGGATGGCTGCCATCAGTCTGATCTCTTTCCGGTGAGAGGCAAAGCCCCTGATTTCAAAGGCGAAATCAGGAGTACTTGACTCGGATTAATATGGCGTTTTCCGCCTGTCCAACGCGGCCGACCTAATCCAGGCCTTCATGAGCCACATCTACCCTTGGTGGCCTCACGCGCAAGTCCGGATTTTCACAGGCTTGCGGCTTTTTCTTGCGGTCTTTCAGGCTCTTCCCGGAAAACCAGAGCGCGAAAGTTCCGATCCGTCGGGGCGCGGGCTAGAACCGACCCCCGCCACGCACCAGCCGCACCACCAGCAGCAGGATGACCGCGCCGATGGCGGAATAGACGATCTCCGACACGAGGCCGGTGCCAAGACGAATGCCGAGCTTCGGAAACAGGAAGCTCGCCACCAGCGCGCCGGCGATGCCGACACGATATCGCCGATGATGCCGAACCCGGTCCCGCGCACCACCTTGCCGGCGAGCCAGCCGGCCACCAGGCCGACGAACAGGATGACAAGCAGGCGTTCGTTAGAAATGTGCATAAGTGAGGTCCCTCTCCGTGAACCGCGCCATGGAACGGGAACCGGAATGAATGCGGAGTGAATGCTGTTCCCCGGGGCCGGTTGAGGCCGGAAAGAGGAAAAGTCGAAAAACAACCCCATGCACAGTAGCCAAGTCGGTGTTGTCGCAGAGAAATTTCGAAGGGCGTATTACGGCATCGCGGCCGCCTGCTCCGCCAGCACACATCGCGCCGCCCGGCCCGGCCCGACCTCCACATTTGCAGGCAATTGCTCCAGGCAACGAGGCTGGGCCGCCGCGCAGCGGGGAGCGAAGGAGCAGTTGTGGGGCTGTTCGGCCAGCGAGGGCGGCGTGCCGGGAATGGTTTCGAGGCGCTGCCCGCGCTTGGCGCCGTGGACGGTCGAGGCAAGCAGGCCCTTGGCGTAGGGGTGCACCGGGCTGCGGACGATGTCGCGCAAGCTGCCCTGCTCCACGATCTGGCCGGCATACATCACCGCAACCCGGTCGCAGATCTCGATGGCGACGCCGATGTCGTGGGTGACGAAGATGACGGACATGCCGAACTCGCGCTGCAGCTCGCGCAGCAGCAACAGGATCTGGATCTGCACGGTGGCATCGAGCGCCGTGGTCGGCTCGTCCGCGAGCAGGATCTTGGGCCGGCAGGCCAGCGCCAGCGCAATCATCGCGCGCTGGCGCATGCCGCCGGACATCTCGTGCGGATAGGCGTCCAGCCGGCGCTTGGCCGAGGGAATGCGCACGACCTCGAGCATCTCGAGCGCCCGCGCCCTGCCCTCCGCATGAGATTTTCCTTCGTGCCGCACCACGCTTTCAGCGATCTGCGCCCCGATGGTGTAGACCGGGTCGAGTGCCAGTGCCGGCTCCTGGAAGATCATCGAGACGGTCTGGCCGCGGAACGACGACAGCTCCTCGTCGTTCATGGCGAGCACATCGCGGCCCATCACGTTGACCCTGCCCGAGATCTGCGTGCGCTTCTTCGGCAATAGCCGCATCAACGCACGCAATGTCACGCTCTTGCCGGAGCCGGACTCGCCGAGCAGGCCCAGCACCTCGCTGGTTCCGAGCGAGAGGCTGAGATCGTTCACGGCATAGACCGTGCGCTCGCCGGTGAAGCGGATGTTGAGGCCTGAGATCTCGACGAGGTTGGTCATGACGGCAGTTTCGGCAATCGATCGTGATAGTCGGTGACGCGCTGGAAGGCGGCGCCGATGGTGAGCAGGGTCGCCTCGTCGAAGGAACGGCCGATCAGTTGCATGCCGACCGGCAGGCCGCTTCTGGTGAAGCCGGACGGTACGGTGAGCGACGGCAGGCCGAGATAGTTCACCGGGCGGGTGAACAACGTCAGGCGCTGCACCATGGCCGGCGCGTTCGGTCCGCCGCCGACATCGCTCTCCTCGATGGTCGGCGCAGGCACCGGCGAGGCCGGTGCGATGATCGCGTCGACGCCGGCGGTGGCTGCGTTGTGCGCGGCGAGTGCCGGACCGCGCCAGCGCATCGCCTCGAGATAGGTGATGGCGGGAACGGCGAGGCCGTTCTGAAGCCGCATCAGCACCTGCGGGCCATAATCCTGCGGACGCTCGATCATCCAGCGCTTGTGGAAGGCGGCAGCTTCCGCGGCGAGCACGAGCTGGCTCGCCGCGGACAATTGCCGCTGGTCCGGCAGCTCGACCTTGACGATGTCGGCGCCCTCGCGCTTGAGCACCGCGATGGTCTCGTCCAGCACGCGCGCGACCTCGCTGTCGAGATCGTCGACATAGAAGGCGGCGGGCACGCCGATCTTGAGACCCTTCAGCGAGCCCTTGGTCGCGGCGACATAGTCCGACAGCGGCTCGTGGCTGCATGTCGAATCGGCGGGGTCTGGGCCGGCCATCAAGGCCAGCAGCAGCGCGCAATCCTCGGCGGTCCGTGCGAGCGGACCGACCGTGTCGAGCGATTGCGACAGCGGCATTGCGCCGGCGCGGCTGACGCGGCCCACGGTCGTCTTGAGGCCGGTGACGCCGCAGAAATGCGCGGGCATGCGGATCGATCCGCCGGTGTCCGAGCCAAGCGCCGCATAGGTCAAACGCGCGGCAACCGCCGAACCCGAGCCCGACGAGGAACCGCCGGTAATGTGGGCGACGTTCCAGGGATTGCGCACCGGACCATAATGGGCGTTATGGCCGGTCGGGCCGTAGGCGAACTCCGCCAGATGCAGCGTGCCGAGGCGCACCTGCCCGGCGTCCTTCAGCCGCTGCAAGGCGGTGGAGGTCACGGTCGGCACGAAGTCACGGCGGATCAACGAGCCGCAGGTCGAAACCTTGCCGGCATCGTAATACATGTCCTTGTGCGCGAGCGGCACGCCATGCAAGGGACCGCGGACATTGCCCTTGGCGAGCTCGGAATCGGCAGCTTCGGCCGCCTTCAATGCTGCCTCGGCCTCGACCGACATGAAGGCGTTGAGATGCGGCTGCCACTGCGCGATGCGGTGCAGCAGCGCGCGCGTCGCCTCATGCGAGGATACCTGCTTCATCGCGATCGCGCGCGCGACCTCGGTGAGCGTCATCAATGCAGGCTCAGTGCTCATTTCGAGACCTTCTGCGTCTGCGCGAGCACATAGCCGGCGGGCTCGAGGTCGAACGACAGCGTGCCGGCGATGGCCTCGAAGCCTTCGAAGGCGGGCCCGATGGAATTGGAGATGCGCGTTGCGATCTCATCATCCACGGGGACGCCTGCGGTGTGCGCGATGGGCTTGATCTCTTTCGGTGTGGGTCTCGTCATGCGGTCTTCTCCCTGGGCGCGCGGCTATGGCCTGAGCCCGGTATCGCCATGTAGCACGCGGCCTCGTGGCCCATTTTATCCAGAGCTGTGAGCTTTGGTGTCGCATTTGCGCAGAGCGGCTCCGCAAACGGGCAGCGCGTGTGGAAGCGGCAGCCCGAGGGCGGATCGATCGGATTGGGCGGATCGCCCGTGATCGGCGGCGTCTCGGTGCGCCTGTCGGGATCGGAGGACGGCATCGCGGCCAGCAGCGCGCGCGTGTAGGGATGCGCAGGCCGATCCCAGACCTGGTCGACCGGGCCGAGCTCGACGACCTCGCCGAGATACATCACCAGCACGCGGTCCGAAATGTAGCGGACCACGTTGAGGTCGTGGCTAATGAACAGGTAGGTCAACCCGAACTCGCGCTTGAGGTCGGCGAGCAGATTGAGCACCTGCGCCTCGACGGATTTGTCAAGCGCGGAGACGGCCTCATCCAGGATCACCAGCCTTGGCGACAATGCCAGCGCGCGCGCGATGTTGACCCGCTGGCGCTGGCCGCCGGAGATCTCGTGCGGATAACGGCTCGCGAAGTTCTCCGGGCGCAGGCCGACCTTGCCGAGCAGCTCGCGCGCGAGGGCGCGCGCCGCGCCGTCGGCCATGCCGTGGACCTTGGGGCCGAAGGCGATCGATTCCTCGATTGTCAGGCGCGGATTGAGCGAGGCGTAGGAATCCTGGAACACCATCTGCATGCCGCGGCGCAGCTCGCGCAGCGACAGCGACTGTCCGACGGTCATGCCGTCATAGATGATGTCGCCAGTATCGCGCGGCATCAGATGCATCAGCAGCCGCGCCGTGGTCGACTTGCCGCAGCCGGACTCGCCGACGATGCCGACGGTCTCGCCCTTGGCGACAGTGAAGGAGACATCGTCGACGGCGCGCACGGTACGCTTGGCGGCGAACAGCCCGCCGCGCACGGGAAAATGCTTGGTCAGCCCGTTGACCTGAAGCAGCGGCTGCGCCACGCCACCGACGTCCTCGACCTGCTCCAGCATTTCGACGGATGCGCTGTTCTCGCTCATGGCTAGTTCCTGATGTCCATGGCGCTGCGCAGGCCGTCCGAGAGCAGGTTGAAGCAGATCGAGACCGCGAAGATCATCGCGCCCGGCAATGCTGCGACCCAGGGATTGACGTAGATCGCGGTTCGCAAGGTGTTCAGCATCAGTCCCCATTCCGGCTCGGGCGGCTTGGTGCCGAGACCGAGGAAGGAAAGACCGGCGGCGAGGATCATCGAAACCGAAATGAGACTGGTCGCATAGACGAAGATCGACCCCAGCACATTGCCGAGGATGTGCACGCGCATGATTGTGAAGGGCCCTGCGCCAGAGGCACGCGCGGCCTCGACGAAGTCCATGTTGCGCACGCCCGTGGTGACGCTCTCGGCGACGCGGGTGATCTGCGGCACGAACACGACCGTCAGCGACACGATGGAATTGAGGATGCCGGCCCCCAGCGCGCCGGAGATCGCAATCGCCAGCAACACGGAAGGAAAAGCGTAGAACACGTCGATCGTGCGCATGATCGCGGTGTTGAGCTTGCCGCCAACATAGCCGGCAACGAGACCGAGCGAGGTGCCGATGCAGAAGGCGAGGATCACGGGCAGGATGCCGATGACCAGCGACAGCCGTCCGCCATAGATCAGGCGCGCCAGCATGTCGCGGCCGAGTTCGTCCGTCCCGAGCGGGTAGCCCGCTGTGCCGATGTGGCGCAGGCGGCGGATCATCGATCCCTTGTAGGGATCCTCCAGACCCAGCCATGGCGCGAGGATCGCGGAGAGGACGATCAACAGCAGCACCACCGCGCAGGCCATGCTGACCTTGTCGCGCCTGATGCGGCGGCCGACGGTCGCCCAATATCCGCGCGCCCTGGTGGCGGGCGCGACCTGCAGCGCGGAATCGGCGGTCGCAGACAATGGAAGCTCGCTCATTCCGCTAGCCCCGCTTGATTCGCGGATCGATCGCGGCTTGCGCGATGTCGACCAGGAGATTGAGGAAGACGAAGAACAGCGCCAGGATCAGGATCGTGCCCTGCAGCAGCGGCAGATCGCGCTGGAAGATCGCCGAATTGAGCAGGAAGCCCGATCCCGGCCAGGAGAACACGGTCTCGATCAGGATCGAGCCGCCGAGCATATAGCCGAGCTGAAGTCCCATCACCGCGAGCGCCGTGGGCGCGGCGTTCTTGATGACGTGGCGGAAGACGCCGCGCTCATGGAGGCCTTTTGCGCGCAAGGCCTCGACGAAGTCCTGGCTGAGGATGTCGCCGGTGAGCGCGCGCACGGTGCGGGTGACGATGCCCATGGGGATCACCGACGTCGTGATCGCCGGCAGCACCAGATATTTCAGATGCGCCCAGTCCCAGGCCCAGGAGTTGGAGCCGTTCGGCCCGGCGCCGACCGCGGGCAGCCAGTTCAGCTGCACCGAGAAGATGATGACCAGCACCATGCCGAGCCAGTAATGCGGCACCGACACGCCGGCGATGGCGAAGGAGGTCGCGATCTTGTCGATCCAGGTTTCGCGGAAATAGCCGGCGATCAGGCCGAGCAGGATGCCCATGGTGAAGCCAATGATCGCGGCGGCGATCGCCAGCGTGACGGTGTTGCCGACGGCGCGCATAACCTCGGCGAGCACGGGGCGGCCGGTGGCGATGGAATTGCCGAGATCGCCATGAAGGGCCCGGAGCAACCATAGCCCGAACTGCACCGGCAGCGGGCGATCGAAGCCATAGGCGGTACGCAGTTGCGCGGCAAGCTCCTGCGAGGCGTCGGCCGGCAGCACCGCCACAAGCGGATCGCCCGGCGTGATGTGCACGAGCAGGAAGCACACCAGCGCCACGCTGATGACGATCGGAACGACATAGACAATGCGTCTGGCGATATAGGCGAGCACGTTGTTTCTTCTTCTTCCCTTCCCCCCTTGTGGGAGAAGGTGGCGCGAAGCGCCGGATGAGGGTTCTATCCGCGGAGAGAGTCGTTACGAACGCGAGAGGGTTATCTGCGGAGAGAGACCCCTCACCCGGCTTCGCTTTCGCGAAGCCACCCTCTCCCACGAGGGGAGAGGGTGCACTGAGCCTATGGCACGCACTACTGCGCGATCGACACCGGCGAGAAGTCGATGAACCAGCTCTTCGGCTGCACGACGCCCGTCACCTTGGGGCTCATGGCGCGGGGGCCGACGTCGTGGGCAACGTAGAGGAACGCCGCGTCGTCGACCGAGGCCGCGTGCAGCTCGGCGAGCGCGGCATCACGCGCGGCGGGATCGAAGGTTTGGCGAGCCTTCTTCACCAGCTCGTCGAACTTGGGGTCGTTGATGAAGCCCCAATTGTTCGAGACCGGCGGAGCCATACCCGATTGCAGGAAGCGCACCAGCGCGAAGAACGGGTCCATCGCCGCATAGGTGACGTTGGTCGCGTTCGAGCCGTTGGCCGAGGGGTCCTTGGCGCCGCGGCGCCAGTTGGTGAACAGCGTATTCCATTCGATGACGTCGAGCTTCACGTCAAAATAGCAGTCGGCGAGCGCCTGCTGGAGATATTCGTTCATCGCCAATGGCTGCATCTGTCCCGAGCCCGACGCCGAGGTCTGGGTCTTGACCGTCAGCTTCTTGCTCGGACCGAATCCGGCCTCCTGCATCAGCTTTTGCGCAGCCGCCTTGTCATACTTGATCTGGAAGCTCGGCTTGCCGCGCCAGGGATGGCCGGGCTCGAAAGTGCCGGTCGCGGGCACCATCAACCCGGCGAGCAGACCGTCCCTGAGGCCTTCGCGATCGATGCAGAGGTTCGCCGCCTTGCGCACGCGAATATCGTTCCAGGGCGAACCCTCGACGCGCGAGAACTGCCAGGGCCAGACATGCGGCTGCTCGTTGGCGTAGAGCTTGAAGCCGCGCTGCTTCAATTCGGGCAACGCATCCGGCGCGGGCGCCTCGACCCAATCGACCTGCCCGGAGAGCAGCGCCGCGGTGCGCGCGTTTGCCTCCGGCATCGGCAAGAGCACCATCTTGTCGACCTTGGGCACGCGATCCTTGTTCCAGTAGGCCGCATTCTTCACCAGCTCGAGCCGCTCGCGCGGCGTGAAGCTCGCCATTTTCCACGGACCGGTGCCCGCTGCGTCCTTGGCAAACGCAGTCCATGCGGCCTGCGATTTCGCCTTGGCATCAGCGCCTTCGGCCTTGTCATAGAAGTGCTGCCACTTCGCAGGACTCGCCATGAAGAGGTTGGTGAGGTTGATCGGCAGGAAGCTGTCGGGCTCCTTGGTGGTGAGCTCGACGGTCATGTCGTCGATCTTCTTGGCGGAGGCCAGCGTCGGCATGCGCGAGGCCGTGACGCCGACCTGGCTGGCGTCGAATTGCGGCGCATCCTGCTTCAGCACCTTCTCGACGTTCCACACCACGGCGTCCGCATTGAAGGGCGAGCCGTCGTGGAAAGTCACGCCGGGGCGCAGCTTGAAGACCCATTTGGTCTTGTCGGCATCATCGACCTTCCACTCGGTGGCAAGGCCAGGGATCACCACGCTCGCCTTGTCGGCGGAGGACAAATCCCAGCCGGTGAGCGCGTCATACATGGTAAGGCCGGTGAAGCGGTTGCCCTCAAAGCCCTGATCCGGCTGGCCCAGCGTGCGTGGAATATCGGCAGCGGTCATGCCGATACGCAGCACAGTCTGGGCGCTGACCGCACGCGGCCATGCAGCGGCAGTCGTTAGCGCGAGCACCGCGATCAATGCCGCGCGTGTAGTCTTCTTGGTAAGCATCGCCTTAATCCTTTTCCGGCTTCGATGACTATTTTTGATGCAATCGTATGCAATGGCTATGCCAAAGAGAAACTTATTCTGTCATTTGTCACTGCGACGACAAGTCCTTGTGGCCCGCGCGCGGTTAAGTGCATCACGCTGCCTATTCTGGCATCAAGATTGCAGGTCAGGCTCCGAAATTCGTTGGGAGCTTTGGGCCATGCGTCTTCGTTTATCGACCTGTCTCGCCGTGCTTGCGCTGGCGTCGTTCGCACTCTCGGCGCGCGCCGAAACGGTGGTGCGCTACGGCATCTCGATGGCGGATATCCCGCTGACGACGGGGCAGCCCGATCGCGGTGCCGGCGCCTATCAGTTCACGGCGTACACGATCTACGATCCCCTGGTGGCCTGGGAGATGGACGTCAGCGACCGTCCCGGCAAGCTGGTGCCGGGGCTCGCGACCGAGTGGAAGGTCGATGACACCGACAAGACCAAATGGCGCTTCACGCTTCGCAAGGGCGTCAAGTTTCACGACGGCAGCGAGTTCAACGCCGATGCGGTGATCTGGAATCTGGACAAGGTGCTCAACGACAAGGCGCCGCAATTCGACAAGCGGCAGAGCGCGCAGGTCAAGACCCGCCTGCCCTCCGTTGCAAGCTACGCCAAGATCGACGACTTCACGGTGGAGATCACGACCAAGACGGTCGATTCCTTCTTCCCCTACCAGATGCTGTGGTTCCTGGTCTCGAGCCCCGCGCAATATGAGAAGCTGGGCAAGGATTGGGACAAGTTCGCGAGCCAGCCCTCCGGCACCGGGCCGTTCAAATTGACAAAACTGGTGCCGCGCGAGCTCGCCGAGCTCAGCAGGAATCCGGATTATTGGAACAAGAAACGCATCCCAAAGGCCGACAAGATCGTGCTGGTGCCGATGCCGGAAGCGCTGACACGCACCAATGCGCTGCTCGCGGGGCAGGTCGACCTGATCGAGACGCCGGCACCGGATGCCGTGCCGCAGCTCAAGGCCGCGGGCATGAAGCTCGTCGACAACGTCACGCCCCATGTCTGGAATTATCATCTCAGCGTGCTGCCGGGCTCGCCCTGGACCGATATCCGCCTGCGCAAGGCGCTGAACCTCGCAATTGATCGCGATGCGGTGGTCGGCTTGATGAATGGCCTCGCAAAGCCCGCGAAGGGCCAGGTCGACCCGTCGAGCCCATGGTTCGGCAAGCCGGGCTTCGAGCTCAAATATGATCTGGCCGCGGCGAAGAAGCTGGTCGAGGAGGCCGGCTATTCCAAGGCGAAGCCGCTGAAGGCCACCTTCATCATCGCGCAAGGCGGCACCGGCCAGATGCTGTCGCTGCCGATGAATGAATTCCTGCAGCAGAGTTTCAAGGAGATCGGTATCGACATCGACTTCAAGGTGGTCGAGCTCGAGACGCTCTACACGCACTGGCGCAAGGGCGCGGCCGACGAGATGAACGCCGGCATCACCGCCAACAACATCGCCTATGTCACGTCAGATCCGCTCTACGCCATCGTCCGCTTCTTCCACTCGGGCCAGATCGCGCCCGTCGGCGTCAATTGGGGCGGCTACAAGAACCCGAAGGTCGACGCGCTGATCGACGAGGCCAAGCAGACGTTCGATTCCGTCAAGCAGGACGCGCTGCTGGCGCAGGCGCATGCCCTGATCGTGGACGATGCCACGCTGGTGTGGGTCGTCCACGACACCAATCCGCACGCGCTGTCGCCGAAGATCAAGCAGTTCGTGCAGGCGCAGCACTGGTTTCAGGATCTGACGACGATCGGGATGGAGTGAGAGCGGCAACGCCGGACATCGCTGCGGTAGCCAACCATCACCTTCGTCCCGGGCAAGCGGCAGCGCAGACCCGGGACCCATAACCAGAGGCAGTCCCTGCGTTCGGGACGGCAGCGCATATGTGGCTGCCTTCAAACCACATCTGACTCCACTACTTCGTCAGCAGCGCATACGCTCCGGTCCAGCCCTCGGCCGGTGGATTGATCTGGAACTCCTTGATGCGGGCCTCGTAGAGCCTGAACAGCTTTTCCAGCGTGTCGGCATCTTCGCTGCGACGGCCGCGTTCGATCGCATCCAGCGCACCCTGCCAGTCGCGGCCACGGTAGCAGCCGAGCATCTCGATGGTGATGTTGCGCAGGCGCTGGAAGGCGGCCGAATGCATCACGTCCTCGCGACCGGCGATGGCATAGATCACCTCCGGCTCGGTCTTGCCCTTCACCATGATGAAGTCGAGCTCGAGGATCGCGAATTTATCCTTGACGGCAAGCGCGGTCCTGGAGCCCACGATGATGGGAAAGCCGTATTCCTTCGACTGGCCTTCCAGACGCGAAGCGAGGTTCACGCTGTCGCCGAGCACCGAATAGTTCTTCTTCAGGTCGGAGCCCATATTGCCGACGACGCCGATGCCGGTGTTGAGGCCGATGCCGACATTGAGCGGAATGTAGACATGGCCGCCCTCGGCGGCCTCCTCCTCGCGCTCCTTGTTGACCGCGTCGATCTGCTCGAGCATCCGGATCGCGGCCTCGCAGGCATTGACCTCATGTTCGGCATCGTCGAGCGGCGCGTTCCAGAACGCCATGATGGCGTCGCCCATGTACTTGTCGATATACCCCTTCCGGTCGATGATCACGTCGGTCAGCGGCGTCAGGAAGCGATTCATCAGCGCGATCAGGCCTTGCGGGTCGTGCTTGTAGCTTTCCGAGATCGTCGTGAAGCCGCGCACGTCGGAGAACATGATCGTCATCTCGCGCTCCTCGCCGCCGAGCACGAGCTTTTCCGGCGACTGCGCCAGCTGCTCGACCAGGACCGGCGACATGTACTGCGCGAACATGCCGCGGATCTGCACGCGCTGGCGCTGCTCGCGCACGAAGCTGGCGAAGATCAGGGTCAGATAGATCGCGGTGGTCGAGAGCAGCGGATAGGTGAAGTCGATGAGGTAGCGATGCTGCGCGTAGAAGAACCAGGACACGCCGACCAGGATGGCGGCAAAGGCAGCGCCAGCGAGCACCAGGCGCACCGGTCCGAGATTCGGCGTGAAGATGATGACCAGCAGGCCGATGATCAACGCCGCGATCAGCTCGACACCGAGCGCATAGTTCGGCTGCGAAATGACCGCCTTGCTCAGCACGCTTTCGAGCACCTGAGCGTGGATCTCGACCCCCGGCATGGCCCGGGACACCGGCGTGGTCTTGATGTCGTTCAACCCGCCGGCGGAGGTGCCGACCAGCACCAGCTTGCCGGCGATCTTGGCGGCCGGTACGATGTTGTCGATGACATCGACGGCCGAGACATAGATCGAGGGATCGCGGCGGGCATAGTGGACCCAGAGCTGGCCGTTCCGGTCGGTCGGGATTTCCACGCCCTTGAGGCGGACGCCCTTGAGGCCGGTCTTGTCGGTCCTCACAAGCAGCGTCGGCGTGCCGGTCGCAACGCGCAGGATCTCGAGGCTGAGCGAGGGCATGATGTTGCCCTGGGCGAGCATGATCATCGGCACGCGGCGAATCAATCCATCGCGCTCGGTCCTGATCGAGAACAGGCCGCGGCCGGCCGCGGCCTTCTCGATGACCGGCACGTTGCGCAACAAGCCGGGGAATTCGAACAGGAACCGTTCGGCCCCCTCCTCGCCGACGGTCGCGACGCCGGTGAACGGAAGTGACTTGTCCAGCTCGGACAGGACCTCGGGCAGCCCGGTCTCGCCCAGCACCACGCGCGAGCGCTTGATCGCGTCGGCGAGGATCTGGTCGTTGCTCGGCAGTTCGCGGAGCTTGGCGCGGGTCGCCTCGTCCAGCGAGCGCATCTGGCCCGCGACCAGATCCGGATTGAGACGGTCGGCCTCCGAGAACACCACGTCGAAACCGATCACGACCGCGCCGTGATTGGTCAGGTTCTGGATCATATCCGCGATCCGCGTCCGCGGCCACGGCCATTGCCCGAGCCTGGCGAGGCTCTTGTCGTCGATGTCGACGATGGTGACCGGCCGCGCCGCCTTCTGGCGGGGGTCGATCAGCTGGAACATGTCGAAGGTGCGCAGCCGCAATTCCTGGATCGGCGGCGGATCCCAGAGGCGCGCGCCGGCAAACAGGACCAGCAGCGCAAGGCACATCAGCCGCGCAAGGCCGAACTTGCGCGCAAACCACCGCCGCAGGATTTTGAGCCGTTTCATGATGGATGGATATCACGCTTTTGCGGCGGGCGGCAGCGCGGATCGGCTGAGCAGTCGTTCACGTATCAAGCGGCCATCAGGCGTGGAGTATGTCGTTCGTCTGAAGGCTGCTGACGCCCTTGAGGACCACCGTGTTTGCCGCATCAATCGTGATCAGGGTGTCCTCCGTCCCGGACGGGGCCACATGCTGATTCATCCACGCCGCGATGTCACTGATCGGCCCCAAGGCCGACAGGTCGATGTGATCCGTGCCAGACGTGAAGTCCAGGATCACATCGTGGTTCGAATTGGCAGCGAACACGAACTGATCCTGATAGCCGGTCCCGAACAGCACGTCCTTACCGTTGGTGCTGGCGAGGGTCACCGGGCCTTGTTCGGACAGATTGAAGATCAGGTTGACCGTATCGCTCACGCCGTGGCCGTCGGTGACGGTGATCGCGACCTTGTCCGTCGCAGGCGCGGTCGGGCCCGGATCGGTGTAGGTCAGCGTCTGCAGCGCCGAATTGACGTTATCGAGCGTATCGGAAGTCGATGCTGGGTCCACACTGGTTTGTGAATCTGCCACCGCCGTGAGCGCGAAGGTTTCGTCGGCGAGCGCGTCGGCATCGCTGACCGAGAGGCCGTGAACGAAGACCTGATCACCCTCCTGGGTCACGCTGATCTCAGCGATGTTGATCACGGGCGCATAGGTCGTTTCGTTCGCGCCCGTCACGTCCACCGTGAGCGTGGCCGTGCCGGTCGCGCCATGAGCGTCTGTGGTTTGGATGGTGAACGTATCGACATACGATCCGTCCGCCAGCGCGTTGATCGCCGTCGCGCTGGGAACGTAACTGTAGCTGCCGTTAGGGTTGACCGTCAGCGAGCCGTAGTGCCCGGCTAGCGTCGTCACCGCATGGTGGTCCGCATCCAGAATGGCATAGGACAGCGTTGCCGTCTCGCCGCTGTCGTCGTCGGTTCCGGACAAGAGGCCAGTGAGCTCGGGGAAGGTGTCGGCCGCAGCGGTATCCGCGAGCGTGCCGATGTTGGCATCGGCGAGCGCCGGCGCGTCGTTCGTGCCGGCGATGTTGATGGTGACGACTGCACTCGCACCCATATCGTACCCGTCATCCGGAACGATCGTGTATTGCAGCGACAGCGTCTGCCCGGCGGCGAGGAAATCCAAGGCCTGGCTGCCCGAGCTGAATTGCCAGGCGAACTGGGCGTGCGTCGCCGTGCCGTTGAGAACGGCGCCAGCCGGGACAGAGAGATAATTCAACAGGGTCTCGTGCGACAGCCCGCCGACGCCGGCGGCTTGCGGCGCGCCGTTGAGCGAGACCTGCACCTGGCTGACCGACACCGTGACGTGATCGGTGGCGTCGACGTCGGAGACCGCCAGCACTCCACGCGAGAGCTGGCCGGCATTGGTTTCGATGAGATCGGCGATGGCGCCGCCCGGCCCCGTGGTGCTGCTTCTCCAGTCCGCATCGCCATCGATTGCGAGGTTCTTGTCGGGGTCGACCGTATTGGAGGCCGCGCTTCCGCTGCCATCGCGAAGCTGATAGTACGCGGCCAGATCCGCCTCGTTGCCGGTGAGTGCTGTGAAGTCGATCGACTGGATCTGCGCCTGCGTGAGCGCCGTGGTCCAGACGCTGACGTCGGCGATCGAGCCGGTGAAGCCTTGGGCTGCGAAGCCAGGGGCGTACCTGTCGCTCGCCGCCCCGATCATCATGTAGGACGGCTCCTGGCCGTTCCCGAACGGGTTCACGTTCCCGCTGCCGGAATAGACGGCGTTGCCGTCGACGTAGAGCGTGAAAATGCCATCGTCGCGCGTGAGGGCGAGGTTGTGCCATTGCCCTGCCGACAGCGCGAAGCCGGTATCCTGGATCTCGACGCCTCCCTCGAGGATCTCGAGCTCCAGCTTGCCGGCGACGACCGTGCCGATGACGCCGAAGCCGGCGCTCGAGGTATTGCCGTTATAGAACAAGACCTGACCGTCGGGCGAAGCGTCTCCGTTCCAATTCACCCAGCCGTCCAGCGTCACGTCATCGGTGGCGACCGTCGGCACCTCGCCGACCGCAATCGTCTCGCCGTCGAAGTTCATGTAGTCCGATGTCACATAGGAGACGGCGGGCTCATCGTTGGTGCCGGTGATGGTGACGGTGACGTCCTGCGAGACTTGAGCGCCGTGATTGTCGGTGAAGGTGACGGTGTAGACTTGGGTGATGGTCTGGCCTTCGGCCAGCGACTGCAGCACCGGATTGCTGTTGTCCAACGTGAACTGCCAGTTCAGCGTCGCACCGTTGCTGGTGTCGGCATTGGACTCGGACACCGAACCGATCGAGAAGGTGCCGATATGCGAACCTGTCTCGAAGCCTGGCAGAGCCGAGCTGATCGACGACGACTTGAATCCCGCCTGTGCCGTGTGCGTGTCGATCAGGTCGACGTCCTGGATCGCCAGCGTGCCGCTGGCCGTCAGAGTTGCGCCGGCATCCTCGGTGACGCCGCCCTCTGCCGCGCCTGCATTGCTCGCGATCGTCGGTGCGTCGTTGGCGCCGTTGATGGTAACCGTGACTGCCTGCGAGACTTGCGCACCGTGATCGTCGGTGAACGTGACGGTGTAGACCTGGGTGATGGTCTGGCCCTGCGCCAGCGACTGCAGCATCGCATTGCTGTTGTCGAGGCTGAAGTGCCAGCCCAGCGTGGCGCCGTTGTTGGTGTCCGTGCTGCATTCCAGCACCGACGGATCGATCGTGAAGGTACCGATGTTCGCGTTGGCACCGAACCCCGGCAGGGGCGAGCTGAGGGATGACGACGTGAACACCGCCTGTGCCGTATGGGTGTCGATCAGGTCCAGATCCTGGATCGCCAGCGTGCCGCCGATCGAGAGCGTCAGGCCGCTGTCCTCGGTGACGTCTCCCTTTGCTGCGTCCGCATCGCTCGTGATGGCCGGCGCGTCGTTGGTGCCGGTGATGATGACCGTGACGTCCCGGGTGACGATCCCACCGTGATGGTCGTCGACGGTCACGGTGTAGACTTGCGTGATGATCTGGCCCTCGGCCAGCGACTGTAGCACCGGATCGCTATTGTTGAGCGTGAAGGTCCAGCCTACCGACCCTCGTGTGCTGACACCAGGGTTCTCGCTCACCGCCGTTAGCGCAAAAGTGCCGATATGCGAGGTGCCGCTACCGAAGCCGGGCAGATGCGCGCTCGACGTCGTCGACTTCAAGACAAAGCTCGCGCTGTGCGTGTCCGTGAGGTCGGGATCATTGAAGGAAACGGTGCCGTTCGCCGTCAAGGTTGTCGCCGAATCCTCAGTGACCGCGCCGGTCGGCGTCGTCGAGTCTTCGACGATCGTCGGCAGGTCATTTGTGCCCTCGACATTGACGTCCGCGCCATCGATGGACACCGTCAACGGCGTGCTGACGACACCGCCGTGGCCGTCATCGACCTGTACCACGTAGTTGAGGATCAGCTTCTCGTCCTCGCCGAGGAAATCGAACAGATAGTCCGGAACGCTGTAGGTCCAGGTGGCCGAGCCGTTGTTGCCGTTTCCAGCGCCCTGAACCACGGTCAGCGGCACCTCGACGGCGGCGATCGCCGCGCGCTGCTCCGGCGTCAGCGTTGCGGTGATATCGTTGCCTTCGGCGTCGAGATATTTGAACGGCTGGGCGGACGAGAGCGCCGCACTCACGATCGGCCGGTCGGTCAGATCGACGTCGGTGAAGGTGACCGTGCCCGTGATGACGTCCAGCGCCTCGTTGCCGGTTCCGACCTGCTCGATGACGGTGCCGCCCGACGTCGCGACCGTGGGCTTGTCGTTCGTTCCCGTGACCGTGATGGTGATGGGAATGAACTTGCTCTCGGGGCTCACCGAGAAATTGGTGTCGACGCGGACCATGTAGGTCAGCGTCACCGTTTCGCCGGCGGCAAGGAAGTCGAAGACCTTGTCCGGGATCGTATAGGTCCAGACCGCCGAGCCGTTGTTGTTGTTGCCGGGGTCGGGGGCCACGCTGATCTGGATCTGCGTCGCCGCGATATTCTGCTTCTGGAGCGCGCTGAGCGAGCCGGTGACGTCCTGCTGGCCGGCATTCTTGTAGACGTAGTTCGGCGCCTCGGCGAGGCTGATGCTCACCGTTGGGCGGTCGCCGAGGTTCTGATCGACGAAGGTGATCCGACCGGAGACCGTGTCGGGCTGCGCGTCACCCGTCGTGTCGGCGCGCTCGGTCAGCGCGAACGCCGTCTTCACGTTACCGCTCGAATCGAGGCTTTGCACCAGCGGCTGGCCGGGCATACGGGTGACGATCGGCGTGGAAGTGCCGGGACTGTCCTGTCCCTGCGGATTGAGGTTGACGAATGTCGCGGTCACGATGGCGCCGGCCGCCGACTTCAACAACACTTCCTGGTAGATCGGCGTGAGCGTATCGGTGAAGTTCGTGGTCAGCTTGGTGTTGGTGTTGTTGTCGGTGAACTTCAGCGTGAACACGTCGGTGATCAGCTTCTGCACGTCCGGCGACATCAGTGCATTGGAGATCGAGACGTTGCCGCCGCTGATCTGGATCATCTGGCCGGCCTGGTTGACCGTCGCGATCGGCAGCAGCGTGACCTTGTCGAACAGGATGTAGGAGCCCGTCGTGCCGTTCGGCTCGACCAGCACCTGGAAACTCGCCTGCGGCTGCGGATCGCCGCCGCCGGCGGGAACGACGAAGTTGATCTGGGTCAGCACGGCGGTGCCGCGGATGCCCATGGTCGCGACCGGCGTGTCGATCTTCATGTCGCCGTGCTTGGCGGTCTCGCCGGCGACGAAGGTGATGGTGCCGGCAACCAGGCTCAGCAGCGAGGAATTGCTCGACCCGTTCGGGTCGTAGACCATCTCATTCAGCACCATCCGCGCGTTGGAGGACAGGCCGAACACGGTGCCGTCGATGAAGGTGATGCCGAGCGTCGAGTCGGCGCCGGTCGAGACCACGTCGCCTTTTTCGACGTTGTCGCCGTTGTTCAGGATGACCGAGACGCCGTTGCGGATCGCGGTCGCGCTGCCCACGAGCTTGGTGACGTGGCCGATGACCTGGGCCGCGGCCGCGCCGGGCGCGGCTTGCGCAACCTGGACATGGCCCGTGAGCGCGTTGACGACGTCGCCGGTGAGGTGGGCGCCGTCGGGCGAGGCAAGCGCGGCGCGCTTGTCGCCCCTGAAATAATCGTGAACGACGAACTCGTGCCCCTCGTGGGACAGCACCAGATCGAGACCCGTGCGCTTGAACTCGCCGTTGAAGATCAGATTGGGATCGGGAACAACGAACGCGCCCTCGGGCACGTGCCCCTGCGCCTTTGCCGTAAAGGAATCGACATGGGTCCCCAAAGGCGAACGGGAACCTTGGCCGTCCAAAGAAATCGCGGCGTCAAATTGGCCAGCGTAGTTCAACCGGGCACCGTAAAAAGGGTTAAAATTTAAGTAAGTATCGACTGCCTAAGCTTGCATAGCATTAGCTAGTCCTTAGCGATACCACCTATTGCTTGTGTGATTTCGCATCACTTTGCCCCAGAAGGCGGCACGGGTCAGATCACTTCCAGCCAGGCTGAAGTAATCGCTCGGATATTTTGAAGTCGAATTCAGCCTGTTTCCACGCATTTCCAGTCATCCCAAGTATCCTTTCGTATAGTCGTGGAGCAGATACTTGTGTCATCTTCCCTTCGCGGGGTCCCGCAGCATCCTGCGGCAAATACGGAGTTAAATCTGTGACCTAACTAACAGAACCCCATGAAATAGGGGGTCGTTAGCCATGGAACGCAGATTCGACAGTCCTACAACCTGTGTCTGTATTACTTCCCTTTCGCAGCAACAGGACCTCCTAGCCTCCGAATCGTAAAATTTTACGCAATCTGGACAGGCCGGTTTCAGCCTGTTCCCGCTTTTGGGAACCCCTGCCGGGCGCGTTAAGCAGAACAAAACGGCCCGTCTCGCACTATCTCCACGAAAGCAACAAAGCCCGGCGCGTCGAGGTCGAGGGGGACCTGGCGAAGCTCGGAAGGGGATGTCAGATGGAGACCGCTGCTCGCTCGCGCGCCTGGCGCGCAATCCTTGTCCTGTGCGGATTGGTCCTGCTCGGATCGTCCGCCGAGCTTCGCGCCGGCACGCTGCTGTCGCCGGGAGCAGGTCTTCTCGTGCGCAAATCCGCCGAGCCGTTCGGCGTGTTCGCCTTCGCCATCTCGTCCGGCAGCCTGCAGCAGAAATGGTCCGCGCTGAAGACCAGGCTCGACGACGACATGGTGCAGCTCGCGCTCTGCGACGGCGACCGGGACAATTGCGCATCGCCTGCGGCCGTGAAACTGCTCGCCATTGTCGACCAGGCCCGCACCCGCGATGGCCGCGCGCGGCTCGGCGAGACCAACCGGGCCGTCAACCTTGCCATCCGGGCCGCCAATGACGGCATCGACGACGTCTGGAGTTCGCCGCTTGCGACGTTCGCCCGCGGCGCCGGCGATTGCGAAGACTATGCCATCGCCAAGCTGGCCGCGCTGCGGCTGGCCGGCATTTCGTCCGAGGACCTCCGCATCGTCGTGGTGCGCGACACCCGGGCCGGCGAAGAGCATGCTGTCGTCGCAGCAAAGCTCGACGGGCGCTGGCTGATGCTCGACAACCGCCGCATGGCGATGATCGAGGACAACGCTGCGCAGGGCTACCAACCGCTGTTCACGCTCTACCAGTCGGCCGTGATGAAATATGTCGACGAACCCGCGCGGCTATCGATGCTCGCCTCCGAGGCACGTTGATCCATTCGGACGACATCCTCCACAAACCCATTCCACCGCGAGATCCGAGACGCTAGCATGGCGCCTTCCATGCGGAGGCAACTGGAATGCGGTTCGTGGTACCGACTGTGCTTGCGCTGCTGGTGTTGCCGGCGGCACCGGGCTTCGCGCAGTCCGGCACATCCGACCGCTCCGTCGCCGACCGGCTGCCGCTGTTTGCCAGAAATAACTGCCAGCAGATTCGTGATCCCGGCAATCAGTTGTTCTGCGGTGATGCCGCGCTCGCCGCCGCCGCCGAGAAGCTGAGCGCAGCGATCGAGGCGCGGCTCGCCCGCCTGCCCGATCGCCTGCCCGCGATCGAGGAAAACGCGATCTGGATCCGCCAGCGCAACCTCGGCTGCGGCATCGTCGGCCAGACTTCGATCCGCACCGACGATTTCGATCGGGTCAAAGCCTGCCTGCTCAAGGTGACGGAGGAACGCACCGCAATCGTGCGCGATCCTGATTTCGACTGTCTCGCAGCCAACACCGCAGCGGGCGCACTGATCTGTGCGGACCCGTCGCTGGCGCTGGCCGAAACCGAGCTCAACGGCCAGATGCTCGGCCTGATTGGCAAGCTGGACCCGACCGCGGCACGCTTTGCCTTCGCCGAATATGGCAGGTGGACACGCGAGCGCGATCGCAAATGCAATCTGGTCGGCAAGGAGAATGTGCCGCTCCAGGAGCTCGAAGCCGCGGAGGAGTGCCTTGCGGAGCATTCGCGGCGCAAGACCGACGAGATCCGCGCGGCCAAGGGCGACCCGAAGAAGGTGTTCGGCCGGCAGGTCGCGGCCCGCATCCCCGACACCGACGCGGTCGACTTCTGCGCAGCGCGCATCCATGCCGCCAATTCGTGCGGCAGTTTCCTCCGCATCAACCGCGTCTACGCGCTCGACAGCCAGGTGACAGGGCAGGAGGCGCAGGTCACAGGCGAAATCGAGATGGCCGTGCTCGCGCCCTTCAACATGTGCAGCAGGGTCGCCTCCACCTGCACCGGCACCTGCTGGGACGCCAAGACGGGTCGTCCGCAGCCGGGAGCCGGCAATGAGCGTTCCGCCGAGGCCTTCAACGTCACGCGACGCCTGCGGATCCAGCGAACGTTCGCTTTCGTGAAAGCCGCCGACGGCTGGCGTTGCCGGGAGGACGAGTTGGCGCCGGTGAGTTCGGGCACGGCAAGCGGGGGGTCGTAGGCTCTTACCCTCCCCTGGAGGGGGAGGGTCGCCACGCACGTAGCGAAGCGGAATGCGTAGCGGGGTGGGGTGACAGTCTCTCTACCGGAGTAGTGCCCGTTTAGAGAGATCACCCCACCCCGCTCGCGCTTCGCGCGATCGCCCCTCCCTCTCCAGGGGAGGGCGAATGCGAAGCATCAGAACATCAGATTGTCCTTCACCAGCACCCAGCGGCCGTTCTTCACCTGCTGCACCTGGGTGATGGTCGTGGCGAGATGGTTGGTCTTCGAGAATACGGTCGGCGGCGAATTGAAGATATCCTGGAACTTGTCGCCGGACTCGAGCGCGTCGAGCATCTTCTGGCCCGTGAGATCCTTGCCAGCCTTGTTGGCGTAATGCGCGAACGTCATCACCGCGTTGTAGCCGATGATGGCCTGGGTGTTGGCGTCGGCGCCAAACATCTTCTTGTAATTGACGAGCCAGTCCTTGACCTTGCCTTTCGCGGTGTCTTCATAGGGAATTTCGAAGCCGCTCGCGGCGTAGAGACCTTCGACGGCCTCCTTGCCGAGCGCCGGCACTTCGAGCACGTTAACGGGCGTGGCGCCGAGGAAGGTGACGTCCCATCCGAGCTTCTTCGCTTCACTCATCGTGCCGATCGGCTCACGCAGCACCGCGCCGAGCACGACGAGGTCGCAGCCATCGGACTTCATCTTGGCGACCTGCGCGCTGAAATCGGAGGCGCCGCGCTTGTAGCTCGTGATCGAAGCCGGCTGCACCTTCATGGCGGTGAGCTGCTGGTTGAAGCCGTCGAGCACGTTTTTGCCGTACTCGTCATCCTGATGCATGATGCAGGGCTTCTTGAAGTTCTTCCACTCCATCATGTATTTCAGCGCCGCGCGCGTGCTCTCGACATAGGGCAGGAGGTTGTTGAACTTCAATCGCTCCTGCGGCTTGGCCGGATCGAACTTGAAGGTGAACTCGGCCGCAGTCAGTGGAAAGAGCTGAAGCACGCCGGCGTCGAGCAGGATGTCCTGCGCGGCGAGCACGGTGGGCGATCCCATCGGCCCGACCATCGCGAAGATCTTGTCGCGCTCGATCAGTTTTTGCGACGCCAGCACGGCCTTCTTCGGATCGTAGCCGCTGTCCTCGACCACCAGCCGGATCTTGCGGCCGTTGATCCCGCCCGCAGCGTTGACCTCCTCGACGGCCATCTTCATGCCGTTGGAAACCGGGACGCCCCAGCCCTTGATCGGGCCCGACAGGTCCTGATGGGTGCCGATGACGATCTCGGTTGCCGAGATGCCCTCGTTGGTGATCTTGGTCTGCGCTGTGGCCGGCACACAGGTGAGCACCACGGCACCCACAGCAAGGCCGAATGCGCTGAACGATTTCGACATTGACGTCTCCTCTCCTAAGGGCCCGTATTACGCGAAGGGCGGGGGCCATCGCTCCTTCGCTTTCCCGAACGTGCTTTTCTCTTTTGCGCATGCCCCTTCTCGGAAAACCGGTTCCCACTTTTCCGGGGCATGCGTATGCGTCACGCCACCGCGCGCTGGCGATACATCGCTTCGATCTCGGCGGCGTAGCGCTTGTTCACGAAACCGCGCTTCAGCTTCATGGTCGGGGTCAGTTCTTCGTCTTCCGGCGTAAGCTGGCGCTCGATCAGGTAGAACTTCTTGATGGTCTCGACGCGGGCAAAATTGCCATTGACCTGCTCGATCTCGCGACCGATCAGATCCTGGATCTCCGTCGCCCGGCACAGGCTGGCATAGTTGGTGAAGGGGATGTCGTGGTCCTGGGCGAACTTCTCGACATTCTCCTGGTCTATCATCACGAGGCAGGTCAGGTACGGCCGCTTGTCGCCGATCACCACGGCGTCGGAGATGTAGGGCGAGAATTTGAGCTGGTTCTCGATCTCCGAGGGCGTGATGTTCTTGCCGCCGGAGGTAATGATGATGTCCTTCATCCGGTCGGTGATCCGGACGAAGCCCTCGTTGTCGATGGTGCCGACGTCCCCGGTGTGCAGCCAGCCGCGGGAATCGATGGTCTCGGCGGTCTTCTCCGGCTGGTTCAGATAACCCATGAACAGGAAATCGCCCTTGATCAGGATCTCGCCGTCGGGCGACAGCGCGACCTCGCCCCAGGGCACCGCCGTGCCGACCGAACCGAGCTTGATCCGCTCCGCCGGCATCATGGTGGCGACGCCGCAATTCTCGGTCTGACCGTAGAGCTCGTGCACGTCGATTCCGAGCGCGAGGTACCAGCGGATGAGCTCCGGCGCGATCGGCGCGGCGCCGGTGAAAGCGATACGGCAACGGTCGAGCCCGATCATGCGGCGGATGTTGCGGAATGCGATGCGATAGGCGAGACCATTGGCGATGCGCAGCGACAGCGGCGGCGTCTTGCCTTCGAGCCGATAATCGACCATGCGGTAGCCGATGCCGATGGCACCGCGATAGACCCATTGCTGGAGCGGCGTCGCATCCTTCAGCGCGATGGTGATCGCGGAATAGAATTTCTCCCAGATGCGCGGCACCGCGAGGAAGACGGTCGGCTGCACCTCGCGCAAATTGTCCGGCACGGTCTCCGGGCTCTCGGCAAAATTCATCACCGAACCGAGCGCGACCGAGATGTAGTAGCCCCCGACGCGTTCGGCGACGTGGCAGAGCGGCAGGAAGATCAGCCGCTCATCGTCATCTCGCGCCGGGATGAAGTCATTGGCATGCCGCATCTGGTGCGTGACGCTGCGGTTGGCGTGCATCGCGCCCTTGGGCGGACCGGTCGTACCGGACGTATAGACGAGGATGGCGAGATCGTCGGCGCCGCGGCTGTCGATCATTTCCTGCCACAGCGCTTCGCGGCCGACCATGTGATTGCGGCCCAGCGCGCGAAATTCGTCGAGCGACATCACCATGTCGTCGGAGAAGCCGCTCAGGCCTTCCATGTCGAACACGATGATCTTCCGCAAGCTCGCGCAGCGCGCGCGGCAGGCGAGGATCTTGTCGAGCTGCTCCTCGTCCTCGGCGAAGATCACCTTCGTCCTGGAATCATTGACGACATATTCGACCTGGGACGACGCATCGGTGGGATAGATACCCGAGGAGACGCCGCCTGCGCACAGGACGCCCATGTCGGCATGGACCCATTCGGGAACCGCGTTGGCGATGATGGAGGCGACGTCGCCGGGCATGAAGTCGATCGCGCGAAGCGCGTAGGCGATTTCCTTCGATGCCTCCAGCCACTCGCGCCAGCTCGTCGGCTGCCAGATGCCGAATTTCTTCTCGCGGATCGCCGGCCGCTCGCCCCGCGTCTCGGCAGCGCGCAAAAAGCTTCTTGCGATCGTATCAGCGACCGTCAGCACCGCCGGCCGGACCATGCGCCTCTCCTCCCTGTCGCCCCCGCCGCTGCCTGCCTTGCCGGCGGTCTTTGCTTGCGGATGGGCCATCACATCTTACTGCCGGCTCTTCCTCACCGCCACGTCTTCTTCTTTTTCCAGCGCCGCTCGCCCCGCGCGCCAGCTTCCTTGGCGCCAAGGTAGAACTCCTGGATGTCCTGGGAATGCATCAAGCGGTCGCAGCTGTCGTTCATCACGATGCGGCCGATTTCCAGCACATAGCCGTAATGCGCGGTCTCCAGCGCCACCTTGGCGTTCTGCTCGACCAGCAGGATGGACATGCCCTGCTCCTCGTTGACGCGGCGGATGATGGTAAAGATCTCCTTCACCAGCAGCGGCGACAGGCCGAGCGAGGGCTCGTCGAGCAGAAGCAGCGTCGGCCGGTTCATCAGGGCACGCCCGATCGCCAGCATCTGCTGCTCGCCGCCGGAGAGCTGGCCGGCCGGCTGGTTGATGCGCTCCTTCAGCCGCGGGAAATAGCCGTAAACCCGCTCCAGATCCTCCGCGACGCCGTCGCGGTCCTTGCGCGGATAGGCCCCCATCATCAGGTTCTCGCGCACGGACAGGAACGGAAACACCTCGCGCCCCTCCGGCACGTGACTGAGGCCGAGCCGCACGATCCTGTCGGCTTCCATGCGCTGGATCGGCTTGCCCATGAATTCGATCGAGCCCTTCTGGGGATCGAGAATGCCCGAGATTGTCTTCAGGACCGTGGTCTTGCCGGCGCCGTTGGCCCCCAGCAGCGTGACGATGCGGCCGCGCGGCACTTCCAGCGAGATGCCGCGGATCGCCATGATCGGCCCGTAATAGCTCTCGATATTGGAGAGCTTCAGGATCGTCTCGGGTGTCACCGCGGCATCCATACGTCAGGCTCCCAGATAGGCGGCGACGACATCGGGATGCTGCTGAACCTCTGCGGGCGATCCCATCGCCAGCACCCTTCCATAGTTCAGCGCGATGACGCGGTCGGAGACGCGGTTGACCAGCGACATGTCGTGCTCGACCATCAGCACGGTGATGCCGAGCTCGTTCTTCAAGTCGCGGATCCAGAACGACATGTCGTCGGTCTCCTCGACATTGAGGCCGGACGACGGCTCGTCGAGCAGGATCAGCTTCGGCTCCGAGCACAGTGCGCGCGCCAGCTCGATCACCTTGCGCACGCCGTACGGTAGGCCGGAGATCAACTTGTCGCGATAGGGCTCGAGATCGAGGAGTTCGATGACCTGCTCGACCCGGCGGCGGTGCACCTTTTCGTTGGCCCGCACGCTCGGCAGGAACAGGAATTCCTGCCAGAGCTGCGTGGTCGAATGCCGATGGCGGCCGACCAGGAGGTTGGCGAGCACGGTCGCATTCTCGAACAGCTCGATGTTCTGGAAGGTCCGGGCGATGCCGAGCTTCGCGATGTCGTAGGGTGGCTCCTCCGTGATGTCCTGGTCCTCGAAGAAGATGCGGCCCGAGGTCGGCCGGTAGATCCGCGAGATCAGGTTGAAGATCGAGCTCTTGCCGGCGCCGTTCGGCCCGATGATCGACAGGATCTCGCCCTTCTCGACCGCAAAGGACACCGCATCGACGGCCTTGAGGCCCCCGAAATGCAGCGACAGGTTCTCGGCGCGAAAATAGCTCATCGGTTCCGCTCCGACTTCACGTAGATCTTCTGCCGCTTGAAGGTGGCGCGCTTGTAGAGCGGGAACAGCTGGAAGAAGAGCTTGATCTTGAGCCAGCGGCCGTAGAGTCCGAGCGGCTCGAACAACACGAAAAGCACGATGATGATGCCGTAGATCGCGCCCTTCAGGCCGTTGAGCGAGGCGAAGGCCGCGACGCTCGACTGGATGTTGGCCGCGGTCGCCGCGCCCGCGCCGAACGCGGCGGCGATGCCGGCGATGATGCCGGGCATGTCGTCCTTCAGGTAGGTCAGGAACGGATCGATCATCACGATGAAGATCGCGCCCAGGACCGCGCCGTGCAGGCTGAAGGTGCCGCCGATCAGGATCACGATGATGAACTCGATCGAGAGCTGGAGCGTGAACATCTCCGGCGAGATGAAGGAGAGCTTGTGGGCGAACAGCACGCCGGCAAAGCCGGTGATTGCCGCCGAGATCGCAAAGGACTTCACCTTGTAGAGCGCGACGTTGACGCCCATGCTGCGCGCCGCCGTCTCGGAGTCGCGGATCGCAACAAAGGCCCGGCCTGTCGGCGAGCGCAGCAGATTGAGCGTGCCGACGATGGTCAGCACCAGCACGGCGAGGCAGAGGAAATAGAAGGCCGGGCTGTCGCGCGGCACTGCGACGCCGAGCAGCGACAGCGTCTTGACCCGCATGCCCTCATTGCCGTGAGTGACGCTCTCCCAGCGCGCCAGAATCTCCTCGACGATCAGGGCAAAGGAGATGGTGGCGATGACGAGATAGATGCCGGTCAGGCGCAGCGCCGGAAAGCCGACCATCGCTCCGATCAGGCCGGCCAACGCGCCGGCGGCGAGGAAGTAGACCGGGAACGGAACATTGTATTTCTGGAGATATGCGGCAGTGTAAGCGCCGATCGCGAGGAACGCGGCGTGGCCGAGCGAGGCCTGGCCGGTAAAGCCGGTCAGGATCAGCAGCGCGACTCCGACGGTCGCATAGATGCAGACGAAGACGAGCTGGCTCATCAGATAGCTGGAGAGCACAAAGGGTGCGATCAGCAGCAGCGTGAGCAGGATGCCGTAGGTGACGATGTAGCCCGAATGCGGGAACAGCTTGATGTCGTCTTCATAGTCGGTCTTGAACAGGAAGCGCATGGCGTTCAGACCTTCTTGCGGACGTGATGGCCGAACAGACCTTCCGGCTTCAGGAGCAGCACCGCGAGCAGCACGAGGTACGGCGCGACGTCCTTCCAGCCCTCGGGCAGGTAGAAGCCCGCCATGCTCTCGATCACGCCGATCAGGACGCCGCCGACCACCGCCCCCGGGATCGAGCCGAAGCCGCCGAGGACCGCGGCGGGAAACGCCTTCAGGCCGAGCACGAGGCCGACATTGGAATGGATGAAGGTGATCGGCGCCAGCAGCACGCCGGCGCAGGTCGCGACCGCCGCGCTGATCGCCCAGACGATCGACACCACGCGCTTGACCGGGATGCCCATGTAGTAGGCAGCGAGCATGTTCTCGGAACTGGCGCGCATCGCAGTGCCGAGCGTGGTCTTGTTGAAGAAGAGATAGAGCAGCGTGCACAGGATCATCGTCGCCGCGATCACCGACAGCTTGTCGTAGGCGAGCACCAGCGATCCGATCCGCAGCACGCCCTGGCTGAACGGTGTCTCGATCTTCAGATCATCGGTGCCCCATATCATGCCGGCGATCGAGCGCAGGAAATAGCCGAGGCCGATGGTCGCCATGATGATCGAGAACTGGGGATAGCCGAGGATCGGCCGTACCACCACGCGCTCTGCCACCATGCCGAACAGCGCCATTGCGGCCACCGCGCCGGCAAAGCCGAGCCAGTAGTTCAGGCCCATCATGCCGATGAAGGTGAAGGCGAAGAAGCCGCCGAGCATCATCAGATCGCCCTGGGCGAAATTGACGACCTCGGTGGCCTTGTAGACGAGCACGAAGCCGAGCGCGATCAGGCCGTAAACGCAGCCGAGCGCAACACCGCTGACCAGCTGCTGAACGAAATCCAGCATTGACGCGCGTCCTCCCGATACAACGGGCGGTTCTTCCCGACCGCCCTGCCGCATCTTGTGTCCAGTCGCTACGCAGTCGTTTCGCCGCGTCAGCGCCATTTGTCCGGAACCAATTCAGCCTGAACCGTCCAGCGCTGTCAACAAACGGTGACTTGTCGGGGTGGCTTGCCTTTAGTCCAATCCGGAGCACGGAATTTGCGGCAGCGCGATTCACGGTGCCGAAACATCTTCGAGTCATGGTCGCGGGCGATGCAGAACCGCATGGTATGGCCGTCATGAAGCCGGATAGCTCGGCGCTGGAAGTGCTGGGGTTAACGAAGCGTTTTGACCGTCTGGCGGTCGACGGCCTCGATCTCACCATCCACGCCAGCGAATTCTATGCGCTGGTGGGGCCCAACGGCGCCGGCAAGACCACGACGCTGCGCATGGTTGCGGGCCTGCTGCGCCCCGATGCCGGCTCGGTCTCGATCTTCGGCGTCGATGCGCTCCAGGACCCCGTCGCGGCCAAGCAGATGATGGCGTGGGTCTCCGACGAGCCGATGATCTACGACAAGCTGACCCCGCTCGAATATCTCGAATTCGTCGCCGGCCTCTGGGGCATCGCACCATCGGCCTCGGAGCCGGTCGCGCAGGAGCTCCTCACCTCGCTCGGCCTCGCGCCGCACCGGCACGAGCGCTGCGAGGGCTTTTCCAAGGGCATGCGCCAAAAGGTGGCGCTGGCCGGCGCGCTGGTCCACGATCCCCGCCTCATCATTCTCGACGAGCCGCTGACGGGGCTCGATGCCGTCTCTGCCCGCCACGTGAAGGGTCTTCTCGGCGAGCGCGTCCGCGCCGGCTGCACCGTCATCATGACCACGCATATTCTCGAGGTGGCCGAGCGGATGGCCGACCGCATCGGCGTGATCGCCTCGGGCCGCCTCGTCGCCCAGGGCACGCTGACCGAGCTGCGCCAGCAGAACGGCCACGCCGACACCAGCCTGGAGGATCTCTTCATCGCGCTGGTGACGCTTCCGGAAGCCGCATGAGCTCGGCAACCGCGCTCTCCTGGTTTGCCCGCCACGAGCTGCGGCTCGCCTGGCGCGAATGGCTCGCCATGATGACCGGCGGACGACGCAAGCGGACGCGCGCCGCCATCATCGGCCTGATCTGCTTCGCCGCGCTGCTGCACCTGCCGGCCTGGGCGGTGATCGGCCGCTTCGCCGATCTGCAATTGCCGCTCGACAAGGCCTCGCTGATCGTGATCTCGGCGACGATTTTTCTCGCCTGGACCTTGATGCTGTCGCAGGCCATCGAATCGGTGACGCGGGTGTTCTACGCCCGCGCCGATCTCGACCTGATCATGTCCTCGCCGGCGAGGCTGGCCAATCTGTTCTCGGTCCGCATCGCCGCGATCGCGCTGACCGTCACCGCGATGGCGCTGCTGTTCTCGACACCCTTCATCGACGTGCTCGTGATCGGCGGCGGGGCACGCTGGCTCGCGACATTCGGGGTGGTCGTCGCCATGGGCCTGTCGGCCGCGGCGATCGCGATCGCCGTCACCATCCTGCTGTTTCGTCTGATCGGCCCGGCGCGGACGCGCCTCATCGCCCAGATCCTCGCCGCGATCATCGGCGCCGGATTCGTGATCGCGCTCCAGGTCGCCGCGATCATGTCCTACGGCACGCTGTCGCGCATCACCATCCTGACCTCGGGCAGCGTGGCCGCTCATGCCCCCGATGTCGACAGCATCTGGTGGTGGCCTGCGCGGGCTGTGATGGGCGACAGCGAAGCGCTGCTGCTGCTCCTCGCGCTCGCTTTGGTGCTGCTCGGAAGCGTCATGGCGATCTTCTCGCACCGCTTTGCCGACACGGCGATCGATGCCGCAGCCTACGGCACCTCCGGCAGCAAGCGCACCAGGGAGCGTCCGTTCCGCCGCGGATCGCGGCAGCAGGCGCTGCGGCGCAAGGAATTCTCGCTGCTCTGGCGGGATCCCTGGCTGATCTCGCAGACATTGATGCAACTGCTCTATCTGGTGCCGCCGGCGCTGCTGCTCTGGCGCAACTTTGCCGACAGCTCAGCGGCGCTGACGCTGATCACGCCCGTCATCGTGATGGCGGCCGGACAGCTTGCCGGCGGGCTCGCCTGGCTGACGATCTCGGGCGAGGACGCCCCCGACCTGGTCGCGACCGCGCCGCTGACACCGTCGAGCGTCACCCGCGCCAAGATCGAGGTGGTGCTGATCGCCATCGCCGTCATCTTCTGCCCGCTGGTGGCGGCACTCGCCTTCGCCTCGCCCTATCAGGCCGCGATCAGTGCCGGCGCGATCATCGTCAGTGCGGCTTCGGCAACCGCGATCCAGCTCTGGTTCCGGGTGCAGGCGCGGCGCAGCCAATTTCGCCGTCGCCAGACCTCGTCGCGGCTCGCGACCTTCGCCGAAGCCTTCTCCTCGATCGGCTGGGCCGCGACGGCAGCGCTGCTGCTTGCGCTCCCCATCGCGGGCCTCATCAGCGGCCTGATCACCGCGAGCCTCGTTGCGATCACCTGGAAGCTCCGCCCAAGACGCGAGCAATAGGTGCGACACTGACGCGCTGTTGATCCCAGCCCATTGGCGAGGCGCTGCATTGCACGTTAGACTTCGCCGTGAAGTCATCGGGGACGGATACATGCGGCGACTGGTTTCGGCGGCTCTGGCTCTGTTCGGTGCATTCCTCACCCCTGCTCTCGCCCAGCAACCGCAGCGCAGCGAGTGCCTGGCGATGGCCAATGCCGCGCCGCGGGCCATGCCGGTCGCGTTCCGGCAGGCCGCCGGCTCCGCCGAGGTCGAGATCACTTACGCCGGCCATTCGACCTACTACATCGACACGCCCGCCGGCTTGCGTATCGCCACCGACTATAGCGGCGCCTATCAGGTCGGCCGGCTGCCCGACGTCGTCACCATGAACCGCGCCCACAGCACGCACTACACCTTGTTCCCGGACAGGCGTATTCCCCATGTGCTGCATGGCTGGAGCGAGGACGGCAAGCCCGCGATCGTGTCGACCCGCGTCGGAGACACCATCATCCGCAACGTCACGACCGACATCCGCCGCTATTTCGGTGATGATGCCGGCGCCGACATGATCCGCGACGGCAATTCGATCTTCATCTTCGAGGTCGCCGGCCTCTGCATCGGCCATCTCGGCCATCTCCACCACAAGCTCGACGACAGCCATTTCGCCCAGATCGGACGGCTCGACATCGTGATGGTGCCGATCGACGGCACCTATACCATGTCGCTGGGAGGCATCTCCGAGATCACCAAGCGCCTGCGCTCCTCCGTGGTGCTGCCGATGCACCGCTTCGCCACGCCGCTCGACGATTTCATGCGCCGGATCGGCCAGGACTTCGAGATCGACCGCCGTACCGAACGCTCGTTCCGGATGTCGCGGGATGGACTGCCGTCGAAGCCGACGGTGATCATCCTCGACGGGGTCTGAGGCGCAATTTTCTCCAAGTCGTCTGCGGCCGGTCGTGCTGGTCTCCTCGCAACAGGAGATCGACATGACCGACTTTGCAAGATTGTTGCACGCGGACGGGCCAAACCTCGAACATGAGGCGGCGCTCCAACTTTACGGCCGCTTCGTCGGGGACTGGGATGCCGAGATCACCGCTTACAGCTCCGATGGAACGAGGCATACCGCGCCAGGCGAGATCCATTTCGGCTGGGTGCTGCAGGGCCGCGCCGTGCAGGACGTCTGGATCATCCCCCGGCTTGCAGGCGCGCCGGAATTTCCGATCGCCGGCAATTGGTACGGCACGACGTTTCGAGTATATGACCCGACCATCGCGGGATGGCGGATTTCCTGGTTCGACCCCGGCCGGAGCTTGTTCCGCCAGCAGATCGGCCGTCCGCGCGGCGATGACATCGTGCAGGAAGGCACGACCGAGGCGGGCGAATCGACGCGCTGGAGCTTCACCGAGATCACCGGCGATTCCTTCCATTGGCTTGGCGAGGTCAAGCCTGCCGCGGCTGCGGACTGGCGGCTCACGGTGGCTGTGAGAGCGAGGCGGCGCAAGGGCTGACGACGACCCGGCTGTGCTCACGACGATAGGCGCGGTTGCATAGCGCGCGCTGCTGCGCGTCGAGATGAAGTGCTAGGCTCCCGCCACAAGAACAAGGAGGGAGCGAATGCCGATGGCTGCAAGCGGAGTGCCCGCCAACACGAGCGGGCTGTTCGTCGAGCCGCGCGAGGACTGGCTCGCGCTGCACCAGGAGGAGATCATCGATCCGGCGCGGCCGATCGTCGATCCCCATCACCATCTCTGGAATCGCGGGCACCGTTATCTGATCGAGGAGATGGCCGCGGACATCGCGAGCGGCCACAACGTCATCGCCACGGTCTATGTCGACTGCCGCTCGATGTACCGCGCGCATGGGCCGGAGGCGTTCCGGCCGGTCGGCGAGGTCGAGTTCGCCAACGGCGTCGCCGCGATGAGCGCGAGCGGCGCTTACGGCAAAGCGGCGATCTGTGCCGGCATCGTCAGCCACGCCAATCTGTTGCTCGGCGACGCCGCCAAGGGGGTGCTGGAAGCCGAGATCGCGGCCGGCAACGGCCGCTTCCGCGGCATCAGGCATTCCTCGGCCTGGGACCAGGACCCCGTCGTCGCCGGCATGTACGCCAACAGGCAGAAAGGCCTGTTGCAGGACCCAGCCTTCCGCCGAGGCTTTGCTTGCCTCGCGCCGCTGAACCTTAGCTTCGATGCCTGGCTGTTCCACCCGCAGATCGGCGAACTGACTGAACTGGCCCGCGCCTTCCCCGATACCAGGATCGTGCTTGACCATTGCGGCGGCCCCGCCGGTATCGGCCGCTTTGCAGGACGGCGCGAGGAGGTGTTTCCGCAATGGCGCGCCTCGATCCGGGAAATCGCAAAATGCGAGAACGTGGTGGTGAAGCTCGGCGGGCTCGCCATGTGCCTGCTCGGCTACGACTTCCATCTGCGCGAGAGGCCGCCGTCATCCGAGGAGCTTGCCGCTGCCTGGCGACCCTACATCGAAACCTGCATCGAGGCGTTCGGACACAAGCGCGCGATGTTCGAAAGCAATTTCCCGCCGGACAAGGGCCAGTGCAGCTACCAGGTGATCTTCAACGCCTTCAAGCGCATCGCATCGCCCCTGAGCGAGGCCGAGAAGACAGCGCTGTTCTCGCAGACCGCGATCGACGTCTATCGGCTCGAATTGCCGTCATGACGAGAAGAGGGGCCGGGATGTAATCCCGACCCCTCTTCCGTCGTAGCCGCTGGGAAGCGTCCTTGAAACCTGATTGCGAACTCTAGCCGGCACCCATCAGCGAGGCCGGACGGCGCTCGCCGCCGAAAGCGAAAATCTTCTTGAGCTTGTTGACGACGCGGATCAGGAAACCGATCATCACGGGATTGGTCTTGCGGCAGAAGGCGATCTTCTTGACGTGGCATTCGACATGCCATTTGGCATGCGCGCCGTCGCGGAAGAAGATGACATCGCCGGGGCCATAGCGCTTCGGCGGCATGCCGTCGCTTTCGAGCACGATCGAACCTTCCATGATCATGATCGTCTCGTCGATATCGTAGTACCAGTTGAAACGTCCTTCGGTGCACTGCCAGATGATGGTCTGGGCCGTGCCGTCGGCGCTGGTCGACAGGACGCGTGAGCGCGATACCGGATTACCCTCGATGACCCAGGACGGCTCGATCGGCCGCAGCTCGAGATCCACATTGCAACTACCGACTTCAATCAATGCGCGCGACATTTGCTTCCTCGGAAATGATATTTGCGGCCGATCCGGGCCGGGATTGTTTCGAAAGATATTGGGACGCTAGTCATCCGTTTTTAATTCTTTCTTACATCGACTTCGAGAATCAGCCGGATGCGAAACGTGCTCACGGTTAACGTCGCAATTCCCTTGCAAATCCGCGGACATGCCCCGGTCGTCTTCCCGGGTGCGACAAAATGCGCGAAGGCACGGACGATGCCTATGCCTCGACGCTCGAGCCTCTGCTAGTCGCTCCGGTCGCGCGCTCAACGCTGCCCGGATGAGGGCGGGACCTCTTCAAGGAACGGCGCAACAACTATGGCCGGAGAATCGACCACAGAAAATATGTCGCGCGGCGCTCACGTCTCCCAGAAGAAAGGTACGCGCGCTACTTCGCCCACTCGCCCTTGCGGAATACCGGCACCTTGCTGCCATCGGGCAAAATGCCGTCGATATCCGTCTCGGCCGAACCGATCATCCAGTCGATATGGATCAGGCTCTGGTTGCCGCCTTGCGCCGCGATCTGCTGCGGGGTGAGCTGCGCGCCGTTGACGAAGCATTTCGAATAGCACTGGCCGAGCGCGATGTGAGACGCCGCATTCTCGTCGAACAGCGTGTTGTAGAACAACAACCCGCTTTGCGAGATCGGCGATGAATGCGGCACCAGAGCCACTTCGCCGAGACGGCGTGCGCCCTCGTCGGTGTCGAGCACCTTGTTCAGCACTTCCGCGCCGCGCGAGGCCTTCGCGTCCACGATCTTGCCGTCCTCGAAGCGCACGGCGATGTTGTCGATCAGCGTGCCCTGATAGGACAGCGGCTTCGAACTCACGACATGGCCGTAGACCCGGCGGCAATGCGGCGTGGTGAACACCTCTTCGGTCGGGATGTTGGCGTTGCAGCTGATGCCGTTCTTGGACAGCGAGGCGCCGCCCTCCCATTCGTGGCCGTCGGCAAGGCCGATGGTCAGGTCGGTCCCCGGCCCCGAATACTGCAGTGCGCGGAAACGCTGGCCATTCAGCCAGTTGGTACGCTCCCGCAGCACCGCATTGTGGCTCGCCCAATTGCCCATCGCGTCCTCGCGGTCGACGCGCGAGGCCGCGAAGATCGCATCGGCGAGCTTGCCGATCGCGACGTCCTCGGGGTCATTGGGAAACACCTGCCTGGCCCAGGACGGGCTTGGATAGGCGATGATGTTCCAGTTGGTGTCGAAATTGACGATCTTTTCCAGTGCGGGCTGATAGGCCATCGAATTGGCCTTGCTGGCGCGCGCCACTTTCGACGGATCCTCGCCGGACAACAGCATCGGATTGTCGCCGACGATAGCGAGCCGCGCGGTGTTGTCCGAGAACGCCTTGGCCATCCCCTCGTACAGCCAGCCGGCGGCACGATCGAAACTGCTGTCGTGGCCATGGCGGTAGCGCGCCAGCGTCATCTCCTCGTCCGACAGGATCGGCGTCACGATGCCGGCGCCGGCCTTGTAAGCGTGCACCGCGATCCGCCGCACCAGCGGCAGCGCGATCGCAGGCGCGGTCAAAAGAAGATCCTGCCCCGGCCGCAAGCCCAGGCCCACCTTCACCGCCACCTCGGCCAGCCGGTCGAGTTTGGCGGGATCGATGGGGGTAGCGGAATTGCGGTGATCAGTCATGCGGGTCCCTCTGCCGAAAATCTCTCGTTCAATCTAAGTCTAGCATCGTGGGGCGCAAGTACGCGAGCACCTTGCGACGTCGAGAAGATACGCAGTTTCGCGCATTTTGGTTTTCAACGCGTTGCCGATTTCAGCACCCGGTCAACCATGGCAGGCGCAAGCCCGAGGTAATTTTTCGGTGAGGTGAGCGCCTCGATTGTGGCGCGATCGATGCGGCTCGTGATCCGCGTGTCCCCTGACAGCGCATCGGCCAGGCTCATTCCCTCGTCGTTGGCCCGACGGCAGGCGTCATAGACCACGTCATGGGCCTCTTGCCGGCCGAGTTGCGGCGCGAGCCCCATCATGACCGCTTCGGCCACGATCAGGCCACGGCTGATGGCGAGATTGTCGTTCATCTTCGCCTCATCGACGATGAGACCTGCGAGCGCAAACTTCGCCTGGTGCAGCGCGCCGGCGGTCAACACGAAGCTCTCGGGGATCGCCATCCATTCGGCGTGCCAGGGACCCGTGGCGCGCTCGAAATCCTGCACCATGGCATCGAGCATCAGGCCGGCGTGCTGGCGTACCGCCTTGGAGGCCGCCAGCATCAGTTCCGACGAGATCGGGTTGCGCTTCTGCGGCATGGTCGAGGAAGCGCCGCGTCCCTTGACGAAAGGCTCGTAGACTTCGGCGAACTCGGTCGAGGCCATGATCATGATATCGAGCGCGATCTTGCCGAGCGAGCCGGTGACGAGCGCGAGGAAGTTCACGGCCTCGGCAAAGCCGTCGCGCGCGACGTGCCAGGTCGAGGCGGGAACGCCGAGCTTCAGCTCGGCGCAGAGCGCCTCCTGCACCTCGAAGCCCTTGTCGCCCAGCGAGGCCAGCGTGCCCGCGGCACCGGCGAACTGGCCGACCAGGACGCGCGGCTTCAGCTGCGCCAGCCGCTCGGCATGGCGATCGAACATGGCGAGCCAGATTGCGGTCTTGTAGCCGAAGGTCACCGGCAGCGCCTGCTGGAGATGGGTGCGGCCCGCCATCGGCGTGTCGCGATGGCGTTTCGAGAGGCTCGCCAGGACGCGGCGAAGCTCGTCGATGTCGCGCGCGACGATCTCCAGCGCGGCGCGGAGCTGCAGCACCACGGCGGTGTCCATGATGTCCTGCGTGGTCGCGCCCCAATGCACGTAGCGGCCGGCCTCGCCGCATTGTTTCACCATCTGGTGCACCAGCGGGAGGATCGGATAGCCGACGATGTCGGTCTCCTGCCGCAACAGCTCGAAATCGAGCGCGGCAACGTCAGTCCGCGCAGCGATCTGATCGGCAGCCTGCTGCGGGATCACGCCACATTTCGCCTCCGCCTTGGCCAGCGCCACCTCGACCTCGGCATAGCGCGCCACCAGCGCAAGGTCGGAGAACACCTCCCGCATCTCCGGCGTGCCGAAGGCGTCGCGGAACAGCATGGAATCGAGCACGGTGGTGGAAGCGGCAAAGGCGGGCATGGGCGTTTCTTCGTGGTTAGTGTTTGGTGTGCGCGACAGCTTACGCAGTCGGCGCAGCTCGGCAAAGGACATTCGCCGATCACCACATCTGCCGCGCGACGGCATTATAACGACACCTCACGCTCTCACGCCGTCGTCCTGAGGTACGAGACATGGGACGCACCGCGTCTCGTGGTGAGCCCGGAAGGACGAGCGGCCGCGCTGGAGCCGAGCCGTCCATCCTTCGAGGCCTCCGCCCAGCGGCGCAATTGCGCCGCAAGACTCCGGCGCCTCAGGATGACGGAGCTGGATGGGCGAACATGATACCCATCGGCAATCGGCCCGCAACATTCTGGCCGCGATTGTATTCGCGCCCCGAAAACGACATGACAGCCATCTTTCGATGGCGGTGAACCAATCATGACCTTCGGCAGACTCACAGTTTTCAACCCAATTTTTCACTTTTTGTCATTCTGCCTGTCCGATTTCGTAACGAAGCCTGAGTTTTCGACGTGCAGTTTCTGTTCAGGGACCATCTTCTCGATACCGACCTGCGCGAGCTGAGCCGCGAGCAGGTTCCCGTTGCCGTGGAGCCGCAGGTTTTCGATCTCGTCGTCCACCTCATGCAGAATCGCGACCGGGTGGTCAGCAAGGACGAGTTGATCGACAAGATCTGGCACGGCCGCAGCGTCTCCGAATCCACCCTGACCAGCCGGATCAACGCCGCGCGCAAGGCGATCGGCGACAGTGGCGCGAGTCAGGCGCTGATCCGCACCATCGCCCGCAAGGGTTTTCGTTTCGTCGGCGACGTCGAGGCCAAGGGGGGCGAGCTCACCCCGGAGCACGGCCGCACCGCATGGGCGTCGCGGGCGGCACTCGCGCTTCCCGAGCGGCCCGCGATCGCCGTGCTGCCCTTCACCAACATGAGCGGCGAGGCAGAGCAGGATTATTTTTCCGACGGCATCAGCGAAGATATCATCACCGCGCTTTCGAAGCTGCGCTGGTTCTTCGTCGTCGCGCGGAACTCCTCCTTCGTCTACAAGGGGCGCGCCGTGCACATCCGCGAGGTGGCGCGCGAGCTCGGGGTACGCTACGTGGTCGAAGGCAGCGTGCGGCGGAGCGGCGATCGCGTGCGCATCTCGGCCCAGCTCAACGACGTCTCGACCGGCAGCCATCTCTGGGCCGAGCGCTATGATCGTGAGCTCGCCGACATCTTCGCCGTGCAGGACGAAATCACCGAGGCGATCGTCGCCGCGATCGAGCCTCAGCTCTATGCCGCCGAAAACTTTCGCGCCCAGCAGAAGCCGCCGGGCAGCCTGGACGCCTGGGACCTCGTGATGCGCGCCTTGTCGCATCATTGGCGCAGCACGCGCGAGGACAATGCCGCCGCGCAAGAGCTGCTCGAAAAAGCCATCGCGATCGATCCGGCCTATGGCAAGGCGCTGGGCCTGCTCGCGACGAGCCATATCTTCGGTGCGCATATGGGCTGGGCCGACATGGCCGCGACGGTGCCGATCGCCGAACGCGCGGCGCTCGCGGCGGTGGAGGCCGATCGCGAGGATGCCTTTGCCCATCACGGCCTCGCCTACACCTATCTGTTCCGCCGCCGCTTCGACGACGCGCTGGCGGAGTTCGAACTGGCGCTGCAGCTCAATCCGAATTTTGCAATGGCGCACGCATTCTATGGCGTGACGCTTTGTTATGCCGGACGATGGCAGGATGGCGATGCTGCTGCGCGCCGCGCGCTGCGGCTCAGCCCGCGCGACCCGCTCGCGGCGATCTATTGCGGGATTGCGGCCTATGCCCGGTTCGTCGGCCGCGACTACGGGGGGGCCGTGCAGATGGCGCGGGAGTCGCTGCGGCAACGCGGCGATTTCGTCGGGGCGCATCGCGTGCTGACCGCCGCCGCCGGGATGTCAGGCGATACGGCGCTCGCGGCTTCCGCCCTCGCTGGCCTGCGCCGCGCGCAACCCGCGGTCTCGCTCGCCTGGATCACGCGCGAGCTGCCGATGCTGCGGGACGAGGATCGTGCGCATTATCTCGAGGGATTGCGGCGCGCGGGACTGAAATGACGGCGGCGCGATCGTGACGGCGCACCTTCCACCATTGCGGCCGCGATCCCGGGCCAGCCGCTAATCGTCGTCGGGCCCGAACAGCCTGATCTGCGGGAAGCTGCTGCGCGGCCGGCCGGCGTAATCGCGCGCCTCGGAATCTTCGCGGACGTTGCGGGCGACGTCGTCCCAATCGGGACGGCCGCGCGGCTCGCGGGAATCGTAGTAGCGGCGCTCGGCCCAGCGGTCACGGCGCTCCATCCGGCGCCGCTCGGACGCCGCACGCTTCACGTCGGACTCCCTGGCCTTGGCATAGGCGTTCTCGGATGAGGACGTCGGATCGGCCGAGGCCTGCTGCTCGGTGGATTTAGCGGCCTTCGAGGAGGAGCCGATTGCTGGCTTGGCCTGTTCCTTCGGCGGCTCGACAGCGGCCGCTTGTGAAGGCGGCGGTGCCGGCGGTTCGGCGTTCGCCTGAGTCGGCTGCGTGTCAGGCTTTGCGGTTTCAGGCTTGGTGGTCTCGGGCTTGGTGGTCTCAGGCTTGGCTTCGGCTTGCGCCGGCGCGGCCATGATCGTGCCGAAGGCTTGCGAACCGGTGAGGTAATTGACGCGTTCCGAAGCTGCGTTTGCCGAAGGCGCGTTTGTCGCCGCCGTCGCGCCGGCGGATTCGGCACGCTGCGCCATCTTGCTGGTGTCCGGGCCCCGTTTGGACGTGACCGGATTCATGATGTTGCCGGCAACGATGCCGCCGCCGAGGCCGATAGCAATCGCTGCAACAATGGTTCCGGCACCGACGAAATAGGCGGTCGAGGCGCGCATTGATCCACTCCCTCTTTGGGGCGAGCAACGCACGTTGATTGCCAGATGTTCCTGATGCGAGAGCGGTTCCGAAAGGAACCCGCGTCAGATCTGCTGCGCGACCTTTTCAAGCCCGATGAGGCGGGCCAGCTTACGCACTTCTTCCTTCTGATCGTCACGCAGCTGGAACAGCAGGGGCATTGCTGCCGACTTCAACTGCTGGACCTCATCGCAATTCGGATCGATCTGCGCGCTAGGTGGCGCGTGCGGATTGGAGAGCCTGTTGGCCGAGATCTTGCGGACGACGTTTCTCAGCGCGGTCTCGACCGAAGGCCAGTAATATTCCTGCGACGAGGACAGCTTCAGACGATCCCTGATCCCCGCGATCTGTGCGTCGGAGAGCAGCGAATAGTTTTTCTGCGGCTGCGGCTTCGCCACAACCTTCGGCTTGGCCGGGACTTCGACGGCGGGAACCTCCGCTGCGGCGGGCGCCTCATGCGCGCTTGGTTTCGGCATCGGAAAGTCCGACGGCGTGGCGGCAGCGAAGGCCTGGCGCAACGGCTCGGTCAGCACGGGAGCCTGGGCAAGCCTGTCGGCGGGCACCTGGACCGGCTCATACGCGGCCGAAGCCAGCGCCAGCGTCGGAACCAGGCGGTCGGCCTTGGCGGCGCGGTTGGCTGCTAGCGGCTTCGGCGGAGGGGTCTGCGAGATCATCTCTTCGCTGACGCTGGGTACGCTGTCGCGGCCAAGGATGGCGGTGGTGGCGGCGCCCAGAACGAGGAAACAGGTCAGCACAACGATGGTGATGGCTTTGGACAAACGTCTCTCCGGGAACGGACGCTTCACGAGTTTGTTAACGTTGCCCGGGAAAAGGGCACGAATTAAGGCTTGAGTGTGCCATCGTTGCGACAATCAGTATGTTTGCCGCGACATAGCCCCGTAAAAATCCTGGTAAATCAAGCAGCTACGGCCAGCTCGTAGGCGTCTTGGATGTCGGCGACGATCTCCGAGGCCTCCCAGACCGCGCGCGGCTCGACCGATTGCAGCGCCACCGTCCAGTTACCGCCTCGGCGGGTGCGGGGGACGCTGACGATGTCGAAACGGACGTTGCGGCACAGCGGGTGGCGGGCCAGGGCATGAGCGACGCGAACGCGGATTTCGTCCAGCGAAGCCGCCGTCTTGGTATTGAGATAATCGAAGTCCATCGCCTGTCCCTCTCGGTCCTGATTGGCGGCCGTGAGGGATTCTTGGCGGGCGTTGGTTAATCTGCCGTTAAGCGTGGCGTTTCGAGCGCGCCCTGGATTAACTGTGATCGGACGAGCGCCCCTGACTTTCCGCATTCTTACGGGGAGAGACGTGCCCTCGCCTCACGATATTCGACCCCCGTCCGCGCAACGAGTTCGTCGACAGGGAGCACGTCGGTGACACCAGAGGTGGAGTGCCCGCCGCTCCAGATGTCACGCCACCGCTTCGGCCGGTTTTCGCGCGCGGCCAGATCGATATCCTCGGCGATGTCGATCGCGCCGCGCGCCGGCAGATCGTCGGGATCAAGCCCGGCGGCCACGATCGACGGCCTCAGCATACTGGTCTGCAGGCCGGTAAAGGCGGTGGTGAGCAGGACGTCGTCGGCGCTGCTCTCGACCAGCATCCGCTTGTGGCGGTCGTCCGCCATGCTCTCGCGCGTCGCGATGAACTTCGTGCCCATATAGGCGAGATCGCAGCCGAGCACTTCGGCCGCGTGCAGCGAATGGCCGTCGCTGATGCCGCCCGCGAGCACGATGACGCCGTCGTAGAATGCACGGACCGCGCGGACGAAGGCGAACGGGTTGAGCCAGCCGGTCTGGCCGCCGGCGCCCGCGGTGAGCAGCACCAGCCCGTCGGCACCTGCTTCCGCCGCGCGTTCGGCATGGCGGATGGAAGCGACATCGGCCAGCACAAGCGCACCGGCATCGTGCAGCGGCTTCAACACGGGCGCGGGCGAGCCGACCGACGTAATGACGACCTCGGGCTTGTGCCGCAGCAGCACGGCGAGATCCTGCTCCAGCCGCGCATTGGAGCGGTGCACGATCAGGTTCGGACAGAGCGGCGCCGCCTTGCGGCCGGTCTGGTCTTCGTGCTGGCGCAGCCGCGTCTCGATCGCGGTGAGCCATGCATCGATCTGGTCCGTGCTGCGGCAATTCACGGTCGGGAAGCTGCCGATGACCCCGTTGCGGCAGGCCGCGACCATGAGCTCGACGCCCGACACCAGGAACATCGGCGCAGCGATCAAGGGCAGAGCGAGACGATCGCGAAAGCGTTGCAGTCGATCGGATGCCACCCAATTCTCCTTGTCACTCTTGCCTCGCAGCACGGGCTTTGTCGTTTCATCCCGCGGTCCCTGTGCTAGCGTCATCAGCAACATTGGCACGCCAGAAGCCGGTGACAAGCAACGAGGAAACATATGTCCGATCCGCTCCACGCATCGTCCCCGACTTGCGCGCAGACGCTACGGGCGCTGTCGCGCTATCCCGGCCGCACCGCTTTCGCATGGCCCGGGGGATCGCTGAGCTATCAAGGCACCATCGATCTGATCGGACGCATCCAGGGCGTGTTCGTGCGGCTTGGATTGCAGGCGGGCGCGCGCGTCGCCTTTCTCACCGCGAACCGTGCCGATACCTGGTGCGCCGGCGTCGCCGCGCAATTGTCGCAGCTCTGCATCACCTGGCTGCATCCGCTGGGATCGCTGGAGGACCAGCTGTTCCAGCTCGAGGATTCCGAGGCGGAGATGCTGGTGGTCGATGCAGCCGCCTTCCGCGACCGCGGCGGCGAGCTCGCTGCGAAAGCGAGCCTGCTCAAGGCGGTCTTCACCATGGGGCCGGCCGGCTACGGCGTCGATCTGCTGGCGGCCATCGAGAGCGCGGGACACGCCAGCGCGCAATGTCTTGCCAGCCTCGACGATCTCTCCACGCTGAACTACACCGGCGGCACCACCGGCAAATCCAAGGGCGCGTTGCGCTATCACCGCGAGAATGCCGGGGCCGCCGCTGCGATCCTCGCCGACTTCGAGATCCCCGACGCGGCACGCTACCTCACCGTCGCCCCGATCAGTCATGTCGCCGGCACGAAAGTGCTGCCGACCCTCATGCGCGGCGGCACCGTGCACATGCTGAGGGGATTCGATCCCGATGCCGTGCTTGCCACGATCGCGCGCGAGCGCATCGACTTCACGCTGTTCGTGCCGACCATGATCTACGTGCTGCTCGACCATCCTGCGCTTGACAAGACCGATCTGTCCTCGCTCGATCTGGTGCTCTACGGAGCGTCCGCGATGTCGCCGAGCCGGCTCGTCGAGGGCATCGAACGCATCGGACCGGTGTTCTCGCAGCTTTACGGCCAGACCGAATGCTATCCGGTCTCGGTGCTGCGCAAGGCGGACCACGATCCCAGGACGCCCGAGCTGTTCCTGTCCTGCGGCTTCCCGATCGCGGCCTGCGAGGTCAGGATCCTCGACGATAACGATCAGGAGGTGAAGACGGGCGAGGCCGGCGAGATCTGCGTGCGCGCCCCGCATGTCATGGCCGAATACTGGAAGCGGCCCGACATCACCGCCGAGACGCTGAAGAACGGCTGGGTCCACACCGGCGACATCGCGCGCAAGGACGAGCGCGGCTACATGTTCATCCTCGACCGCAAGAAGGACATGATCGTGTCCGGCGGCTTCAACATCTTCCCGCGCGAAGTCGAGGACGTGCTGTCGCAACATGCCGATGTCGCCATGGTCGCGGTCGTCGGCATCCCCGACGAGAAATGGGGCGAAGCCGTCACCGCCATCGTCGTGCCGCGCGAGGGCGCACGGCCCGATCCGGACGAACTGATCAACCTGGTCAAGACACGAAAGGGCTCGGCACATGCGCCCAAGCAGATCCAGTTCGTCAACCAGCTCCCGATGACCGGCGTCGGCAAGGTCGACAAGAAGGTACTGCGTGCGGGCTTCTGGAGCGGAAGGGACCGGATGGTGGGGTAAAACCCCCGGGATTCTACGGTGTCGTTGTGGCGCCGACACCACAGCGCGCGACGGAGTGCCTGGCGGCGATGCCCACGCAATTGCCTGCGAATCGGGGAATCACCTAGACCGCTGACGGGGCTGGGAAGCGGAGAGTAGGATGAGAGTCGCTTCCCTGGAAAGTGCAGTCGCCGCGATCGCGTTGATCACGGCTATCATCGTGGTGCTGTGGGAGATCAAGATCTTCTACGGAATCTGAACAGGCAGGATGCCTCTGAACACGACCAAGCATCCCTTCCGCGGCGGCGGAAGCCTGCCGTTCAATCGGACCAAAGAGCAATCGCGGCGCTCGCCGTCACGCTCACCGCCTCTCGATCACGAGGCTCTGCACCGCGCGGCCGAAATAGCCCTGGCGGTCGGCGAGGCGCGACATTGCGAGCCCGGTGCCGTCAGCGCCGATCCAGGACTCACCGTCGAGCAGGATCCACTCGCCGACCGGCTGGCGCGAAAAACTCACGGTGAGATCGGCATTGATGTAGGTCCAGGCGCGGAAGTCGAGCATCGAGGCGGTGCCGTTGGAAAAGTCGGCGGCGACCACTGCGCGCATCGCCTGCGAGATCGCCTCGCCCTCGATCAGCGGATTGTCGACGCGAAACCAGATCGCGCCGGCGCCGGCCTGGCCGAAGCGGCCGCGCGCGGCGCGCATCGAGACCAATCGCACGAACGGGCTGGTGACGGCGGCACTCTCCTCGACCAGCGAATCCTCGGGCGAAGGTAATGTGACCGGCAGCTCCTTGACGCCATCGGGCAGCGTCAGCGCCTGGCGCCTGATCTTGAGCACGGTGGCGCCGACCACCTGCACGCCGTCGGCGAGCAGCTTGATCTGGCAGAGCTGAATCTTGCGGCCCTCGCGCAAGACTTCGGTCGCGATCGTGAGCGGCCCGACCGGCACCGGGCGCATCAGATCGATCGTGACGCGCGCGATGTCCATCGCAACAGGCGTCGGAATGCGCTCGGCCGCCCATGTCACCAGCGAAGCCGGCGCCGAGCCGTGCTGCATGCGCGGGTCCCAGGGGCCGGCGGCATCCGGACTGCTGACGACATTGTTGCCGTCGACGCGGTAGACGGGGGGCATATCTGTTCGATACCTCGGCTGGCGTTCCCCGGACGCAGCGCAGCAGCGTTACACGCTGCAGCGCGTCCGGGACACGAGAACTACAACGGCGGATCGATGGCTTCGTCGTATTCCTTCTTGAAACGCGCGATCAGTTCGGCGGCAGGTACGATGCCGTCGATGCTGCCGATGCCCTGGCCCGAGCCCCAGATCTCCTTCCAGGCCTTCGGCTTGGCGCGCTCGCCGGAGGCGTCGGTGCCGAAATTCATCTTGGAGGGATCGGAGGTCGGCAGATTCTCGGGATCCATGCCGGCAGCGAGGATAGAAGGTTTCAGGTAGTTGCCGTGCACGCCAGTGAAGAGGTTGGAATAGACGATGTCGTCGGCCGTCGCGCCCGCGATCATCTCCTTGTACTTCTCGACCGCATTGGCTTCCTTGGTCGCGATGAAAGCCGAGCCGATATAGGCGAAGTCGGCGCCGAGGATTCGTGCGGCGCGGATCGCCTTGCCGTTGCCGATCGCCCCTGACAGCGCGATCGGACCATCGAACCACTTGCGGGTTTCGGCGACGAAGGCCAGCGGTGAGATAGTGCCGGCATGGCCACCGGCGCCGGCCGCGACCAGGATCAGACCGTCAGCGCCCTTCTCGATCGCCTTGTGCGCGAATTTCTGGTTGATCACGTCGTGGAAGACGATGCCGCCCCAGCCGTGCACGGCCTGGTTCAGCTCCTCGCGGGCGCCGAGCGAGGAGATGATCATCGGCACCTTGTACTTGGCGCAGAGCTGCATGTCGTGGTCGAGCCGGTTGTTCGACTTGTGCACGATCTGGTTGACCGCGAACGGCGCCGACGGCTTGTCGGGATGGGCGCGGTCATAGGCCGCGAGTTCTTCGGTGATGCGCGCGAGCCATTCGTCGAGCAATTCCGGCGGCCGGGCATTCAGCGACGGAAACGAGCCGACCACCCCCGCCTTGCACTGCGCGATCACGAGATCGGGCACCGAGATGATGAAGAGCGGCGAGCCGATCACGGGGATCGACAGGCGTCCCTTGAACAGGGCAGGCATGGACATAGCGAAACGATCCTCTGTTGGCCGGTCAATGGAAGGTTGGGCAACATACCAACAAGGCAATCTTTCCACTGTCAAGTATTGCGTTTTGGCGCCGTAGGCGGCCCCAGCGATACTATTCCAAGGTGCGGAATTCTCTCCTCGTCATTCCGGGGCGGCGCGTCAGCATCGAACCCGGAATCCATCGGGCGTCAGCATGCGTGGCGAAATGGATTCCGGGCTCGCGCTGCGCGCGTCCCGGATGACGGCGCCCCCTACCCAATCAAATCCGGATTGATCAGCCGCTCGAACGAGAACATCTCGTCCCACTTCTCCTGCGTCAGCAGCTTGCGCTCGACCACGACGATCTGGTGCAGCGACTTGCCGCTCTTGTAGCCCTCGCGGGCGATCTCGGCGCATTGCTTGTAGCCGAGCAGCGGCTTCAGCACCGTGACGATGCCGAGGGAATTGAGCACCATGTTGCGGGTATGCTCCTCGTTGGCGGTGATGCCGACGATGCAGTTTTCGCGCAGGCTGTTGACGGCGCGTTCCATGGTGCGGATCGAGAAGAACAACGCGAACGAGATCACCGGCTCCATCACGTTGAGCTGGAGCTGGCCGGCCGAGGCCGCGAGCGTCACCGTGGTGTCGAGCCCGATGACGAGGAAGCTGGTCTGGTTGACGACCTCGGGGATGACGGGATTGACCTTGCCGGGCATGATGGAGGAGCCGGGCTGAAGCTGCGGCAAGTTGATCTCGTTGAAGCCGGCGCGCGGGCCGGAGGCAAGCAGGCGGATGTCGTTGCAGATCTTCGTCAGCTTGCTCGCGGTGCGCTTCAGGACGCCGGAGAGCTGCACATAGGCGCCGGTGTCGGACGTCGCCTCGACAAGGTCGCCGGCGAGGATGAAATCGACGCCGGTCAGGGCACTGAGATGCCGGACCGCGAGCTTGGGATAGCCGACGGCCGCGGTCACGGAGGTGCCGATCGCGGTGGCACCGAGATTGATTTCGCGCAGTAATGCTCGCGCTTCCGAGATGCGATCGACTTCCTCGCCGATCGTGGTGCCCCAGCCCCGGAATTCCGCGCCGAGCGACATCGGCACCGCGTCCTGAAGATGCGTGCGTCCCATCTTCAGCACGCGGTCGAACTCGCGGCCCTTGGCGAAGAAGGCTTCCTGGAGCTGGCGCAGCGCCGTCATGTAGCTCTCGAGCCGCAGGATCAGCGCCAGGCGAAAGGCCGTCGGATAGGTATCGTTGGTGGACTGACCATAATTGACGTGATCGTTGGGGCTGACGTGCTGGTAGTCGCCCTTGCCGAAGCCGAGCGATTCCAGCGCGAGGTTCGCGATCACCTCGTTGGCGTTCATGTTGGTCGACGTACCGGCGCCGCCCTGGATGAAGTCGGTGACGAACTGATCCATCATGTCGCCGGCGATGACGCGGTCGCAGCCCAGGATGATCGCGTCCGCGACCCTGGCGTCGATCGCGCCGAGATCGCGATTGGCCATGGCGGCGGCCTTCTTGACGTAACCGAGCGCCTTCACGAAGTAAGGCTCCTGGTTCATCGGAATGCCGGTGATGTGGAAGTTCTCCTTACCCCGGATGGTTTGAACGCCGTAATAGATGTCGTCGGCGATCTCACGCTGTCCGAGGAAATCCTGCTCCGTACGGCTCATGGGCGCTCCTTGCTGCATGCGCGCGAGGCCTTCACGTCAGTTCTGGCACAGCGCGCTGGTCACGAAAGTATCGGTGCGGCAGTCGTCGGGCTTGCGTTGCCGGCCCGGGATCAGGACCTTGGCCGAGCATTTCTCGGCGGAGTCGGCATTCAGGCTCTTGCCTTCCTTGTAGCCCTTGCTCTGGCAGAGCTGGTCGGCGGCCTGCTTGCAGTCGGGCGCGCCGTTCGACGAGGCTGGACAGGCGACGCGACCCGAGACCATGGTCGACGGCTTGGCGAGCCGCGACAGGTCGTTCATGGTTTCACTGGGGCTTTTGATCGGCGGCAGGATCGAGGGCAGCTTGTCGAACAGCTTGCCCATTTCATTGATCAGGCCGGGATTTTCCTCGCGCGCCGGCGGCGCCGATGGAGCGGGCGTCGACGGCTGAGGCGCGGCTTGTTGCCCCTGCTCCTGCAAACCCAGCGCCGGCGGAGCGGATTGCGCCCACCCGGTCCCGTCGGCGCCGAGCAGCACCAGCAGCACTGCTGAAATCAGCGTCCCGAGCCGCAAGGCCGGATTGCCGGATCGAACCATCATGACGGCAACCGTAGCCGAAGCCGGCGCGGCGGCAAAGCCGCTCGCCTCTAGATCAGCTTGATGGCGACGACGAAGCCGAGCACCAGCACGATGGCGCCGACCGCCACCACGAGACCGAGATGCTTCTCGATCTTCACGCGGATCCAGTCGCCATAGCGGTTGAGCAGGATCGCGACGACGAAGAAGCGTCCGCCGCGCGCAACGATCGAGCACAGGATGAACAGGATGATGTTGTAGCCGGCAAAGCCCGAGGTGATGGTGACGAGCTTGTAGGGGATCGGCGTCAGCCCCTTGAGCAGGATGATGACTGCCCCCCATTCCGCATAGGAGGCGCGGAAAGCCTCGACCTTGCCGCCGAGGCCGTAGACGTCAATCAGCCATTGGCCGACCGAGTCGAACAGCAGCGCGCCGATGGCATAGCCGACGATGCCACCCAGCACCGAGGTCACGGTGCAGACCGCGGCATAGAGCCAGGCGCGCTGCGGACGCGCCAGTGACATCGGAATCAGCATCACATCCGGCGGCACCGGAAAGAAGGAGCTTTCGGCGAAAGACACAATGCCCATGATCCAGAGTGCGTAGGGCTTGTGGGCGGCGTCGATGCACCAATCGTAAATACGTTTCAGCATGGCGCCGCGATGAAGCACCATGGGATGGATTTGTCCATGCCGAGATTGAGGCGAATTATGACGTTTCGAGCATGATCCGGCCCCGCGTGACCGCGCCAGCGCAAGGTGCGCAGCGGTCTTCCAAAAAGATCATGCTCAAACAAGAGGCTGAAGCGCGATGCCCCATTCACCCCGGTTTCATCGCGGTTTAGTGGCGCTTGCGCGCGGTGCGGCCCTCGAGCGCGACAATTGGCCGCCTGGCGGCCACGCGAGGTGACGCGACTTTGGGCAGCTTCATCGCGGATTTCGGCAGCTTCTCGGCGATGCCGAGCATGTCTTCACGCCGCGTCATTTCGCGCCAGACGTCCTCGGGGCGCACGCCGGCCGATGCCCAGAGCACGGTGAGATTGTAGAGGAGATCGGCGCTTTCCCGGATCACGGCCTCGCTGTCGCCGTTGACCGCGTCGATCACGACTTCGATGGCCTCTTCGGCCAGCTTCTTCGCCATTTTGGAAGGCCCGCGCTGAAACAGCCGGGCCGTACGCGATGTTGCCGGATCAAGATCTCTGGCCGCGAGCACAGCCAGATATAGCCGCTCTAGCGAATCACTCATGTACTCAAAATTACTCTAAACCCGTGGCGCGGGCGTTAACGCGCGACAATAAAAGCAGAAAACAGGCCGGCGCGGCAAGCGCGACGGCCTGTTCGCCGATGGCGTATGGCCGATCAGCTAATAGCAGCTGTAGCCGGAATAGCCGTGGGCGCAGGGGTTCTTGTAGCCGCCATAGGTGTAGCGGTTGGGCGAGTCGTAATAATAGGATCCATAGCCGGGGCTGCTGTAATAGACCGGGCCGCCGCCGTAATAGTAACCCGGGCCCGGATCGTAGGCGTAGGCGTCCCGGGTGGCTGCGATCGCAAGACCGGTCGCGGCCAGGCCGAACATCGCTGCAGCGGCGGCGCCGCCGCCACCACCATGCCAATGACGACCGCCCGCGTAGGAGGCGGTGGGTGCAGCGGCAGTCAGAGCCACCACGGCGGCCGTGGCAAGGACGGCCTTGCGGCCGACAAACTTCGAAAGGCTGTCAAACATGATTTGGACCCTCCTTGGGACCTCGGATGGTGCCTGACGACAGGCTGATGTCTGTCAAACACGCGCGACCTAAGTAGGTTCCCCAACCCCAACACAAGCTGAACGGGGTTGCGTAACGATGCCGCAACGCCGCTCATCCTCCGTTCATGTTGGCGCGGACAGACTGACTGCCGGCCGGCGCTGCGAGCGTCACGAAGCCATAACAATGCGGGACCGGCGCAACTGATGTCGGAATTCAAGACGATCGCGCTTCGTTGCCTGCTGGCCCTCTCGATCCCGCTTGCGATGCTGATCGCCCGCAATGTCTGCGCGGCCGAGACTGCTTCGCCTTCCGTTGCGATCCACTTCAGCTTCGACCGACCATTGGATGCGAGCATGGCACCGTTCTTCCTTGCGGCGAAGGACGGCAGGTTCAGCGCCGAGCGTCTCAACGTGTCATTCGCCAGCGCAACCGGATCGCCGGAGGCGCTCGCACGCGTCGCCAAGGGCGACAGCGAGCTTGCGCTCGTCGACATCAACGAGCTGATCCGCTTTCGCGACAAGGAAGATGCGGCGCCGGTCAAGGCGGTGTTCGTGCTGTTCAATCGCGCGCCCTACGCGATCGTCGCGCGCAGGAGCCGAGGCATCCAGGTATTGCCGGATCTCGACGGCAAGACCGTCGGCGTTGCCGACGGCGATCTGTCGATGCGGCTGTGGCCGGCGCTGGCACAGCAGAACGGCATCAAGGCATCGCGCGTCAAATTCCACAAGATTGGCGCCGCGGTGCGCGAGCCGATCCTGTCCGCGGGACAGGTCGATGCGGTCGCGGGCTTCAACTATCTCTCGGCGGTGAATTTGCGCGACCGCGGCGTGCCCGGAGCCGATCTCGTCGTGCTGCGTTACGCCGACTATGGCTGCGAAGCCTATGGCTTTGCCGTGGTGGTCAATGCCGCCTTCGCCGCAGCAAGGCCGGATGCCGTGAAGGGCTTCGTCCGCGCCTTGATCGCCGGCATCGCCGCGACCGTCAAGGAGCCTTCGCGTGCGGCTGACGAGGCCGCGAGCCGCATCGACGGCGGCGAGCGCGACCTGGAGCTGGAGCGCCTGCGCACCGTCCTCGCCGAAAACGTCCTGACCGACGAGGTCAGGCGCAACGGTCTCGGCGGCATCGAACCGCCGCGCCTGGAGCGCTCGATCGACCAGATCGCGCAGGAGTTCAAATTCCGCAAGCGGCCGACCGCGGCCGATATCTTCGACGACCGGTTCCTGCCGCCGGTGGCGGGGCGGCTGATCAACTGAGCAAAACTGACAGCTTCCGCTATATCTCGCGGAAATCCCTGCTTAGAATACGGGCACCGTCATCCGTTCGAGTTCGTCGCCCGCATGTCCATCCTCCGCCTCTACACCCGCGTTCTCGAGCTGCTCGGCAAGGAGGCGCGGCTGGGCTGGCTGCTCGCGGTCGCCAATCTCCTGCTGGCGGCTTCGCAATTCGCCGAGCCCGTTCTGTTCGGCCGGATCATCGACGTGCTCTCGGGCAAGACGGTGGCCGGTTCGAACTCGGCCTGGCCGTTCCTCGTGGCCTGGGTCGCATTCGGGATCTTCACCATCCTGTGCAGCGCGCTCGTGGCCTTGCAGGCCGACCGGCTCTCGCACCGCCAGCGCCAGGCGGTGCTGACAGATTATTTCGAGCACATCCTGCAGCTGCCGCTGACATTCCATTCCGGCACGCATTCGGGCCGGCTGATGAAGGTGATGCTCAACGGCACCGATGCCTTGTGGCGGCTGTGGCTCGGTTTCTTCCGCGAGCATTTCGCTGCCATTCTGTCGGTCGTGGTGCTGCTGCCGCTGTCGCTCTACCTGAACTGGCGCCTTGCCATCCTGCTGTTCGTGCTCTGCATCGTCTTCACCGCCCTGACGACCTTCGTGGTGCGCAGGACCTTCGGCATGCAGATGGAGGTCGAGGAGCATTACAGCGAACTCTCGGCTCGCGCCTCGGACGCGCTCGGCAATGTCGCGCTGGTGCAGAGCTTCGTCCGCGTCGAGTCCGAGGTCAAAGGGCTGCGCTCCGTCGCCGACGAACTGCTGGCCGCGCAGATGCCGGTGCTGTCGTGGTGGGCGCTCGTCACCGTCATCACGCGCGCCTCCACCACCATCACGGTGCTTGCGATCTTCACCTTCGGCATCGCCCTGCATGATCAGGGCCTGACCTCCGTCGGCGAGATCGTGATGTTCGTGAGCTTCGCGACCATGCTCATCCAGAAGCTCGAGCAGGTCGTCAGCTTCATCAACAACGTATTCATGGAAGCCCCGCGCTTGCGCGAGTTCTTCAATGTGCTCGACGCCGTGCCTGCGGTGCACGACCGGCCCGACGCAATCGATGCCGGCAGGCTGTCCGGCCTCGTCGAGTTCAACGACGTCACCTTCTCCTATGACGGCAAGCGGCCGGCGATCGAGGACCTCACCTTCACCGCGCTGCCCGGCCAGACCATCGCGCTGGTCGGCCCTACCGGCGCCGGGAAGTCGACCGCGATCGCGCTCCTGCATCGCGCCTTCGATCCGCAATCCGGCTTCATCAGGATCGACGGCATGGACGTGCGCGGCGTGACGCTGACGTCGCTGCGGCGGAACATCGGCGTCGTGTTCCAGGAAGCGCTGCTGTTCAACCGCTCGATCGAGGAGAATTTGCGCGTCGGCAAGCCGGACGCGACCGAGGCCGAGATGCGCAAGGCGGCCGAGCGCGCGCAGGCGCTGGATTTCATCGAGCGCAGCGGCGGCTTCACGACCAATGCCGGCGAGCGCGGCCGCATGCTGTCCGGCGGCGAGCGGCAGCGCCTGTCGATCGCCCGCGCGCTGCTGAAGGACCCGCCGATCCTGATCCTGGACGAAGCCACCAGCGCGCTCGACGCCGTCACCGAGACCAAGGTGAATGCCGCTCTCGACGAAGTGATGAAGGGCCGCACCACCTTCGTGATCGCCCATCGCCTCTCCACCATCCGCAATGCCACCCGGATCCTGGTGTTCGAAAACGGACGCGTGATCGAAAGTGGAACTTTCGATGAACTCGTGGCCAAAGGCGGCCATTTTGCCGAGCTCGCCAGGGCCCAGTTCATGGTCCATGAAACCGCTCAAGCGAGCACACGGGCCAGCATGACAGCGGCTGAGGCTGCCGCGACGGCGGCCAAATCCCCGTAGCAATTCCTCGTAACATCGTCGAAATTCGGCCTATTTCATTGCGGAATACCGCACTGATCCCCCTATTCTCGACGCACCAGCCGGTATAGGTTTGCGGCGCCGCAAGCGGCGGCGCTGGATTTCAAAACCGAACATCAGATCACGAGGACCGTCCGGAACCGGCCGGTCTCCAAGGACCGGAATCGGATAGTGCACGCCCTACGCCCGCTGCTTCGCAAATCCCTGTTCAACCTGTTGGCTGCGAGCCTCGCATGCGCCGCATTGCTCGCGCCGCGCGCGGCGAGCGCCGAGGCGCTGCTGCTGATCGAGGCCGACACCGGCAAGGTGCTGCAGGCGGATAACGCGACCATTCCCTGGTACCCCGCTTCCGTCACCAAGATCATGACGACCTATGTGACGTTGAGGGCGGTCAAGGACCGCAGGCTCACGCTGGACACGCTCCTCACGGTATCGCCAACGGCAGCCTCGCAATCGCCGTCGAAAATGGGTTTCCGTCCGGGAACGCAGGTCACGGTCGACAACGCGCTCAAGATGATGATGGTCAAGTCGGCTAACGACATGGCCGTGGTGCTCGCCGAAGGCGTCGGCGGTTCGGTCGACGGCTTCTCCGCGATGATGAACGACACCGCGAAGAAGCTCGGCATGACGCAGACGAGCTACGTCAACCCGAACGGCCTGCCTGCCGACGGCCAGGTCACGTCGGCGCGCGATCTCGGAATCCTGGCGCGCGCGTTCCTGCGCGATCTGCCGGAATACGAGTACTTCGTGCACATTCCGGCGATCCGCTTCGGCAAGCGCGTCACCGGCAACTTCAACAAGCTGATCGGCCGCTATCCCGGCGCCGACGGGTTCAAGACCGGCTTCATCTGCGCCTCCGGCTACAACCTCGTGGCCTCGGCGACCCGCAACGGCCGCCGGCTGATCGCGGTCGTGCTGGGTGCGAGTTCCGGCACCGCGCGCGCGGTGAAGGCGGCGCAACTGCTCGAGCGCGGCTTCGCGCAGGACAATCTCACTTGGCTGCGCCCCTCTCTCGGCACGGTCGACAACCTCGTGCCGATCGACGCCTCGCCGCCGAACCTGCGCGACGAGATGTGCGGGCCCCACCGCAAGCGGCCGGCCAGCGACGACGACGGTGCACTGATTGCAGCAAATGGCAGCACCGCCGGATCGGCCTCGGCCACCGGCGGAGAAGCCCAGATCACGTTCTTCACCGCCGGCCTCCAGCCGCCCCCGATGAAGGCGTCCGAGCTGATGGCCTTGCCTCCGGCGGCCGCCGAGCCCGTGCCGGTCTATACCGGCCCAACCCGCACCGGCACCGCCCTGATTGCGGCGGTCGCGGCCGATGCCGATCAGCAGGCCGCCTCCAAGCCGCGTGGCAAGAAGTCGCGCGTCGCCAAGAAGCCCGACGCGGCCGACAAGCCGAAAGATCCGGGCAAGGACAGCAGCAAGGATACCAAGACGGCGGCGGCCAAGCCGGATGCTAAGCCGGATGCCAAGCCGGATGCCAAGCCGGCTGCGGCCAAGAGCGACAGCAAGAGCGACACCAGGACAGCGGCGAAGCCGGCGGCGCCCAAGCACGCCGCCGCCAAGCACGATACGGCGGCAAAACCCGCCGAGAAGCCTGCGGCGAGCGGCGATCCGAAGCCCGCCAAGCCCAAGGCCGCGACCAAGCCCGCCGCCAAGCCGGCCAACAACAGTTAAGGGCCCCCTCACCGCGACAGCCGGCGCTTCGCACCTGCGGCAGCGCCGTTCAGGATAATTCCAGTGGCGACACCCCGACCTTTGCCCTAAGCGTCGACCGCTTGCCACGCGTTCCGGCAGGTTCGATACTGGCGGCAATGAGGCAAGCCCGAGACACAACGGGCTCTGGTCAATGAGGGGAGTTTTCCATGGAGCGCATCTGGCTCAAGCAATATCCGCCCGGCGTGCCCGCCGATATCGAGCCGACGCAATACGCATCGCTGGTCGACCTGCTGGAGGAGAGCTTCACGAAGTTCGCCGACCGCAAGGCGTTCATCTGCATGGACAAGTCGATCAGCTACCGCGACCTCGACCAGATGTCGGTCGCGCTCGCGGCTTATTTGCAGGGCCGCGGCCTGCAGCGCGGCGCCCGCGTCGCCCTCATGATGCCGAACGTACTGCAATATCCGGTCGCGACCGCCGCGGTGCTGCGGGCCGGCTTCGCGGTCGTCAACGTCAACCCGCTCTACACCCCGCGTGAGCTCGAGCATCAACTCAAGGATTCCGGCGCCGAAGCCATCATCGTGCTGGAGAACTTTGCCCACACCGTCGAGCAGGTGATCGGGAAGACCGCGGTGAAGCATGTCATCGTCGCCAGCATGGGCGACCTGCTCGGCTTCAAGGGCGTGATCGTCAACCTCGTCGTCCGCCGCGTCAAGAAGATGGTGCCGGCCTGGTCGCTGCCGGGCGCGGTGTCCTACAACGAGGCGGTTTCGGCCGGCCGCGGCATGACCTTCAGCAAGCCGAAGCTCTCGCCGGGTGACGTCGCCTTCCTGCAATATACCGGCGGCACCACCGGCCTCTCCAAGGGTGCCACCCTGCTCCACCGCAACATCGTTGCCAACGTCCTGCAGAACGACGCCTGGCTCCAGCCGGCGATGGCCGCGCCGCCGCATGTCGATCAGCTCATGATCGTCTGCGCGCTGCCGCTCTATCACATCTTCGCGCTGACGGCCTGCTACCTGCTCGCGGTGCGCGCCGGCGGCTGCAATCTCCTGATTCCCAATCCGCGCGACATTCCCGGTTTCATCAAGGAGCTGGCGAAATACCAGGTCAACAGCTTCCCGGCCGTGAACACGCTCTACAACGGGCTGATGCACCATCCCGATTTCAAGAAGCTCGACTTCTCCAAGCTGAAGATCTCGAATGGCGGCGGCATGGCGGTGCAGCGTCCCGTCGCCGATCAGTGGAAGGCGATCACTGGCTGCTTCATCGCCGAAGGCTACGGCCTGTCGGAGACCTCGCCGACGCTGACTTGCAACCCCGCAACCGCGACCGAGTTCACGGGCTCGATCGGCATCCCCGTGCCGTCGACCTACATCTCGATCCGCGACGACGACGGCAACGAGGTGCCGCTCGGCCAGGCCGGCGAGATCTGCGCCAAGGGTCCACAGGTGATGTCGGGCTACTGGAACAGGCCGGAAGAGACCGCGAAGGTGATGACTGCGGACGGCTTTTTCCGCACCGGCGACATCGGCATCATGGACGAGAGGGGCTACACCAAGATCGTCGACCGCAAGAAGGACATGATCCTGGTCTCCGGCTTCAACGTTTATCCAAATGAGGTCGAGGAAGTGATCGCGAGCCATCCGGGCGTGCTCGAATGTGCCGTGATCGGCATTCCCGATTCCAAGTCGGGTGAAGCGGTGAAGGCTTTCGTGGTGAAGAAGGACCCCAACCTCACCGCAGAGGCGGTGATAAAGTTCTGTCACGAGCAGCTCACCGGCTACAAGGTGCCCAAGCACATCGAATTCCGCACTGACCTGCCCAAGACCAATGTCGGCAAGATCCTGCGCCGGCAGCTCCGCGACGAGAAGAAGGCGGAGGCGGCGTAAGGCCGCCTTTGGTTCATGACTGACGTCGGGCACATCACGCCGTCAGGCATTCTCGCCTTCTGGCGCGAGGCCGGCCGCGAGCGCTGGTACAAGCGCGACGCCGTTTTCGACGCGGAGGTCCGACGCCGCTTTCTCGCCCTGTGGCAGAAGGCGGCCTCCGGCGAGCTTGCATCATGGGAGACCAGCGACGACGGCGCGCTCGCGCTGGTCATCGTGCTCGACCAGTTCCCTCGCAACATGTTTCGCGACACGCCGCAGGCCTTTGCCACCGATGCGCTGGCGCGCGACGTTGCCCGCCGCGCCATCGAAAGAGGCACGGATCGCAGGGTCGATCCCATCCTGCTCGAATTCCTTTATCTGCCTTTGATGCATTCCGAGCACCTGCCCGATCAGCTGCATTGCGTCGCGCTGTTTCAAAACGCCGATAATGCCGAGAATCTGAAATACGCCCGCGAGCACGCCGACATCATCCGGCGGTTCGGTCGCTTCCCCCACCGCAACCGTCTCCTCAACCGGGACACCACCGAGGAAGAGCAGGCCTTCCTCGACGGGGGCGGCTTCGCCGGCTGATGACATCATGGTGAAGGGTCCAGACAGAGGCGCGGCTTCCGCCGCCGGCAATATTGTGCAGGCCGGCGCACCGGTCTAAAAAGCGGGATCGATATTCAGGGAGACTGACGATGGCGATCCAGACTGGCGACAAGCTGCCCGAGGCGAAATTCCGCGTGATGACGGCGGAAGGCCCGCAGGTGAAGACCACCGACGATATCTTCAAGGGCAAGAAGGTGGCGCTGTTCGCGGTGCCCGGCGCCTATACCGGCACCTGCCACAAGATGCATCTGCCGAGCATCTTCCTCAATGCCTACGCCATGAAGGACAAGGGCGTCGACACCATCGCCATCGTCTCCGTCAACGACGCCTTCGTCATGAACGCCTGGAAGCGCGACACCGACCAGCGCGACGAGGCCGTCTTCCTCGCCGACGGCAATGCCGAGTTCGCCAAGGCGATCGGCATGGAGCTGGACGCCTCCGCCAACGGCCTCGGCATCCGTTCCAAGCGCTATTCGATGCTGGTCGAGGACGGCGTGGTGAAGAAGCTGAACCTCGAGGCGATGCCCGGCAAGGTCGAGGTCTCCGGCGGCGATACGCTGCTGGGGCAGCTGTAAGGCTCTCGTCGCGACAAGAGACGCTGTCATGCCCCGGCTTGGCCGGGGCATCCAGTGCGCCGAAGCTTCTCGGCTCAATTACGGCCGTCTCTGGGATACTGGATCGCCCGGTCAAGCCGGGCGACGACAGTTGAGAGTGGAGCGCCGATTGCGCCCCCTACTCGCTCACCCTCTGCTGCAACCGTGCCTTCACGATCCCGTCGCGTGCCAGCTGATCCGCACGTTCGTTCTCGGGGTGGCCGGCATGGCCCTTGACCCAGTGCCAGCGGACCTCATGCTGCTTCAGCGCGGCATCCAGGCGCTGCCATAGCTCGACGTTCTTCACCGGCTTCTTGTCGGCGGTGCGCCAGCCGTTGCGCTTCCAGCCGAAGATCCAGCCCGTGATGCCCTGCCGGACATACTGGCTGTCGGTGTAGAGATCGACGGTGCACGGCTTCTTCAGCGCTTCGAGCGCGGAGATCGCCGCCATCAGCTCCATCTGGTTGTTGGTGGTGTGCGGCTGGCCGCCGTTCAGCTCCTTCTCCTTGTCGCCGAACCTCAGGATCGCGCCCCAGCCGCCCGGCCCGGGATTTCCCGAGCAGGCGCCGTCGGTATAGATCGTGACATTGGGAAGCTCGCTCACGCCGCCTGCCCCGACGGCATCAGCCCATAGTCGCGCACGCTCGTCACGCTCTGGTGAAAGCGCAGCTTGCGGACATATTCCAGCGGATCCTTCGGCTTGACCAGCGCGCCCACGGGCACGTTGAGCCAGTCCACCAGCCGCGTCAGCAGGAAGCGGATCGCAGCGCCACGCGCGAGCAGCGGCAGCGCGGCCTCTTCCGCCTCCGAGAGCTTCCGCACCCGGCCATAGGCGTTGAGGAAGGCCCGCGCCTTGGTGACATTGAAGGAATGATCCGGCTCGAAGCACCAGGCGTTGAGGCAGATCGCGACGTCATAGGCCAGCATGTCGTTGCAGGCGAAGGTGAAGTCGATGATCCCGGAGAGCTGGTCGCCGAGGAAGAAGACATTGTCGTTGAAGAGGTCGGCGTGGATCACGCCCTCCGGCAGATCGGTCGGCCAGACCCCGCTTGAGAGATGATCGAGCTCGGCCGCGAGAAACGCGCGCAGGCCCGGCTGCACTTCGTCGGCACGGTGTGAGGCCGCATCGAACAGCGGCCGCCAGCCGGAGACCGACAGCGCATTGGCGCGCCGAATCGCAAAGTTCGCGCCGGCCAGATGCATCTTCGCCAGCGCCGCGCCAACGCCGGCGCAATGAGCCACGTTCGGCTTGCGTGGCCACATGCCTTCGAGAAAGGTGATGATCGCCGCGGGACGCCCCGACAGCTCGCGCAGCGCCTCGCCGTCCGTTCCCTTCACCGGCAGCGGGCAGTTGATGCCGTGCTCCGCCAGATGCGTCATCAGGGCGAGGAAGAACGGCAGATCGTTCTTCGCCACGCGCTTCTCGTAGAGCGTGAGGATGAACGAGCCCGTACTCGTATGCAGCAGGAAGTTGGTGTTCTCGACGCCCTCGGCGATGCCCTTGTAGGAGAGCAGTTCGCCGAGATCATATTGCTTCAGGAAATCCGCAAGCTCGTCGGCGGCAACGTCGGTGTAGACCGCCATAAAAGTCTACTCGGCGGCGGCTTCAGGGCGCACCTGACGGGGCAGCGGGAAGAACTCGTTCTCCTCCGCAGCCGAGACCGTCTCCACATGCAGCGTGTAACGCTCGGCGAACGCGTCCATGATCTCCTCGACGATCACCTCCGGCGCGGATGCGCCTGCGGTGATGCCGAGACTCGTGATGTTGCCGAACTTGGTCCAGTCGATGTCGGTGGCGCGCTGCGCCAGCACCGCGATCCCGCAGCCCTCGCGCTCCGCGACCTCGCGAAGGCGCTGCGAGTTCGAGGAGTTCGGCGCACCGACCACGATCAGCGCGTCGACCACCGGCGCCACCTTCTTCACCGCGAGCTGGCGGTTGGTGGTGGCGTAGCAGATGTCTTCCTTGTGCGGCCCGTTGATGTTCGGGAAGCGCTCCTTCAGGAGCGCCACGATCTCCGCGGTGTCGTCGATCGACAGCGTGGTCTGGGTCACGAAGGCGAGGTTGTTGGGGTCCTTCGGGGCGATGGTCTTGGCGTCCTCGGCAGTCTCGATCAGGGTCACGGCCCCGGTCGGAAGCTGGCCGAGCGTGCCGACCACCTCGGGATGATGGGAGTGGCCGATCAGGAATATCTCGCGGCCACGCTTGAAGTGGATCGCGGCCTCGCGGTGCACCTTGGTCACCAGCGGGCAGGTCGCATCCAGCGAGAACAGATTGCGCGACTGGGCGTCGGCCGGAACCGATTTCGGCACGCCATGGGCCGAGAACACCACCGGTGCGGTGGTGTTTTCCGGGATTTCGGCGAGCTCCTCGACGAAGATGGCGCCCTTCTTCTTCAACCCATCGACGACGTACTTGTTGTGCACAATCTCGTGGCGAACATAGACGGGGGCGCCGTATTTATCGAGCGCCCGTTCCACGGTGTCGATCGCCCGGACCACCCCGGCGCAGAAGCCACGGGGAGAACAAAGCACGATCTTGAGGTCTGGTTTGGCTGACATTGAGCGATCTCGGGACCGAATCACCTCGCCAAATGGGCGGGGAGCGGTCGATGAATGGAATAGGGCTTAGGTACGGGCTTACAGGGAATTGGGCCCCCTTTCGGGCGCTGTCAAGGCACTATCTATAGCAGAACCATTGCGTGGCTACCCCCTCCCGGCTTATATAGCGCGAATTCCCAGTCATCGCTGATGACCACCGGCTTCGCCTCCAGAGGGGTGGGCGAAGCACAAAGGAGATTTGCCATGAGCAACGCACCTCTGATGCCCAAGGCGACCGCCGTCTGGCTGCTCGACAACACCGCGCTGACCTTCGACCAGGTCGCCGATTTCACCAAGATGCATCCCCTCGAGGTGCGCGCGATCGCCGACGGCGATGCGGCCCAGGGCATCAAGGGCATGGATCCCCTCTCCAATGGCCAGCTGACCCGCGAGGAGATCGAGAAGGGCGAGAGCAATCCGGATTACCGGCTCCGCCTCCAGGAAAGCAAGGTGGTGCTGCCACCCCAGCCCAAGCGCAAGGGCCCGCGCTACACCCCGGTCTCGCGCCGCCACGAGCGTCCGAGCGCCATCCTCTGGCTGCTCCGCAACCATGCCGAGCTCAAGGACGCCCAGATCATGCGCCTGGTCGGGACCACCAAGAGCACGATCGCGAGCGTGCGGGACCGCACCCACTGGAATACCTCCCAGCTGACCCCGATCGACCCCGTCACCCTTGGCCTCTGCTCGCAGATCGAGCTCGATTTTGAGGTGGCGCGCGCGGCCAAGGAGAAGCCGATCGACGCAGCCTATGGCGGCGCAACCCTGCTGCCGGCGTCCGAGACCACCAAGAAGGACGAGTTCGAGCCGGCCGAGCGATCGAGCGACGACCTCAACCTCGACGCCGTATTCGCCAAGTTGAAGACGCTCGGCGGCAAGAAGCAGGAAGACGAGGAGGAGTAGTTCCTCTCTCGTTCATTCACCATCGAATGCAAACGCGGCGGGAGAACCCGCCGCGTTTTTGTTTGTGAGAGGGCTTTGAGCGATAGAGCGCGCCACACCCGCGCAGTCGTCCCCGGGACGACTGCGGAGTTGTCGTTCTATGCGAGCGTCCCTCAGAACTTGTACGTCACGCCCGCGCCGACCAGCCACGGATCGATATGCGCGGTGCCGGTGACCGGCAGGCCGGAGACGGTCGCGCTGTAATCCGGACGCAGCCAGAGCTTCTTGACGTCGACGTTGAGACCCCAGTGCCGGTCGATCATGTAGTCGAAGCCGAACTGCACGGCGCCGCCCCATGCATTGCTGACGTGCAGGTTGGTGGTGGTGGCGACGATCGCGGGCGGACCGGCGATGGCGGCCGGCGCATTGGCCGCCGAATTGTTGAAGAACACGGTGTAGTTGACGCCGGCGCCGATATACGGCTTGAACGCGCCGAACTGGTCGAAGTGATATTGCAGCGTCAGCGTCGGCGGCAGCAGCGTGGTCTTTCCGATCGGCAGGTTCGCAAGCGAGCCGGTGCCGCTGATCGAGTGCCGGGTGACGCCGAGGATCAGTTCGGCCGCGATGTTCTTGGTGAAAAAATAGCTGATGTCGAGCTCGGGGACGACCTGGTCGCTGATCGACAGGCCGGAATTCGGCGACGACAGCGAGGGCACGCCCGCCACATTGACGGTCGAGCCGCCGGCATCGGGCAACACGCCGAGCACGCGCAGGCGCACCATCCACGGATTGAACGCCTCCACCTGCGGCGGCGCCTTCTTGTAAACCGGCAAATCAGCCGCCTGCACCGATGCAAACATGCCCGCGATCATCGCACCAACCGTCGCAAGCCGCGCCAGGTTTCTTGTCGTTCTCTGCATTTCAATCCCCTTCAGCCGTCTCTCGCGCGTCGTTGCGCGACAAGAGCGTCAGAGCAGAAAGGGGATGGTGAAGGATTTGATGCCGATCAAACCAGGCGAAGGCCGCCACGATTTGGCCACGGCGTTGCAGATGTGCCACGGAAACAGCGCATGCGTTGTGCGCGGCGCGGCAGGAAAATGCCGCAGCTCACATCAAGGCCGCTCGGGATGGTTCAGCATGTATTCGCCGAGGTCGCGCTGGCGACGGTCGGCACGCGCGGTGGCGGCGTTGCGCTGGACGTCGCGGTCCTTGCGGCAGGCCACGTATTCCGGCGAGCCTACCGCATAGCCGCGGCTCTGGCAGACCGCGTCGTCATCGTCACCACCCGCCGCCACCGGCGTCTGATAGCGCGAGGAGCAGGCGGAGAGCATGAGGCCGGCAAACACAATCGCAAGAAACGGCTTCGAATTCATAGCAGCTCTTTCGTCCTCATGGCGAGGAGCCCGCGCAGCGGGCGTCGCGAACCATGCAGGCCCGGATGCAGCAGCGGGGCCTTTCATCCTTCGAGATGCGCCGGGCGCGCGCCTCAGGATGAGGGTTGAGCGGAAAAATGCGGCCTATTCAAGCCCCATCTGATCGCCTCACACCCTCCCCTTCAGCGCCTCCCCGATCTCGTCGAGCGTCTTGGGATCTTCGATCGTCGCCGGCATGGTCCAGGACTCGCCGTCGGCGATCTTCTTGATGGTGCCGCGAAGAATCTTGCCGGAACGCGTCTTCGGCAGGCGGCCGACGGTGATCGCGAGCTTGAAGGCGGCGACCGGGCCGAGCTTGTCGCGCACCAGCGCGACGATCTCCTTCTCGATCTCCGCCGGCGCACGCTTCACGCCGGCCTTGAGCACCAGGAAGCCGCAGGGCACTTCGCCCTTGATCGCGTCCTTGACGCCGAGCACGGCACATTCGGCGACATCGGGATGCGAGGCCAGAATCTCCTCCATGCCGCCGGTGGAGAGCCGATGGCCGGCGACGTTGATGATGTCGTCGGTGCGGCCCATGACGAAGACGTAGCCGTCCTCGTCCTTGTAGCCGGCATCGGATGTTTTGTAATAGCCGGGGAATTCGGTGAGATACGCCTCCCTGAAGCGCTCATCCTGATTCCACAGCGTCGGCAGGCAGCCGGGCGGCATCGGCAGCTTGATGACGATCGAGCCCATGGTGTTGGGTCCCACGGGCTTTGCCGCCTCGTCGACCACGTCCACCTGGTAGCCCGGCATCGGCACCGTCGGCGAGCCGTGCTTCACCGGCAGCATGCCGAGTCCGACCGGGTTGCCGGCGATGCACCAGCCGGTCTCGGTCTGCCACCAATGGTCGATCACCGGCACCTTCAGCTGCTGCTCAGCCCATTCCACCGTCGGCGGATCGGCGCGCTCGCCGGCCAAAAAGAGCGTGCGGAACTTCGACAGGTCGTACTGCCGGATGAACTTTCCTTCCGGATCCTCTTTCCGGATCGCGCGGAACGCGGTCGGCGCGGTGAAGAACGCGACCGCCTTGTGCTCCGAGATGACGCGCCAGAACGCGCCGGCATCGGGCGTACCGACGGGCTTGCCCTCGTACATGATCGTCGTCGCGCCGTGCAGCAGCGGACCGTAGACGATGTAGCTGTGGCCGACCACCCAGCCGATATCGGAGCCGCACCACCACACCTCGCCCGGCTTGACGCCGTAGAGGTTGAACATCGACCATTTCACCGCGACGAGATGGCCGCCATTGTCGCGCACGACGCCCTTGGGAATGCCCGTGGTGCCTGAAGTATAGAGGATGTAGAGCGGATCGGTCGCGGCGACCGGGACGCAAGGCGCTTTCTTGCCGTCGTTCAGCGCCTTGCGGCGCAGGCTCGCCCAATCATAGTCCCGGCCCGGGGTCAGGTCGCAAGTCAGTTGTGGACGTTGCAGCACGATGCAGGCCTTCGGCTTGCTGCCGGCAAGCCTGATCGCCTCGTCGAGCAGCGGCTTGTACTGCACGATCCGGCCCGGCTCGATGCCGCAGCTTGCGGAGAGAATGAGTTTCGGCTGCGCGTCGTCGATTCGGGTGGCGAGCTCTTTCGCGGCAAAGCCGCCGAACACCACGGAATGCACCGCACCGATCCGCGCGCAGGCGAGCATCGCGACCACGGCCTCCGTCACCATCGGCATATAGAGGATGACACGATCGCCCTTGGCGACGCTGAAATCCTGCATGATCGCGGCGAGCGCCTGCACCTCGTTCAGCAGTTCCGCATAGGTCAGTTGGGTGACGCTGCCCGTCAGCGGCGAATCATGGATCAGCGCGACCTGGTCGGCGCGGCCGCGTTCGACATGGCGATCGAGCGCGTTGTAGCAGGTATTGACGACACCGCCGGCGAACCAGCGGCCGTAGGTCCCCTGCGAGGGATCGAAGATCGTCTTCGGCGGCTCGATCCAGTCGATCTCCTTCGCCGCCTCGGCCCAGAAGCCTTCGGGATCGGCCAGCGAGCGCGCATGGACTTCGTGATAACGACTTTTACCGTCGGCGTTCATTCCCGCGCTCCCGTCCCTTTATTGGCCTGACCTTGAACCTTGCGGCAGAACGGTCGCCCCGCCATGACCCGGATCAAGTATCGGACTTGTTTGGGGGCTATTTTCCCGGGAACGAGCCGCGGTTCAAGCTGAAAAGGATGGGGCATTACTCCCACTCCCTCTCGCGGAGGAGGGGTGGGGGTGCCGCCGCGCCGGGATTGCCAGAGGCGTTCGAGGAAATCCCCAAGGCGAGAAAGCCCTCACCCGCCGCGCTCTTCGAGCGCTGCGACCTCCCCCCAAGCGAGAGAGGTAACCGGAGCCAGCCGCGCGACTTCGGCTCTCGGTTCTCAGCTCTCCATCGCATTCAGCCGTTGCAGATGGTCCTGCATGATCTTCTTCAGGTCGTAGCCGGGACGACCAAAGCTGGCGTTACGGAGGCTGAGGAAATCGCGCTGGGTCTTCCGCAGCTCGCCGGCCGCGCGCTTGCCCGCCGATTTGAGCACGCGCTCGAACGTCTCGGCGATCTGGCGGTCAAGCACGCCCAGTTGCGGATCGGCACAGATCACCTTCTCGACCTCACGCCTGGCCGTCGCGCATGGGAAGGACGGACCATTGCCGGACGCCGCATTCAGCGCCCGCGGCGGCTCGCCGCCGAACTTGGCGATCTCCGCCATCGTGCTGCGGCGGCCGTTCGCTGCATTCTCGTTGCCGGGGTCCAGCTTGAGCGCCGTTTCATAATCGGCCAGCGCCTTCTTCCGCTCTCCCATCTTCTTGTAGAGCACGGCGCGGTTGTTGTAGGTCTTTGCGAAATTCGGATCGAGCTCGAGCGCGGCATCATAGTCGCTCAGCGCAGCTCCGAGCTCGCCCTTGAACTGATGGGAATCGCCGCGATTGGTCAGGAAATTGGCGCGCCGCTCCCGCCGGATCGCCTGGTCGTAATCGGCAATCGCCTTGTCGTACTCGCCCATCGCAGCGTAGGTCAGGCCGCGATTGCCGTAGTATTCCGGCACCTTCGGATCGAGCCTGATCGCCTCGCCGTCATCGGCGACCGCCTTGTCGAGCTGGCCGAGCTTCTTCCAGGCCGCGCCGCGGTTGGTGTAGGTGCGGGGCCGGTCGGGGTCGAGCCGCAAGGCCTCGTCGAAATTCTTGATCGCCTTTTCGTTGTCGCCGCCGAGGTAATAGGCCACGCCGCGGTCGGACCAGGCCTGCGCATAATCCGGCTTCAGCTTGATGGCCTGGTCGTAATCGGCGAGCGCGCGGTCGAGCCGGCGCTGATTGGTATAGACGACGCCGCGCAGCTCGAAGGCTTCCGCATTCTCGGGATCAAGCTCGATCGCCTTGCTGAGGTCAGCCGCAGCGCGGTTGAGGTCTCCGCCGGCCTCGCGCAGAAGGTCTCCCCGCAGGCGCCAGGCCTTTGCATCCTTGCCGTTGAGCGCAATGGCGCGGTCGATGTCTCGCAGCGCCTGAGTGAGGCCGCCCGAGGTGCGCGCATGGGCGTCGGCGCGAACCAGCAGGGCCGCGGCGCGGTCGGAAGCGGGATTGGCGGCCTGGTCGATGATGGTGCTGCAGGCCAGGATCAACTCGGCCGGAGCAGCCTTGCTGCCCGGCACGCAATCGGCGGCAGAGGCCGGGGCGGCGACAAGGAAGCTCATTGCCGCGCTGAACAGAAAGATTCGCAGCGAACTCTTGGCAAACGAAGAGGTTTGCGCGGAAGGTAGCGTGCCGCACATGGCAGAGGACTCCGTGACGTCGGGTTCTCACCATTGTCGCGGCTGGCAAGGGATGGGTTCAATGAGGGCTGTAGTCAGGGGCAGACGATGCTTGCACTCGCTCGCCCCGCTTGCGGGGAGAGGCGAAGAGCTCAAAACCCGTCCACCCCGTTGAGCCGTTGCAATCGCTCCTGCATCGCCTTCTTCAGATCGTACCCCGGCCGGCCGAATTCGGCATTGCGGCGCGCGATGAACTCGTCCTGCTCGCGCTGGAGGTTCTTCGCTTCCGCCGCATTGCGCGCCTCCCGGATCGCACGTGCGTTCGACCCAAAAATCTCGCGATCGAGATCGGCGAGCTCGCGATTGCCGCAGATCGCTTTCTCGACGGCTCGGGCCGCACGCCTGCAATTGAAGCTGGGCTTGCCGGCGAGGGCCATCTGCGCGCCGATCCGCTCGAGCTCGCGTGCCATCGCCTTGTGATTGGCCTTGGCCTTCTCGTGGTTCGGATTGATCTTCAGTGCCGCGCCGAAATCCTGGACCGCCTTGGGCTTGTCGCCCTTCCTGAGCCAGAGCTCGCCGCGCGCATTGAAGATGTCGGCAAGGGTGGGGTCGAGCAGAAGCGCGCGGCTGTCGTCGGCGATGGCCCGATCGATCTGGTCGTGCCGCGCATAGAGCGCCGCGCGTGCGATCAGCGCCTTGATCAGATCCGCCTTCGCCGTCTTTTCATTGTCGATCACGGCGGCGCAGGCTGTGGCGGCCTTGTTCATGTCGTCGACTGCTGCCGCCGCAAGGCATGAGGCAATATCGACCTGTATGACCCCAGCCGGCTCGCCGCCGGTCGCAGCCTGAGCGACGGCGAGCGGGAGCGCGCAAAGCAACAGGCCAGCTGACGATTGAATGAGGTTTCGGAAACGCATGCTCATTGCAGTCGGAGTCTTGCTTTCGGTCTCTTAACTCTTGCTTCAAGTCTTGCCTCGGGGCCGTACTATCCATCATAGACCCGGATTGGTGCTAGCTTGTGGCGCCGCTCATATCGGCTTCGGGGATCATCGTGTCGACATTCGAATGGATCATCACGCTTTTGCTCGGCGCCGTTGCCTTATCGGCGCTGGCGCGGCGGATCAAGGTCCCTTACCCGACCTTTCTCGCCATCGGCGGCGCACTGATCGCCTTCGTGCCATCCAGTCCGTCCTGGACGCTGGAGCCGGACCTGGCATTAGCGCTTTTTGTCGCACCGGTGCTGCTCGACGCCGCCTTCGACACCTCGCTGCGCGATCTGCGCAACAACTGGGTTCCCGTCTCGACCCTGGTCGTCGCCGCGGTCGGCCTGACCACGGCCGGCGTCGCCTTCGTCGCGCACCGGCTGATGCCCGATATGCCGTGGGCCGCCGCGGTTGCCCTCGGCGCCATCGTGGCGCCGCCCGATGCGGCCGCGGCGGTCGCGATCCTGAGCCAGGTCAAGCTGCCCCACCGCATGGTGAAGGTGCTGGAAGGCGAAAGCCTGCTCAACGATGCCACCGCGCTCCTGATCTATCGCATCGCGGTCGGTGCGGTCGCCGCCGAGCATCTGACATGGAGCCAGGTCGCGCCGACCATGGCACTGGCGCTGGTCGGCAGCGTCGTGGCGGGATTCGTCGCAGGACGCATCATTCCGCTGTTCATGGAGCGCGTGACCGAGGCGCCGAGCGCGATCATCGTGCAATTCGCCACGACGTTCATGATCTGGATCGCCGCAGAGCATCTCGGCCTCTCCGGCATCCTCACCATCGTGGTCTACGGCATCACCCTCGCGCGCACGGCGGGGGCGCGCATGCCGGCACGGCTGCGGGTGCCATCCTATGCGGTCTGGGAGACGATGGTGTTCGTGCTCAACGTGCTCGCCTTCATGCTGATCGGCATGCAGATGCGGCCGATCTGGACACGGCTGGACGCGGACGTGCGCTGGGAATATTGCGTGGCAGCGGCCTGGATCCTGCTCACCGTGGTGCTGGTCCGGCTGCTCTGGGTGACGTTCTACCGCACGAGCTTGCGTGTGCTGGTCGCGCAGGGGATCTATCACCCGAAGGATCCGAAGCAGGTCGCTTCGGCCAAGGGCGGCCTCATCATCTCCTGGTGCGGCATGCGCGGTCTCGTCACGCTCGCCACCGCCTTCGCACTGCCGGAGAATTTTCCCTATCGCGACTTCATCGTCTTCATCGCCTTTGCGGTGGTGCTGGGATCGCTGGTGATCCAGGGCCTGACGCTGCGGCCGCTGATTCTGGCGTTCGGCCTCAGGGACGACGATCCCGTCGGCACCGAGGTCGCGCACGCCCGCGCCGTCGCCTATCGCGCCGCGCTCGATGCGATCGAGAGCGATCCGTCGGAGGAAGCGGAGATCCTGCGGCTCGAATATCGCGCGATCCTGATGCAGGCCGAAAACGATCCAGGCGGCGGCATCGCCAATAGCGAACTGCCCGCCGATCCCCTGCGCCGCCGCGCCATCGAGGCGGCGCGCAGATCGATTTTCGATCTCCGCGCCACCGAGGTGATCGGCGACGACGCCTTCCACCGGATCGAAGAGGAGCTCGATCGCGCAGAATTGAGCGCGGGGGGATGAGGCACATACAAAGCCGGTGTCGGCCGGCATTGAACCAAACCCCACCGTCCCAGACTCACTCCTGATGACGACTCTGACCGACGACCGTCGTGTCCGCGCGCGTGATGCGTCGCCTGCACGATATTTTTATCTGCATATGGCCCTGGCTTGCGCGGCCACCGCGTTTCTCGGCTTCGCGCCGACCTATTGGCTCCCCCTCGCCCGCGGTGCGTTGTCCGCAAGCCCCGTGGTTCACTTTCACGGACTCTTGTTCTTCACCTGGTCGCTCTATTTCGTGCTCCAGACCTGGCTCGCCGCCTCGGGCCGCATCGCCAATCATCGTTCGCTCGGCATCGCCGGCGTCTCGCTGGCGACCGCGATGACGATCTTCGGCTTCCTCGTCTCGGTGCACGTGATGCAGCATGCCGCCGCGCTCGGGCAGAAGGAGGCCGGCATCGGCTTCTCGATCGTGCCGATGAGCGGGATCGCGTTCTTCGCGATCGTCTTCGTGCTCGCGATCATGAACACGCGCAGGCCCGAAATTCACAAGCGCCTGATGCTGCTGGCCGCGGTCTCGATCCTCGATGCCGCGATCGCGCGCTGGTTCCTGACATTCCTGGCGCCTCCAGGACCGCCCGGCCCGCCCCCCGTGCCGGTGACGATCGCACCGGCTGTCGTGGCATCGCTGCTGCTCGTCGTCGCCATGGTGCGCGACTGGCGCGCGGAAGGCCGCGTGCATCCGGTCTACGTCTACGGCACGATCGCGCTGCTGGCGGTGAAGGTGCTGAACTGGCCGATCAGCGAGAGCGCGGCCTGGCACGCGTTTGCCGGCGGGATATTGGCGCTGTCGCAGTAACCCCCGCTGTCGTCCCGGACAAGCGAAGCGCAGATCCGGGACGACGGCGAAGGTTGAAGCTACGCCCCCGCCTTGCACGTGATGCCGCCGTCCACCACGAGCTCGATCCCGGTCACATATTTCGCTTCGTCCGACGCAAGGAACAGCGCGGCGTTGGCGACGTCGAAAGCATCGCCCATGTGCCCCATCGGCACTTGCGCGTCGCGGGCGCGCCACATCGCCTCGACGTCGCCTTTGGCGTAGCTGGCGGCAAGGCCTGCGGAATGCTCGACCATCGGCGTCTTCATCAGGCCGGGCAGGATCGCATTCACCCGCACATGATGGCGCGCGAACTCGATTGCGGTCGTACGCGTCATCTGGTTCATCGCCGCCTTCGAGGTGCCGTAGGTCACGTAGGAGATGCCCATGTGCCGAATCGAGGCAATCGACGAGATGTTGATGATCGAACCGCCGCCCTGCTTCACCATGACGGGGATGACGTGCTTCATGGCGAAATAGGCGCTCTTCAGGTTGACGCTGAAGACACGGTCCCAGCTTTCCTCGGTCACCTCGACCACGCTGCCCATCTCGGCGATGCCGACATTGTTGTCGAGAACGTCGATGCGGCCATAGGCCTTCAGGCACGCCGCCACCATCGCCTCGACCTCGGCAGGCCGCGAGACGTCCGCGGTGAACGCGATTGCCTTGCCGCCCTCGCCGGTAATGATCTTCGCGGTCTCCTCGGCCGCAGTGCCATTGCGATCGACGCAAAACACCTGCGCCCCCTCGCGCGCGAAGGTCGCCGCGGTCGCCTTGCCATTGCCCCAGCCCGGCCCGATCGAGCCGGCCCCCACCACCATCGCAACCTTGCCTTTGAGCCGATCCATCGCGTCTCTCCCTTGTTGTTTCTTCATGGCCCGGATGAGCGGAGCGATATCCGGGGACAGTGGTCCGGCATATCGCTCAGCTCATGCGGGCTAGCGATCGTTGCAGGCGCTCATCGTCGTCACGTTAGCACCAATGGGATGTCCGACAATCTCCGACAGCGTCCGGCACTGTCCGTCGTGGCACAGCCGCCACTCCCCCGCCGCGCCCGAATTGCCCAGCACGACCTCTTGCAGGGCTGCGCGCTTCGGCTGCCACTGAAACCAGCCGTCGACCAGCCGCGCCTCCTGCGGCGGCTCCATGCCCGGGCCGGTGCCCTTGATGCGGGCCTGCACCAGCTCCAGGCCGGCGGGCGTGACGCGCCAGTCCTCCTGCCATTCGACCTTCGCGATCGAATGCGTCCAGGCCAGCGTGAAGGTGGACAGCGCCAGCGCCTTCACGCCTGCAGCCGTTGCGAAGCAAAGGCTCACACCGCCTCGACCGTTACAGCCGGACGCTGCCGCCATTGCCACAGCGCGAGCACTGCGGCGAGCACAAAGCCCGCGGTGTCGCTGAACGGGAATTCGCCGAGCAGGCAGAACGCGGCGCCGAGTGCGACCAGGCGTTCGATCAGCGTCAACCGCGTGAACAGGAATCCGATCGCGACCATACCGAACAGCGCAATTGCCACCAGCGCCTTGAAGCTCGCGAGCGCCACTGCGCCGTAGAAGCCGAGCGTGGCTGCCATGGGATCGCCGGGCTGCAGCATCAATGCCGGTGAGAAGACGAAGATGAAGGGGATGACATAGCCGGCGAGCGCGATACGCATCGCTTCCCAGCCGATCTTGTCCGGATTCTCCTTGGCGATCGGCGCGGCCGCGAGCGCCGCCAGCGCGACGGGCGGCGAGAGGTCGGCCATGATGCCGTAGTAGAACGCGAACATGTGGCTCGCGATCAGGGGCACCCCTAACTTGGCCAGCGCAGGCGCGGCGAGCGCGGCGGTGATGATATAGGTCGGGATGGTCGGGATGCCGGTGCCGAGCAGGATCGACAGCAGCATGGTCATGACCAGCGCCAGGAAAATGCTCTTCTCGCCGAGCCCGATCACCCAGCCGCCGAAGATGGTGCCGACGCCGGTCTGCGACATCATGCCGATGATGACGCCGACGATGGCGCAGGCCATGCCGACGGTGATGGCGGATTTGGCGCTTTCGGCCAGCGCATCGCGGCAGGCGCGCAAGGCCGCGAAGCCGCCGCGCACGAATGCCGTGATCACGATCAGGGCGACCACCACGGTTGCGACCGGCGCGATCTGCAGGCCGTCACGCGACAGCGCAGCAACCACGAGCGCAAGCCCGATCCAGAAGATGTAGCGGATCACATTCGAGGAGGCCCCGGTCGTGATGGCGGTGCCGAGGATCAGCGTCACCGTCAGCGCAAGGCCCATGCTGCCGGCATAGAGCGGCGTAAAGCCTTCGAACAGCATGTAGACCAGCGCGGCCAGCGGCAGCACGAGGTACCAGCGCGTCACCAGAGCCTTCCAGGCGCTCGGGATCTCCGAACGCTTCATGCCGACGAGGCCGTGCTTGCCGGCTTCCAGGTGCACCATCCAGAACGCGGACGCGAAATAGAGGATCGCGGGGATCGCCGCTGCCTTCACGATCTCCGAATATTGCACGCCCAGCGTCTCCGCCATGATGAAGGCGACCGCGCCCATCACCGGCGGCATGATTTGTCCGCCCATCGAGGCCGTGGCCTCGACGCCGGCCGCGAAGGCGCGGCGATAGCCGAACCTGATCATCAGGGGAATCGTGAACTGGCCGACGGTGACGACGTTGGCGACGCCCGAGCCGGAAATCGTGCCCATCATGCCCGAGGCGAACACCGCGACTTTCGCAGGTCCGCCGCGGGTGCGGCCGAACAGGCCGAGCGAGACGTCGGTGAAGAGCTGGATCATGCCGGCGCGTTCCAGGAACGAGCCGAACAGGATGAACAGGAAGATGTAGGTCGCCGAGACGTAGATCGGCACGCCGTAGAAGCCCTCGGTGCCGAACGACAGATGCGTGACGATCTGGTCGAAATCGTAGCCGCGGTGATTGAGCGGCGACGGCAAATACTGGCCGAAGAACCAGTAGACGAGGCACGCGCCGCACATCAGCGGCAGCGCCGCGCCCATCAGCCGCCGCGTGCCTTCGAAGATCAGCACCGCGAGCAGCGTGCCGACCGCGAGATCGAGTCGCGTCGGATCGCCGTCGCGTGCGATCAGATCGGCGTAGAAGATCCACTGGTAGAGCCCGCAGAAGAAACCGGCAGCGCCGATAGCCCAGCCGAGCACGCGGCCGAAACTGCTCCTCGCGGTGAAATTGGCGATCAGGCCGAAGGTGAGCAGGACTAGGAAGCCGACATGGACTCCGCGCACCACCTGGCTCGGCAGATAGTTGAAGGCGGCGACATAGAGCTGGAAGGTGGCGAAGGCGATGCCGATCCAGTAGGCGAGACGGCCCCACCAGCCCGGGCCGAAGCCTTCGGGAAAGCCGTGCTCGAAATTGTCGAACTCGACCTTGACCTTCTCGGGCGCCGTCTCGGTGCCCTCTGGCTTTTCCAGCATCTATTCGTCCTCAGTCGTCCAGCGCGTATGCTGCGCGGTCCACCCGCCGTCATGCCCGGGCTCGTCCCGGGCATCCACGAACTTTCTCACCTAGCCCAAGAACGTGGATGGCCGGGACGAGCCCGGCCATGACGCCCTGCTGCGAGAGCCGATCTTACTTGATCAGCCCTTTTTCCTTGTAATAGCGGATCGCGCCGGGGTGCAGCGGAACCGGGCTGCCGCTGGCGGCGGTCTCGAGCTTGATCTCCTTGCCGGCGGCGTGCGCGTTCACGAGTTCCGGCAGCGACTCGAAAACCAGCTTGGTCATCTGATAGGCGAGATCGTCCGACACCGCGGAGCTGGTGACGAGATAGTTGATCACGGCCGCCGTCGGCACGTCCTTGTCTTGGCCGCTATAGGTGTTGGCCGGAATGATCGCGGAGACGAAGGGCGGGCCGATCTTGTCGACCGTCTCCTTCGGCACCGACACCACCGTGATCGGGCTCGAGGTCGACAGGTCCTTCAGCGAGGCGACGCCGAGACCGGCCGATTGCAGGGTTGCGTTGAGCTGCCGGTTCTTCATGAGATCGACGGATTCGGCGAACGGCAGATACTCGACCTTGCCGAGATCCTTGTAGCTCATGCCGGCGGCGCTGAGGATCGCCCGCGAATTCAGCTCGGTCCCCGACTTCGGCGCACCGACCGAGAGGCTCTTGCCCTTGAGGTCGGCCAGCGTCTTGATGCCGGATTCAGTGGTGGCGACGATCTGGATGTAGTTCGGATAGATGGCGCCGATGGTCCTGAGCTTGTCGAGCTTGGTCTTGAAGCCCGCCTCCTCCTCGCCGTCCCAGGCGGCCTTGAGCGAGTCGCCCAGCGTGAACGCCAGCTCGCCGCGGCCCTGCTGCAGCAGGATCAAATTCTCGACCGACGCCTTGGTGGCCTGCACCTGCGTCTTCACGTTCGGAATCTTGTCGCCGTAGATCTTCCCGATCGCGACCCCCAGCGGATAATAGACGCCGGAGGTGCCGCCGGTCAGCACGTTGATGAAGGATTGCGCCTGCGCGCAAGGTGCCGACGCCGCCAGAGCAAGTGCCGCGGCCGCGCCGAAAATCGTCCGTTTCATGGTTGTTGTACTCCCCAAACCGGCGGGGAAATTGGCCGGATGAAGCGAGCGGGTCAACCCATCCAAAAGGCAAAACAGGACTGCGGTAAACGGCCTTTCCGGCTCGATTATTCGGGAACTGACGGGTGCGGCGAGGTGGCACAGCGGGTTGGAGCGGCGTCAGGCGCGATGGTTGGCACGGCTTGCTCGGTCACCTCTCCCGCTTGCGGGAGAGGTCGCGCCGAAGGCGCGGGTGAGGGTTCTTTCCTCCAGGGGAATGCCCTTGTGGAGACACCTTCTCCCCGCCTCCCCCGCGAGCGGAGGAGGGAGCGCACCGTCTACGAGACGATCAACCGCGCGCTCACTGGAACGTCATATCCAGGCACTTGGAGATATCGGAGCCGAGGCCCGAGGAGATGGTGATGCAGCCGCGGATCTTCTGCGCGCCGACGTCGGCGGCCCAGATCGAATAGCCGCCGGGGCCGAAGAACGAGTTGGTGTTCGGCGGCTCGGTCTCGGTGGCGTCGAAATCGTATTTGCCGTCGGTCTCGAAGATGCGCGGCTTCTTGATGCAGCCGCCGTCGGTCTGGACGTTGATGACTTCCTTGTTGTCGCGGGTCAGCGCCAGCGAGACCTGGCAGCGGAAATATTCCGAGGTCTTGGTGTTGAAGAGATAGGTGTAGGATCTGCAGGTCGCCGTGTTCAGCTTGCCCGGCGCAAGACCGCGGCTGCATGAGATGCGCTGGTTGTGGCTGAGCTGGTAATCATCGGCCCGGGCGGCCGGCGCCAGCGCCGTCAGTGACAATGCAGCAGCCCAGCAAAGTTTGATCACATGGCGCATCCGAATCATCCCTACCCCTAATTTTGTCGAGTTGCGTTCTAGACGGAAAGCGGAACATAGTCGCGAGGGGACGAAGGGAAAATCACAAACTACTGGACAAGACGTGATGCGCTGCGGCGCTATCGCAAATTGACCCGGGCACGCCGTTCGTGATTTGTTCAAACCCGGAATGTCCCGACGTGGGAGGATGGGAATGACGGTATTTTCAATCAAGACATTTGCAATCGTAGTCGCGCTCGGCGCCTTCGCCGCGCCCGCATCGGCGCAAGCCCCGGCAACGCCGTGGGAGCTCAAGTCCGACACAGGCTATGCCTATGACAAGGAAGGCAAGACCTTTTCCTACAAGATGGGCACCAGCAACGCCGGCGAACTGCTGAAGGGTGCCAAGAAGGTGCCGAAGGGCACGCTGTTCTTCATTGGTCACAACGGCCAGCTCTACATGCGCAGCGGCCCGTACCTGGAAGGCGACGGCAAGTTCAAGTTCGGCCCGGATCAGTAGGGGCGCCTGAGACAGTCTCGTAGGGTGGGCAAAGGCGCCCTTGCGCCGTGCCCACCATCTCTCTCTATCGCAAAAGGTGCGTGGGCATGCTTCCGCCTTCGCTCTTCGAGCTACGGCGGACAAGTCGCTTTGCCCACCCTACGGCAGCTCGCCAGCGGCTAAAACGCCGCCGCCAATTCCCTTGCGCCGGGCTTGCCGCTGTTCACATCCATGCGCTCATCCGTCACCGCGAGCAGCTTGGCCACCGTGTTGTGGCGGATCGCGACCGGGTTGCGCTCGTAGCCGCCGCGCTGGAAGAAGTTCGAGGTCGGCACCTGCTCGCGCATCGCCTGCGGCATCGTCACCATGTCGAGGCCGGTGCCGTCGCCGGTGAGGTTCATCATCTCGAGCTCGGCCGCGGAGAGCGGACGGGTGTAGCCCTTGGCGCGCGCGAACAGCACCGAGGTCAGGAGCTTATGCGTCTGCAGCATCGGACCGATATCGATGTCGAGCACCATCGCATGCATGGCCCAGCCCTGCGGGGTGACGCCCATCTTTTCGTGCTCCGACCAGGTGTCGGGCACTGACTTGGCATGCGCCACCATCTTCTTGAGCACCACGAGCTTGTGCTCGAGCGCCTGCCGCGCCGGGCCCGTGCTGCGCGCGACCTTATCCGAAAGCGCACGGATGATCTCATGGCCCTGCTCGGCCAGCAGCTCGACGCTGTTGGTGGTCAGGAGCTGGTTGTACCCCATCGCGGTCGAGATCGCGCGCTTGCCGCCATGCTCGATGCCCGCCTGCACGTCGTGCGTGCCGGTGCCGCCGGTCTCGAAGGCGTAGACCCGCACCGCCTGCTCGCGCGTTAGGCCGTTGGCGAGCGCGTAGCGCGCATAGGCGCGTTTGAACTCGACCTCGCTGGAGGGACGCTGCGGCGTGAACTGGTAGAGCTCCTGCGCCGCGCGCAGGAAATCGGTGACGACGGGGATCGGCTTGCGGGGCGGCCGGTCGGGCGTTTCCTCGGGATCCGGGTTCACCGGCTTCTTGGGCCCGTTGTAGAGCGGTGGATGCACCAGCACGTAGTCATCGAGCGTGATCTGCTGTCCGCTGCGCCGCTTGGCGTTGCGGCCTTTCCGCTTCTCCGAGATCTGACTCCAATAGGCGCCGGCCTCGGCGTCGAAAGCGGCACGGGCCGCCTGATATTCGGCGAGCTTGCGGCGATATTCGAGCACGGCCGGCGAGGCCCCGCCTTGCGCAAAGAACTGCGACAGCAACTGGGCGTTGGCATCGCGGATGGCGGGTGGCAACGCGTCGGCCTCGCCGCTCTGCGCGGGCAGCGTGAACAGGGCGAGCGCGAGCGGAACCAGCGCGAGGCTATGTCGAATCGGATGATGCATGATGCCCTCTTAGCAGGCATCCGGTAACCGTCACGTTAACGCGCCGTTTACCATGTCATTTCCACGCGAAAACCGGCTGTTCCAGCTCGGTCACGCGGGTGTGCCGGCCCGCCAGCACCTCGCGGAACTGGTAGATCAGCGCCGCGGTCGGCGCGTGGATCAGGCTCATCTGGTGGTGAAAGCGGATCACGCGGCGCGCGCTCTCGGCGATGGCGACGAAGTCGAAGGCGTCCTCGCGCTCGATCGTGGCGAGCGCGATGCGATGGACGGAAGCGACCTCGTCCGGGTTCGGCCTGATTGCCGTGCTATTGGCGACCCAGACCACGACCGGCGTGATCAGATAGCCGGAGCGTGTCGGATAATCGTCGAGCGTGCCGAGCACGTCCGCGCTGGTGAGGCGAAGACCAAGCTCCTCGTCGAGCTCGCGCAGCGCCGCCTCGACCGGCGTCTCGCCGCCGTCGCAGCGTCCGCCCGGCAAGGCCCATTGGCCGCGATGGGCGCGCAGATGCGACGCGCGCAGCGTGAGCAGGAATGCGGTCTCGTCGCGCTCGCTCGCGGTCAGCGCAACCGCCACCGCAGCACGCTTCAACGCCATTGGTGCTTCTTCCTCCGGCAGACGCGTGAAGGCGGCGCAGGCAGCCGCGATATTCCGCCGTGTGGCATCGTCGAACGGTCTCATGATGCTTGACTACACCACGTGCGGCCCCGATGAAACGAAAACGCAAGCACAGGAATGGACGAGATGACCAGCAAGGCCGCCGCAAGGCTCAAATCAGACGGCTGGAGCATTCTGGAGACCACGGGTTTCCTGCACCTGATCGGCCCCTTGTGGGAACGCAAGGTCGACGGCCATTACGAATTCGCGCTCGCGACCGAAGACAAGCACCACAACCGGCGCGGCATGGTCCAGGGCGGTGTGATGATGACCTTCGCCGACCGCACCTGCGGCATGGCCGCCCGCTACGCGTCGGGCAAGGAATTTTTGGCGACGGTGCAGCTCGACACCCATTTCGTCGAGGCCGGCCAGATCGGCGACATCCTGTTCTCCCGCCCGCGCGTGGTGCGTTCGACGCGCAGCCTGATCTTCATGAGCACGGAGGTGATGGTGGATGATCGTTGCATCGTGATGGCGAATGGCGTGTTCAAGATCTTGAAGGGGCCGGGGTAGATCTGCTCGGCGAGGCTGCCACCGTCGCCAGCCATACACTCCGCGTCATCCCCGCGAACGCGGGGATCCATAACCCCAGGACGTAGTTGTTGCCCGAAGCTGATCACTCCGAGTCTTCGCCAAACAACTCCCTGGGGTGATGGGTCCCGGATCTGCGCTTCGCTTGTCCGGGACGACGAGAGAATGAAGGCGGGCCTTCCTCACCTCGTCATTGCGAGCGACGAAGCAATCCAGCATCTCCCCGCGCACGCAGTTCTGGATTGCTTCGCTGCGCTCGCAATGACGGGCGTTGCTGGCTATGCTGCCTCTCACCAATATCGAGGACCCGCCCATGCAATACCGCCAGCTTGGCCGCAGCGGCCTGAAAGTATCGCCGATTTGTCTGGGCACCATGATGTTTGGCGGGCCGACCAATGAGGCGGCCTCCAAGAGGATCATCGACAAGGCGCACGGGGCCGGCATCAACTTCATCGACACCGCGGACGCCTATTCGAAGGGCGCCTCCGAGGAGGTCGTCGGACGTGCCATTGCCGGCAATCGCCACGCCTGGGTGCTCGCCACCAAGCTCGCCAATCCCATGGGCAACGATCCCAATCGCGTCGGGCTGTCGCGGCGCTGGGTGTTGCAGGCCGCCGACGAGAGCTTGCAGCGGCTCGGCACCGAACACATCGACATCTACTATCTGCACAAGGAAGACCATGCGACGCCGCTGGAGGAGACGGTGCGCGCAATGGGCGATTTGATCCGTGCGGGCAAGGTGCGCTATTTCGGCGTGTCGAACTACCGCGCCTGGCGCGTCGCCGAGATCTGCAACATCTGCGACCGCCTCGGCATCGACCGTCCCGCGGTGAGCCAGCCCTATTACAACGCGATGAACCGCATGCCCGAGGTCGAGCATTTTCCGGCCTGTTCCTATTACGGCCTCGGCATCGTGCCCTACAGTCCTCTGGCGCGCGGTGTCCTTACCGGCAAGTACAAGCCCGATGCCGCCCCGGACAAGGAGACGCGCGCGGGCCGCAACGACACCCGCATGATGCAGACCGAATGGCGGCCGGAATCACTCCAGCTCGCGCAGGAGATCAAGGCGCACGCGGAGAGGAAGGGCATCACCGCCGGCCAGTTCGCGGTTGCATGGGTGCTGAATTCCGCCTTCGTCTCCTCGATCGTCGCGGGCCCACGCACCGAGGAGCAGTGGGACGGCTACGTCAGTGCGCTCGATTATCGCTTCACTGGAGATGACGAGGCGCTGGTCGACAGGCTGGTCGTCCCAGGCCATCCCTCGACGCCCGGCTATAACGATCCCGCCTACCCGATCGAAGGCCGCCACGCGCGGACGGCTTGAACCCCGGAGACGTCCATGGCGCTTGAAGACCGCTACGGCCTGCCGCTCTCCACCGCATCCGACGCAGCGGCATCAGCCTATCGAGAAGGCGTCGATCTCATGCTCTCGGGCTGGACCGGAACGGCAGAGGCGCTGGAGCGTGCGATTGCGGCCGACCCGGATTTCGCGCTGGCCCATATCGCCCGCGCCCGCGTGCACGCCTTCTACCAGCAGGGCGACCTGGCGCGGATCAAGGCGGCGCTCGCGCGCGAGCTGGTGGCGAAGCGCGGCACCGCGCGCGAGCGCTCGCATGTCGCGACGCTGGCACTCGCGATCGAGGGCCGCTTGCCGGAAGCGATCGCATCGACGCTGAAGCACATCGACGAATGGCCGCGCGATGCATTGGTGCTGTCGCTGCCGCTCGGCGCGTTCGGCCTGTTCGCCTTCTCCGGCATGGCCGATCACGACCGTGCGCGGCACGAGCTGTGCGAGCGCGTGGCGCAGTATTACGGCGAGGACTGGTGGTTCCTCACCATGCATGGCTGGGCGATGACCGAGAATGGCGATGTCGCGCGCGGCCGCGGCGTCACCGAGCGCGGCTTCAATTTGCACCGGGCGAACGCCCATGCCGCGCATGCGGTGCTGCATGCGATGTTCGAGGACGGCTCGATCGATGCGGCCGATCGCCTGGTTGACGAGTGGATACCCGGTTACGACCGCGCCGGAATCCTGCACGGCCATATCCGCTGGCACCAGGCGCTCGGCGCGCTCGAGCATGGCGATGCGGTTCGCGCGCTGTCGATCTATGCCGACGTGCTCCGGCCATCAGTCACGCAGGCGCCGCCGCTCAACGTCATCACCGATGCCGCCTCGCTGCTCTGGCGCCTGTCGGCGTATGGCCACACCGTACCGGAGACGCTGTGGCTGGAAGCCGACAACGCAGCGCAAAAACTGTTTCCGAAGTCGAGCCTGTCTTTCGCCGATGTCCACATGGCGCTGTTCGCGGCGGCGACGCAGAACCGCGAGGCGCTCACCGCGCGCCTTGCGGTCATCGAGCAGCGGCTCGCCGAGGGCAAGCTGCCGGCCGGCCCCGTCGTGCCGGCTGTCTTCCGCGCGCTGGCCGCCTTCGCGGATGAGGACTACGCCGCATGCGTGCAAACGCTCGCCCCGGTGCTCGGCGAGGTCGTGCGCATCGGCGGCAGCCATGCCCAGCGCGAGTTGATCGAAGATACCTATATCGTCGCCCTCATGCGCGGCGGTGAACTGCCCCGCGCCCGCGCCCTGCTGGACGCCCGCCTGCACCGCCGGCCCTCCTTACGCGACAGGCGCTGGCAGGCGGCCATGGGTTAGCTCCGCCACGAAAAAAACACCGGCCTCACGGCATGTGGCGGCGGGACGGGTTGGCGATTTGGGTTAATCGCCTTTGGGGTGGCGCAGTGGTATTCCATGCGGGGTCGGCGAGACAAACGGGATCGCAACCAATTTGCGGTTCGATGGTTATGGTGCGGAACCTGTCCCTGGTTCCCTGGCATGTGAGCCCTCCGATGCGCCTCTGCCGACCGCCGCTGGCCGCCATTCTTGCTTTGGCCATCACCCTTGCCGCTTCGGCAAGTCCTTGTTTTGCCGAAACTTCCAGGCCGATTCCGGTCAACAATCCGTCGGCACAGCAGAACGCCTATATCGACCTGCTGGCGCTGATGTCCGGTCACTGCAAGACGTTCAAGGTGGCCGGCCGCACCTTCGCCTGCAAGACGGTGGCCTACGCCCATGGCGACAAGGGCCGGGTCAATTTCGCGGTCGCGGTCGACGATCCCTCGGACGACAGCCACGTGGTGTCGTTCTCCGGCGAGAACGGCAAGCGCGCCGACGACAATTCCTACGAGCTGCCGATCGACCGCATGCTGCTCAACTCGAAGGACCGGCCCAAGGTCGACGGTCTGCCGGTACCGGCCGAGCAGACCTCCACCGGCGTCTGCCGCCAGACCGGCAATTTCGCCGCCAGGAAGGTGACCGACGTCACCTGCTCGGCGACCGACAACGAAGGCCGTCGATATGAACTGCTGTTTGTCTCCGACGGTACGCCGGTGAGCGTGCGCCGCATCCGGCAGTCCGCGCCGTCGATCCAGGATCCGTTCAAGTAGCGACACTTCCGCCCGGCTTGGCGTGGTAGCGCAACCGTCACGCATCGCTCCGTTGAAACTCCAGGCGAGGCGGTTATGCTCACGCGAGCGTCCTCATCGCGGAGACGCGATCGCAGTGGGGACGGGCCGACGGTCCAGTAGCGCGCGTATGATCACCGGGCTGGTGCGCATCCTGATCGTCTGCCTGCTCGCAAGCTTGTCGCGCGACTGCATCGCGGCCGAGAGCAAGCGGCAGCGTTCGATCCTGGTTCTTGAAGAAGCCGATTTTCGCTCGCCGTTTTATTCCGAGATCTTTACCGGCATCCGCGCCGCTGCGAAGCAGAGCGGGACGGCTCACACGGTGATCTACGGCGAGAGCCTCGATCTCAGCCGCTTCCCGGGGCCCGGCTATGAAGAGAGCCTGGTCGGCCACCTCAGGGCCAAATATGCACAGCGGCCGATCGACGTCATCGTTTCAATTGGCGTCACATCGGCGAAATTCCTTCAAAAGCGCAAGCAGGAGATTTGGCCGGCCGCGCCAGTCGTCTACGGCTTTGTGCCTGATCTGCCCGAAACGCGCGCGCTGTTTCTGCCCGATACCACCGCGGTCTTCGCCCGCGTGACGCCGGCACATTTGCTGAAAGCTGCGCGCGCCATCGTCCCCGACCTGACCCGTGTCGTCCTCGTGGGCGATGCCTGGAGGAATCCGCTGGTGTATGGACATTGGAGGCAGGACTTCGCGGCCATGATGCCAGGCCTCGAAGTCACAGATCTCTCCGATGCCGTGCTGCGCGACGTCCGCAAGCAAGTCGCTTCGCTGCCCGACCGTTCCGCGATCCTGACCTCCGCGATGTATTCCGACGGCGAAGGCACCTATTATTCCCCGGCGTCGGCGCTCGCGCTCGTCGCCGAGACTGCGAACCGTCCGATTGTCATCACGTCCGACACATTCCTCGGGCGATCGGGCGTAGGCGGCTTCCTGCTGATGCCGGAGATCATCGGACGGGAAGCCGGCGAAGTCGCTATGCGGATACTCGACGGCGAAGCGCCGTCGAACATCGTCCCCTTCGGCGGGGACAACGTAAAGCCGATCTTCGACTGGCGCCAGCTGAAGCGCTGGAACGTGAACGAGGCCAATCTGCCCCCCGGCAGCGAGGTACGTTTCCGTGAACCGACCTTCTGGGGACAGTATCGCTGGCACGTCACCATCGTTGCGAGCATCGTTCTGCTGCAGGCGATGATGATCGCGATTCTGCTGCGCGAGCGCCACCTGCGCTTCATGGCCGAGGTCGAAGCGCGGCAGCGCATGTCGGAGCTCGCCCACTTGAATCGCCGCGCCACCGTGGGCGAGATGACTGCCTCGCTCGCCCACGAGCTGAACCAGCCGCTCGCCGCCATCATGATCAATGCCGAGTCCGCCCAGCTTATATTGCGGAATCCGGCTCCCGACCTCGGCGAGATCGATGACATATTGGCCCACATTCGCCGAGACGATCAGCGGGCCGCCGAAATCATCAGCCGGCTGCGTGCGTTTCTGAAACGAGACCCGACCGCACGGCACGAGCTCGACCTCAATGCGATGGTCGGCGAGGTGTTTCGCTTCCTATCTGTGCAGGCCTTGACGCACGATGTCGAGCTCGCAACGGAACCCTCGTCCACGGATATCCGCGTCAAGGGCGACAAGGTTCAGCTCCAGCAGGCCATTCTGAATCTGGCCATGAACGGCATCGACGCCGTGGCCCATCTACCGAACAAGCGGCGCCGCGTGGTCGGCCGAACCAGTCTCGCCGAGGGCAATCTGGCTCTCGTCTCCGTCGCCGATGCCGGTGACGGAATCCTTCCAGAGAAGGTGACGGAGATATTCAAGCCGTTCTTCACGACCAAGGCGCAAGGCATGGGCATCGGCCTGTCGATCGCCCATACCATCGTCGAAGCGCATGGCGGGCGGATCTGGGCCGAGAACGCGCCCTCAGGCGGCGCCGTCTTTCACGTCGCCCTGCCGCTGGCGGCGCCGCCATAGCCGCGATCGCAGGCACCAGCGCCGCCGAACCGGCATCACGCGAACGCCTTCTCCAGCGTCGCGAAGATCACCGCGAGCGACCTGTCGTGCCGCGTCACCGGCGGCACCGGGCGATCGACCTTCATGAGCTGATAGACCGCCATCTGTGCTGCCCGCACCGAATATTCGACGGTGAACACGACGTCGTCGGGGATTTCGACGAACTGGCTGACGAACGCGAGGTTGACCGAATTCTTCGGCACCGGCAGCGGCCGATCAGTCAGGTTACGCGGCATGAACATGCTGGTGATGTAGGGCATGCGGCAGGGAACGCAGATTGCGTCCTCGAACACATCGGGATCGAAGTTCAGGTGCCCGCACAGCTCCTTCAAAATATCCGCGCCGCCGCCGTCGGACATCGGCTTGCCGACGAAATTGCCGACGCGATCGGGATGCAGCGCATAGCCCCAGAACACCTGCACGTTCTTTGGCTGCCCTGCGAAATGCGGCTGGTGATAGAGCACGACCGACATCAGCCAGTTGGAATCCTTGAACGTCACGAGCCCGCCGGTGCCGGCCCTGTTGCCGGAGAACGCCTCCATCCGGGCGAAGAAGCGTGGATCCCGGCAGGTGACGGTGAAGGACAGCCAATAGGATTCGGGGATCGAGCTGTTGAAGGCGGCGGGATTGCCGAACTCGGGACGGCCTTTCGCGATCGTCTCCCAGAGCGCCCAACCCTGACTGTCCTTCTTGGTCAGGCGCGGCGGCGGCTCGGTCATCGTGCCCAGGCTCGAGGCGTCCGTCATCGATCCGTTCTGGAAGAACACGAGGTCGCCGTCCTCGATCCGAACGTTGGCGGTGCGGCCGTCGCGGTCGAGCACGAGCTGGCGCACCCGCAAGCGTCCGTCCTCGCTCTCGATCGCCATGTCGGTGACTGCAGTGCCGCGCACGAATTGCACGCCCTGCCGCTTCAGCCAATCGGCGAGCGGCCGCACGATCGCATCATACTGATTGTAGACGGTGCGCTTGACGCCGGCGAGCGTCTCGATGCGCGGAAACTCGCTCATGAAGCGATGCAGATAACGCTTCAGCTCGACCGCGCTGTGCCAGGGCTGGAACGCGAAGGTGGTCTGCCACATGTACCAGAAATTGGACTCGAAGAACTTCGGCGAGAGCCAGTCGGTGATGCGGCTGTTGCCGAGCGTCTCCTCCGACGCTTCGGTGAGCCGCAGCAGCTCCAGCCGGTCGCGTGCGGAAAAACCCATATGCGAGACGTCGACCTTGAAGCGGTTGCGGTCGACCAGCCGCGCCTGCGAGTGCGCCGGGTTCTCCAGATTGAACGCGACGGTCTCGTCGCGCACGCTGAGGCCCGGATGCTCGAGCGAGGGGATGCTGGAGAGCAGATCCCAGGTGCATTCATAATGGTCGGTGGTCAGCATGCGCCCGCCGCGCAGCGAATAGGCGCCGTTCGCGAGCTGGGCGCCGTCGAGACTGCCACCGACCAGCGGCTGCGCCTCGTAGATCACGATGTCACGCCCAGCCTGCTGCGCGTCCCGGATCAGGAACGCCGCGCCCGCGAGCGATCCAATGCCGCCGCCGACGAAATACGCCTTCATGACTTGCCTCGATTGCTGTACGAATTGTCGCGGGCGACATTGCATGCGCAGGCCGCGGCCGAGCTTGCGATGGATCAAGCGCGGCGGACGCGGCGTTCAAGAGCATGTGAGCGCTCTCGCCGGGAGGGCCGAAACGTTCACCTTTCCTCGCATATCTCGTCCGCCTTGATCCTCAGCAAGGCGCCGAAGCTTCGGAGCGATCCATGACGCGCGACCGCCTATTTCTGCTGCGCCCCGGTTTCGAGGATCCGGCCTTTCCGGGGCGCGTGTTCTATTGCTGGCATTGCGCGGTGATTGAGGGCGTGCTGGCCTCTTTTCCGCAGCTCGCCGAAAAGCTGGATGTCGAGCGCATCGCATGGCCGCGTCCCAGGCAGCCGGTGGTCGCGCTTCTCGGCGAGGAGAACCAATCGCTGCCGCTGCTGGTGCTGGCTGACGGAACGACCTCGCCGCACCGGACCGGCATTCATCAGGGTCACGTCTTCATTGCCGACAAGGACGCGATCCTCGCCGCGCTCTCCGAACGGCACGGCTTTCCCGATCCGCATCCGTGACGATGAGAGCGTCGCTCGTCGCATCGCAAGGGAGACGCTGCGCTCAGTCCGGGGCACGAGAGTCACGAAGCCGGTAACGTAATCGCCTTATCCGCGGCCAAGTGATGGCAACAATGCGATCGACGCCGGTGCTGCACGATAAAGCTTACGACATCGTTCATGTCGCGCATGGAACGCCCGCGCTGCGTCCTTTCGACGCCCGCAACTTGCTGGAACGCAGTCGCCGCCCATCTGTTGTCACACGACATTCAACTGGAGTGATGACATGAAGTATCTCATTGTCGCGATGGCCGTCGGAACTGCGGCGCTTGCCGGCGGAACGGCGGCAAACGCGGCCGGCGGTTCAAGCGCGAAACAGAGCGCGCAGGAAAGCCAGACCACCGACATCAGCGCGCATCGCAGGCACCATCGCTGGCATGGTCACCATCATCATTGGCGGCATCATCACGGCTACTACCGTCCGCATTATCGCAGCTACGGCTATTACCCCCGCCACCACGGCTATTACGGCGGTGGACCGTACGGATATTATGGCGGCGGCGGCCCTGGCGTGACGTTCAGCTTCGGCGGCGGACGCTGGTGAGAGATGAGACCGTGAGAGAGATTAAGGCCCGCGGGATGCGGGCCTTTTTCTTGCCGGTCGGTCATCCCCGCAAGATCATCCCCGCCGTTTCCAGACCGCTCGCCAGCGCCGCCTCGACCGTGCCCATGTCGGCTCCGCGATAGAGCGCCTCGCCCGAGAACCGCACCGCGCCATCGGCACGCGCAAGGATCGCTTGCGCCGCGCGCGTTGCCGGCGTCGCCCAGGAATAGGCGCCGCGGGCGAAGGGATCGTGCGCCCAGTTGGTCGCCGTCGCCGCCACGAGCTCGCGCGCGATGGTCTCGCGCGACAGTTTGAAGATGGCGGCGAGTGAACCGAGCCCGGCCTCGATCAGTCCCTGCGGATCGAGGTTTTCCAGTTCCGCCGTGCGCGGACCGCCGAACCAGCCGGTGAGCACGGCATGCCGACTCGGATATTGCGTCCACCACACCGGGATCGTCTCGTCCGATAGCAGGAAGGTCATGCCAGCGAGACCCCGCTCGCGCTCGCACCACCATGGCCGCGCGAAGCCCAGCAGGATCTTGACGACATTGCCGAAGCCGATGTCGCCGCTAGCTGCCAACTTCGCGCGCGCGCTCGCCGGCAGAACCATCTCGCGCAACAGCGGCAGCGGCACGGTGAGGATCACGCGGTCGCAACCATGGACATCGCCGCCGGTGCAGTGAACGGTCAGCATGCGGCCGTCCTCCTCGATCGCCGACACCACACAGCCGAGATGGATGGTGACGCCCAGGCTCCGGCAATCCGCCGCCAGAAAGTCGATCAGCGCGCCATAGCCCCCGTCGATGCGCGCCTGCGGCGCGTGCCCGCCATCCATCCATTCCTCACGCAGCGCCAGCGTCGAGGCGCGCTCGGGGTCGGCCGCGTCATAGCCCTCGACCATTCGCGCGATCGACTGGCGCATCGGCGCATAATCATCTCCGGCAAAATGCCGGCGCAGGAATTCGGCGACGGAGATATCGTCCTTCAAGTCGCGTAGCACGGCCTGAAGCTCCGCCTTGTGCAGATCGTCGCGCCCTTCGCGCGAGAGCGTCGTGCCGTCAAAGCTCCACTGCTCGCCCTCGAGCGCCCGAAGCGACAGCCCGGCCTCGCGCAGCAGTGTGCGCGTGACGGGCGCCTCGCCATGGACGAATTCGGCGCCGCCCGCGGCGGGATAGCCGAACTCTTCAGCAGGCAGCGGATGGATGCGGCCGCCGCAGCGCCTTCGCGCCTCCAGGACCGTCACCTTCCGGCCGGCCCGCGCCAGCTCGCGCGCCGCCATCAGGCCGGCTGCGCCCGCGCCGACGATGACGATATGCTCCGTTGTCTCGGGCATGGCCGCAGCTACCGGCCCGCGGCTTGCGGATCGTTCCTGATCAGATAACGCAGCAGCAGGACGCCGCCGCCGAGATCGCGCGAGCTCTCCAGCGTCATCGCGGCGATCGGCGCGCGCTTGTCGCTGTCCGCCTCCGTCGAAGAGAACACGAAGGGCGCGCCGCTTGCGCCGTCGATCGCGGGGCTGAGGATCAGGTTGAACTCGTCGATGAGACCGGCCCGCAGGAACGCGCCATTGGCGACGCCGCCGCCTTCCACCAGCAGGCGCTTCACACCGAGCTCGCGGCTGAGGATGTCCAGTGTCAGCGCCAGATCGATCTCGGACTTGCCGGCAAAGATGTAGGAGACGCCCTCGCCGCGCAGCCCTGCGAGATGCGAATCCGGCACGCTTTCGGTCAGCACCACCACGATCGGATCACCCCCGATATCCGAGCGGCCCCAACCGATCTTGCCTTGCGCATCGAGCACGACTCCGTAGGTTTTCGCATCGCGTCGCGCGAACCAGTTTTCGCGAGGAAATGTCTCGCGCGTCTCGGTCGGGTACGGCTTGCCCTTGGCGAACTCGGATCCGGTGACGCGGCCGATCACCCAGGCATCGCCGTCGAGCTCGTCATGGATCTTCTCGAACCAGTCCGTTCCCGCCCCCTTCGGGCGCCAACGGCTGGGGTGGGTGCGGCCGTCGAGGCTGGAGTGCATCAGACAGACGACATACGGTTTCATGCAATCCTCCGGGCTGCGCTCAGGCCGCGGATCCATCGCCGCCCGCATTCTCCCTGGCGCGATCATTGACGATCGCCGCGAGCGGGTTGAGCTTCGGCGGCGCGACCAGCTGCAGCGTGTTTGTGTCGCGATGATTGAACGGCGCGCCGCGCACGAACAACTCGGTCTGGATCAGATAGGTCCAGCTGCCGTCGTCGTTGAAGGTGATGTCGCAGCGGTAGGCATCGGGGCGGAAGGCCTGTTCCAGAAAATCGGTCGAGCAGATCCCGTAGGCGGTATCGCCGCGCTTGGCGGTGACGGAGATTGTCCTGTCATCAGGCCCGGACTTGCCCGAGGCCAGCAGCACCTGCCCGCGCGGAATGGCCAGCGTCTGCATGACCAGCCCGGTCGCGGGCTCCCACAACCAATAGCCGACCTGGTCGTGGAAGGTGATGTCCTCCTCGGGCGTGTTGATGTGGATGTGATAGCGCAGCCCGTACAATAGCTGCGGCCCGTTGGCCTGCGGATCGATCGGGTCCATGCGGATGCGCTCGATGAAGGTTCGCCGCTCCGGCCCGTCCGCCTTGGGATTGATGTCGATGCCCTTGTCCGCCTGCCACTGGCCTGCGAGGCGGCGGAGCGGGCCGAGATTGGCAAGGCCGTCGGGCGAAACGTCCTCGGGCTCGGTGAAGATGTCGGCGGGAATGGGGAGCATGGCGGCCTCGCATCGTTGCGATGGCAGCCATAGCATGAGGGCAAGGGCCTGGCGCGGGCGCAGGCCTCACAATCGCGAATGACATGAGCGCCATGCGCAGCGATTTCGCATGTTTCCGCAGCGCCCCGCGAGCCGGCGTCTCCAACGCTTGTCGCCCGGCTTGAAGCTCAACCGGTCGCAGCCGCAGTCCGCTCTCAAGCCGCTTCGGACACTGATTTCGCACGCTCCTCGAGCATGCCGATCGTGGAGACCAGATTGTCGCGCCGCGCGCGAAGGTTGAGCGCAAGCAGCGGATAAGTCGGCTGCTGCGCGTCGAACACCCCGGCTTTAGCCTCCGCTTCGAGAATATCGGTATTCAAGAGGCGAACGCGCCACCACAAATCGGCGATCAACGCGTCGAGCTTGAGTTCACCGGTAGCACCAGAACGGGACACATTCTGCATCGCTTGCCTCAACCTGAAACGGCCTCCCTGCTGAGGCCTGGATTTGGTCATGACACAGCAAGCGGAGTGCCAGGGCCGGACCGCTCTGCCCGCGGGCGGTCCGGAACCTGCAACAATGCGCCTTTCGCGGTGATCCGGCGGCCGACGCCGGTCGTTGTCAACTCGAGAGACCGCTTGTCGAGGCGTCATGATCGCTGCTATCCGGGCTTTGAAGGTGCCGATCCGGGCTGAGGCCGGTTTACCCCGGAGGGTGCCGGCGCGGCTGTCGATTGGTGCGAGCAGAGGGCCGAAGGCAAAGGTGGATTGGGCTGATTTGATCGGACGGGTTGCTGCTGACGGCGACCGCGAGGCTTTCAAGCGGCTGTTCGAGCATTTCGCGCCCCGCATCAAGGGGCTGATGCTGAAAGCCGGTTGCAGCTCCGACGAGGCAGAAGAGATCGCTCAAAGCACCTTGATCGCCGTGTGGCGGAAGGCGCACCAGTTCGATCCTGCGACCGCGGGAGCGCCGGCCTGGATCTTCACGATCGCGCGCAATCTGCGGATCGATTTGTTCCGCCGCAAGGCGCGGACAGACCGTTTGCAAGCCGGTTCCGAACTGCCGGACGGGCCGGATCAAGCCGAGCCGGCCGATATCCTGATATCGCGCGGGCAGGATGCGGCGCGGATCAAGTCGGCCATCCAGCAGCTCTCGGTGGAGCAATCCATGGTGGTGAGGCTGTCCTTCATCGAGGAAAGGCCGCATCCCGAAATAGCGAGCGCGCTCGGGATTCCGCTCGGGACGGTCAAGTCCCGGATCAGGCTGGCGATGAACCGGTTGCGAGACATTTTGGACGAAGAAGCATGACGATCAGCCATCATCCGCCGGAAGATCTTCTGGCCGATTTCGCGGCCGGCAAGCTGGAAGAAGCCCATCAGCTGGTCGTCGGTGTGCATGTCGCAGGCTGCGCGCGCTGCGCCCGTTTCGTGCAGGCCATCGAGCAGCTCGCGGGGGCGGCGCTCGAGGATATCGAGCCAGTGCCGATTGCATCGGATGCGTTCGATCGCGTGATGTCACGAATTCACGAGGCTCCGAATGAGATAGCCGCGCCTCCGCTGGAGTCGGCCACGGATGACGATGTTCCGCCGGCCCTGCGCAAATATCGCATCGGCAAGCGTCGACGGGTCGCGCCCGGTCTCAGCCTGCGGCCGATCGAGCTCTCCGGTTCAGGCACGGCGCGCGCCTTCCTGCTTCGGTCGGCGCCGGGCTCGCGGATGCTCGAGCACACCCACACCGGCACCGAGCTGACGCTCGTGCTCGAGGGCAGCTTCAGCCATGAGGGCGGACGCTTTGGTCCTGGTGATTTCGACTATGGCGACGACGAGGTCGATCACCGTCCCATCGTCGGTGACGAAGGTCCTTGCCTCTGCCTGGTCGCGATGACCGGCGACTTGCGCATGAACGGCTTCCTCGGACGGTTGATCGGCCCCTTCGTGCGGCTCTGAACTGCTGCGTCCCTTTCCCGTCAGGTGATCCGGGCCCGCGCTCGGAGCGTTTCGTAAGGAAACGCAAGGGAGAGACCGGACATGACCTGTTCGAGCCTGGCCAATCGGGCGCAGAGCGAGATGTTGCCCGGACTGCTGGTACGTGTCTCAGCAGGCGAGACACGCGCCTTCGCAGAGCTTCATACGATGACCCGCGGCAGGCTGCGCAGGATTGCGCTGGCCGTCGGGACGGCGCCGCACGATGCGGACGACATCCTTCAGGAAAGTTTCCTGAAGATCTGGCGCAATGCGGCTCGGTTCGATCCCGGTCGGGCATCGGCCATGACCTGGATGGCCGCAATCGTCCGCCACACCGCGATTGACCATCTGCGGACCAGGCGGCAGCCCAGTGTCGAACTGGACAAGGCGCTCGCGGTCCCCGCAACGGCCGGGCTGTCACCAACCGAGCACTTCGATTACGCCAGCGCCGAACCCATTGCGCTGGGCGCATTGGCCCGCTTGCCGGAAGATCGCCGCAGGCTGATCGCACTGGCCTATCTCGAAGGCGAGAGCCGCGCGAGCCTGTCTCAACGCTTCGGTGTGCCGGTGGGCACGATCAAGACCTGGCTGCACCGAACCATCTTGTCGATGCGCAAGGATTGCCTCAGCGCATCGGCTGCGGCGTGAAGCCGACGAGAACGCATGCATGGACGCAGAGATTATTGAATTTCCCGAGCGTGGGCGCGAGAAGCGGCTCGTCTCCTCGACGGCAAGGCTCGAAGCGATCGTGAGAGAAGTCGAAAGTGTCGTTGCTCACGAGCCTGCGGCCGGTGTCGATCGGCTACTCGCAATCATGGAGCGCATGGGCGACCGATTGGTCGATCTCGCAAGCCTCGTACTCGACGAGGAGTCGAAGCTGAAGGCTCAGAAGGTCTTCATATCCTTGTCCGACAAGATCGCGGAAACCAGGGAGGCGGTGGAGCAGCTCGGAGGCCACAAGCGCACGTGACATGATTGGCACGACTCAATGCGACAGCTTTTGAGCGACGAGAAACCCGATCCAGGCACTGACGCCGGCGAGACAGGATCCCCAGCACACGTCGGCGAGGGTCAGTCCGGTTGACCAGTTCCGCAGCGTCGCCTGGTTGGTCAGATCGTAGGTTGCATAGGTGAAGCAGCCAAGCAGCAGGCCGGATGTGAAAGCGCGCAGCGCGCCTCCGTCCTGCTGCGCCGGCAGCACGGCAAACCAGATCAATCCGAGGGGATACAACACGTAGAACGCGGCCGCGGCCGGCAGGTTGGGCTGAGCCCGCAACATATCACCCAGCACGGGTCGATACAGTCTTTCGACCATGATCGTCAGCCAGACCATATCGACGGCAACGAAGGTCACGGCCACAGCCAGGTAGGTCCAGAATAAACTCATGTCCGTGCGTCTCGTCGCTCTCGATCCGGCCGATCGGCCGCCGTCAGTTTAACGCTACACAAGCCGCAGCGGATCACTTGGGGCGCTTATTCGGCTCACCGCCCAGTCAGTAGGCCGGCATCGCGCGCGCCTCCGGGCCGATCACATACGGAAGCGATGAGGAGACTGCGCAACTGTCGTCTCGAATGGCGAGGCGCGCGCTCAGATCCGACGCGGCGGCCATGGGAAGAAGGCGCCGGTGCGCGCCTGATACGCACGATAGCGGTCGCCGCGCGATCGCAGCATCTGCTCCTCGAGCGGCGGGATGCCCGTCACGTGAACCAGGATCCAGTACATGATCACCGGGGCCGCCAGGCTGGCCCAACCCCAGGCATATCCTGATGATAGCGCGATGACCGGGTAAGCCAGCCACCCCAGCCATTCGAAGAAATAGTTCGGATGCCGCGACCAGCGCCACAGACCGACATCGCAGACCTGTCCCTTGCTTGAGGGGGCGCGTTTGAAGCGCCGCAGCTGCCGGTCCGCCAGGGCCTCGCCGGCGACGGCAATCAGGACGATGACGACGCCGATGTAGTCCTGCAGCCGCAGCCCCGGCGCCGGTGCGTGCGCCGCGAGGAACACGGCGAAGGGGAGCGGCAGCGAGACCAGCGCCTGTGATTGCAGGAAGAAGAACATCCGGCGCGGGGCATCCGCCCCCCATTCGCGCGCGTAGTTTGCATATCTGGGATCGTCGGCCCCGGCCGCAGAGCGACGCGCAATGTGCGTGCCGAGCCTCACCGACCAGAGCAGCACAAGCCCTGCAACGAGCACTTGGCGAGCCGGCAGCGCGCCGTCAAGCGGCCACAAGGCAGCGGCTGCACCGACGAGACCGCTCGAATACGACCAGATCGCGTCGACCCAGCCGGAGTTTCCCGTGCGCTGCTGGACGACCCAGGCCAGTCCCATCAAGAGACAGAAGGCCAGCGCCATGCAGCCGATCGCCTGAATATACGGAAGGATCATGCCCTCACCCGAATTGATCCTGTCCGATACGTCATGTCCGGCCTGCGGTTTCGCCCCGGGCGCCGGGATCTGGCGAGTGATCCGCGCCCTTCTGCCGAACGTTTCCTGAAAGTTGCTTCGAGGGCCGTCGCTGACGGTACCGCAGTGGGGGCGAAAAAGCATGCGTTTGGCCGTGATCGGGACGGGAATTGCCGGCAATGCGGCCGCGTGGCTCCTTTCGAAACGTTACGCAGTCACCGTTTACGAGCGTGAGCTGCAGCCGGGTGGGCATAGCCACACCGTTCGCGTCGACTATGACGGCCAGCCGATTGATGTCGATGTCGGCTTCATCGTGTTCAACGAGACCAACTACCCGCAACTGACGTCGCTGTTCACGCATCTCGGCGTGAACACCGTCGAGACTTGCATGAGTTTCGCCCTGTCCGCTGACCACGGCCGGTTCGAATGGCGCGGTGGCGGCGAGAGCGCCCTGCAGACGGCCTGCGGCCTGTTCGCGCAACCCCGCAACCTCGCATCCCCGTCTTATTTCCGCATGCTGGCCGAGGTCGCGCGGTTCAACAAGCAAAGCGTGGCCGATCTGCGCGCCGGCCGGCTGCTTGGCCTGACCCTCGGCGAATATCTGCGCCGGCAATCGTTCGGGCCGCGCGTGTTCTCCGACTATCTCGGTCCGATGGGGGCGGCGATCTGGTCGTCCTCGTCCGACGACATCCTGTCGTTCCCGGCGGAGAACTTCGTCGCCTTCTTCGACAATCATCGCCTCCTGCACCTCGATCGACCGCGCTGGCGCACCGTGGAGGGTGGCAGCCGGCGCTATGTCGACAAGCTGACCGCTTCGTTCAGGCACAACATTCGGCTAGGTTGCGCGGTGACATCGATCGACCGAACGGGGCATGGCGTGACCGTCCGCGACAGTCATGGCGGAGTTGAAAATTACGATGCGGTGGTGATGGCTTGTCACAGCGATCAGGCCTTGGCGACCCTGTCGGACGCCGACGCCACGGAGCGTTCCATCCTTGGCGCCATCAGATATGCTCCAAACACCATCTATCTGCACCGCGATCCCAGCCTCATGCCCCGGCGGCGTCAGGCGTGGGCCTCCTGGAACTTTCTGCGCTGGCCGCGGCAAACGCCTGCCCTGAACGACGTCGCAGTGACCTATTGGATGAACCGGCTGCAGGCGATCGACGAGCGCAGACCATTGTTCGTCAGCCTCAACCCTCCCTTCGAGCCGGCGGCCGGTCTGACGTTCGGAAAATTCACCTTCGCCCATCCGCAATACGATTTGGCGGCATTCGCGGCGCAGCGACGGCTCCCCGCGATTCAAGGACGCCGCCGAACCTGGTTCTGCGGCGCCTGGACCGGCTATGGCTTTCACGAGGATGGCCTGCAGGCCGGCATTTCCGTTGCCGAGGCACTCGGCGTCGAACTTCCTTGGCGTCAACCGGATCCGGCCCTGGCCGAGGCTGCCGAGTAAGGCGATGGTCCGAACCACACCAGCCGAACCCGAGGATGCGACGGCGCCCGCCGCGCTCTATTGGGGGAAAGTGATGCACGCGCGATGGCAGCCGGTGCAGCACAGGTTCACCTATCGCGTGATGAACCTGCTGATCGACCTCGACCGGCTGGGCGAAGCGGGTCGCCTATCCCGGCTGTTCGGCATCAATCGAGCGGCGCCCTTCAGCTTTCACGAGCGCGACCACGGCGACGGCAAAGGCACGGGCCTCAGCCAACACGCCCGACGGCTCGCGGCGGAACGCGGCATCGACCTTTCCGGGGGCTGCATTCTGCTCCTGTGCTATCCCCGGGTCTTCGGCTACGTGTTCAATCCGCTCTCGATCTACTTTTGCTATCGCGCGTCCGGCAATCTCGCGCTGCTGATCTACGAGGTCCGCAACACCTTCGGTGAGATGCATTCCTACATCCTGCCCGTGCAGGAGAACTGCGTAAGCTCCGTCGTCCGCCAGAGCCAATCGAAGTCCTTCTACGTTTCACCCTTCATGGAGATGGAAACGCATTACCGCTTCAGCGTTTCTCCACCACGGCAGGATGTGAGAGTGCGGATCCTGCAGAGCGGCGCGCAGGGCGCGATGTTTGCGGCAGCATTTTGTGGGCGACGCCGCACTCTGACGAGCCGCTCTCTGCTGGCGGCGCTACTCGGATTGCCTTTCCTGACCTTGAAGGTCATCGCAGCCATTCACTGGGAAGCGATGCGGCTCTGGCTGAAAGGCGTTCCGTACGTGCCTCGTTTGAAACAACGCGAGATCTGAACCATGGACCTGGCAGCCACCCATCCCGCCGTTCAATTTGATGGCGTCCCGTTCTTCGCCCGCCTGGCTCTGCGCCTTGCATCACAGCTTCGCTGTGGCACCCTTCATGTGCGTCTCCCCGACCAGAGGATGGTGACGTTGCGCGGCCAGCTTCAAGGTCCGTCGGCCACGATCGAGCTGAAGAACTACAGGTTCGCGCGCAGCCTCGTCATCGGTGGCGACATCGGCATGGCCGAGGCCTACATCCGAGGCGACTGGACCACGCCCGATCTCGCTCAGCTTCTGTACGTGTTCTGTCTCAACGAGGAGCTGGTCGACAGCGCATTCGCCGGGAATATGCTGGTTCGCCTCTGCCGGCGAGCGCTCCATCGCCTGCGCCGCAACACCAAGGAAGGATCGCGGCACAACATCCACCGGCATTACGATCTCGGAAACGAGTTCTTCGCGGCGTGGCTCGATTCCAGCATGACCTACTCGTCGGGGCTGTTCTCGGCCGAGACAGCCGACCTTCCCGCCGCGCAACAGCATAAATATGAGCAGCTGGCGAAAGCGATCGAATTGGAGCCGGGCCAGAGCGTGCTCGAGATCGGTTGCGGTTGGGGTGGCTTTGCAGAATTCACCGCCAAGACTTACGGCGCCAAGGTGTTGGCGCTGACCATCAGCAAGGAGCAACATGATTTTGCCCGTCGCCGGATCCACAGGGCCGGGCTCGCCGAGAAGGTCGAAATCCGCTTGCAGGATTACCGCGACCAGGAGGGCCGCTTCGACCGCATCGCCTCCATTGAGATGATTGAAGCCGTCGGCGAGCAATTTTGGCCTGCCTATTTCAATCAGCTGAAGCAGCGGCTGAAGCCCGGCGGACTTGCCGGCATCCAGGCCATCACGGTTCACGACGAGCTCTTCGGCAGCTATCGGCAGCGGGTCGACTTCATCCAGAGATACATTTTCCCGGGCGGCATGCTGCCGTCGGCCGCCATCCTGCGGACGCTCGGCGAACGTTTCGAAATGCCCATCGTTCGCGAGCGGATGTTCGGGCAGGACTACGCCAGGACGATCTCGCTCTGGCGCGACAATTTCAGCCGGGCCTGGATCGATCTGACCTCTCTGGGATTCGACGAGCCCTTCCGCCGAATGTGGGAATATTATCTGTGTTACTGCGAGGCGGGCTTTCGGGCCGGAAAGATCGACGTCGGGCATTTCGTGTTTGCGCGACAGGGGTGAGGGGGAATCGTGCCGCCCGCTGGCTGCTAGAACCCTGCCGCCGGCACCGTCAGTGGCCGTCCGCGTATCGCCCGTCCCGCAGTGTCCTTGCCGCTCTGGGTGTCGTCGGTCCAGGCCGCGAAGGCCACTTCCTGGCTTGGGCCTGAAGCCGCGACAGCCGCGAGGCTGAAGCGATTGTGGCCGGTGGACGTGTTGAACTGGACGACCTGGCCCAGCGGACCCTTGGTCGAGAAAACCCGCGCCTTCACGTTGGTGGTGGCGGGCTGGTCGACGTTGAGCTGGACCCAGCCGATCAGGAAGCGCCCGCCCGAGAGCGGCGAGAGCGTCGGCCAGGTGGCCTGGATACGTTGCTCGCTGGTCGAGACGAAGTGGAGATTGGCGGGCGAGCCGTCGGCCTTGTACACATCCGCTTCCACGACGATCCGGGTGCTCGCCGTGGCGTCTTCCCCGAAATCGTTCAGATGCGCGATGACGAACTGGCCGCCGTCGATCGCGGCCATGGCTGCCGCGGTGGCAGTCGCTGGCGTGATGTGCTCGCTGCCCATTGCTCCCTTCGCGTTGAAGAGCTGATAGCGGATGTGCAGGGGACCTGTGATCCGCGCCCGCCATGCGATGACGACGTCGCCGGTGGTCAGGCACGCCACCATCGGGATCTTGTGCAGCCCGGCGGTTGTGTTGGCGCGAAACTCGGCGCCGATCCTGCTTCCGTCGGCGCCGAAACGTTGGGCGCGGATGCGCTGGTCGGCCCGCTTGTCCGCCCAGACGACGATAAAGTTTCCGTCCTGCAGGCGCGCCAGAGCGGGCCGCGTCAAAGGCTCGACCGGCGACGTAGAGACCTGGATTTCCGGTCCGGACAGCGTATCGGCATCGAAGATGCGAAGCTTGAGCTGGGTGGTCGCCGTCGCGGCGCTGCCGGCCGCCTGCTCGTTCCAGGCCACGACGAAGCCCGATCCATACTCCACGGCCACGGGAAGCTTTCGACGCGGTCCCGGCGGCGTCGGCAAGTTGATCAGGATCTGGTCGCTGCTCTTGGCGCCGCCCGCACCGAACATCTGGCCCTTGATCGTGTTGTCGCTGTGGTCCTCCCACACCACGACGAATTGGGTGCCCTGAAGGCCGCATACGCTGGGCTGGCTTTGATCGCTGGCTGTGGTCGTGTTGATCAAGACCTCGTCCATGGTGTTTCCCTTCCTCAATCCAAACGTGATGAAAAGCGCGGGGTCGACCGAAAGTTGGGACTCTAACACGAGGGCTTGCGGCGATTGCAACTGAGTAAGGGGGCAATGCGGCCCATGGCGCGCAGGTTCGGCGGGCGACTGGCGTTCTCGCCCTATGTCTACGAGCATTTCCATTTGAGGCTGGGCTTCAACGTGGGGAAGCAACAGCGCCCACCTGGATGCGGCAACGACTTTCCGCGCTGCTGCGAACCATAGTCACTGCCGGTCGGCGACCTTCACGCGTTCGCTGGGGGATGAGCGTGGCTACGCTACACGTAACCGAAGCGTGGTGCCCAGGGGCGGAATCGAACCACCGACACTGCGATTTTCAGTCGCATGCTCTACCAACTGAGCTACCTGGGCGTGCTCCAAGAGAGGGGCCAAAGCCCATCGAGCGGGCGGTTTATAGTGGGCTCGGGGCGGCCTGTCCACCCGGCTTCGCCAAGTGGCTTCGCCGGGCGCGGCCCGGCTGTGCACAAGCTGGGACTGGCCTGCCGCGGCTGGCGCGCGGCGCGCTGGTCAGCCAAGTAATCCATTGATATTATTTATTTATTCTACGTCATCCACGTCGTCGTCGCGGCCGGGGATGACGTAGGAGCCTTTCAGCCAGCGGTTCAAATCGACGTCGCGGCAGCGCGAGGAGCAGAATGGGCGGGCGGCCTCCGACTGCGGCTTGCCGCAGATCGGGCAGGTTTTGAGTGGGCTGGCGGGCTTTTTGATCTGATGGTCCATGATGTCGGCAGCTTGCGTGGGCTGAAGGGGCTCAAGAGCCTGTCGGCCAACGGGTTCCTCGGGCGGCGACGCATGCGCCACGCTCGGCCATTCTACTTTGCATGGGGTTGTTTTCGCGATTTTTGTTGGCCGCGGCCTGTCGGCTCACACCGCGGTGGTGGCGTTGAGCCAGCCGAAGCGGATAGGAAAGCCTTCGCCGCCGAGCAGCGTGGTGGCCTCGTAGAGCGGCAGGCCGACCACGTTGGTGTAGGACCCCACCATCTTGACCACGAAGGAGCCGGCGATGCCCTGCACGGCGTAGCCGCCGGCTTTGCCCCGCCATTCGCCGGAGCCGATATAGGCCTGGATGTCGTCTTCCGAGAGGCGCTTGAAGCGGACGCGGGTCTCGACCAGGCGCTGGCGGAAGGCCTCGCGCGGCGTGACGAGGCAGATCGCGGTGTAGACGCGGTGGTTGCGGCCCGACAGCAGACGCAGGCACTGCGCGGCTTCGTCGACCAGATTGGCCTTGGGCAGGATGCGGCGGCCGACCGCCACCACGGTGTCGGCGGCGAGGATGAAGGCGCCGCGCAGCTCGTCATCGAGCTGCACCGACTTCAGCGCCGCATCGGCCTTGGCCCGGGCGAGCCGATTGGCGCAGGCGCGCGGCAGCTCGCCCCGCCTCGGCGTCTCGTCGACGTCGGCCGGCCGGAGCGCGTCCGGCTCGATGCCGGCCTGGTTGAGCAGCGACAGCCGACGCGGCGAACCGGAGGCAAGTACGAATTTGGGGCGGCCAAGCATCAGGTGATTTGGGGGATGAAGCAGGGGTGAATTGCGCGCGGAACCTATCGGAAGGGGGCCGGTTTCACAACCCGGGAACTCCCGGTTTGCTGATTCGAGGTTTCCGACATGGCTGTGCCCTGCGTCTGTGACGCGGATGTTACGGACGCCGCCTGCTACCCGCTCGCCGCGCCCACCTTCGCGAAGCGCCGGCGGATGCGCATCAATAGCTGATCGCAGACGTCACGGTACGCGGCAAGCTTCTGGTCGCGGCTGCCTTCGATGGTGGTGGGATCCTGCGTCGGCCAGTATTCGACGTCGGCTGCAAGTGTCCGCGTCAGCTCGAGCGCCTTATGATGCGCCTCCGGCGAGAGCGTGATGATGAGGTCGAAATTCAGCCCCTCCCAGTCCTCCAGTTCCTCGAAGGTCTGCGGTTTGTGGGCGGAGATATCCTGGCCGAGTTCGGCCATCACGGACACCGCGAACGGATCGAGCTCACCTTTTCGCGTGCCCGCAGACTTCACATAGAGCCCTTGCGGAAACATGTGCTGCAACAGGCTCTCGGCCATCGGCGAGCGCACGCTGTTCATCGCGCAGGCGAACAGCACCGATTGCGGATCGCGTGCGCGTGGCGGCGCCGCCATCGCGCTTAGCCCTTCCAGTGCAGGACGGTTATGAGCGTGAACAGCCGGCGCGAGGTCTCGAAGTCGACCCGCACCTTGCCCTTCAGCCGCTCCTGCAACGTGCGCGATCCCTCGTCGTGGATGCCGCGACGGCCCATGTCGATGGCCTCGATCTTGTCGGGGGTCGCGGTGCGGATCGCCTGGTAGTAGCTGTCGCAGATCATGAAATAGTCCTTCACGATCCGCCGGAACGGCGTCAGCGACAGCAGATGCGCGACGACGGGCGTTCCGTCTTCGCGCCGGATATCGAACATCAGCCGGCTGCCGGTGATGCCGATATGCAGCGTGAACGGGCCCTTCCCCTCGGCGCCCGCGGGCGCGAACAGGTTCTGCTCAATCAGGTCGTAGATCGCGATCGCGCGCTCGTGCTCGATATCGGGCCCGGAACGGCCGATCGAATCTTCGTCGAGCGTGACGCCGACGATGCGGTTCTGCGAGTCGTCCTGTTCGGGCGGCTTTGTCATGACAGGTTGAGGCGCAATCCAATCGAACGCGAATGGGCGTCCAGCCCCTCCGCTTGTCCGAGCGTCATCGCGGCCGGACCCAGCGCGCGGAGCTGGTCCGGGCCGCATTTCAGGATGGAGGTGCGCTTCATGAAGTCGTGCACCGAAAGCCCCGAGGAGAATCGCGCCGAGCGCGCCGTCGGCAGCACGTGGTTGGAGCCGCCGACATAATCGCCGATTGCCTCCGGCGTGTGGGGCCCGAGGAACACCGCGCCGGCGTTGCGAATCTTAGCTGCGAGCGCGTCGGGATCACCAGTCATGATCTCGAGATGCTCGGCGGCGATGGCGTCCGCGAGCGGGATGGCCTCGCCCAAATTCTTCACGATGATGACGGCGCCGAAATCGGCCCAGGAGCTGCTTGCAATCGCGGCGCGCGGCAGCGTCTTCAACTGAACCTCCACCGCCTTCTCGACGTCGGCGGCAAGCCGTGCCGAGTCGGTGATCAGGATCGACTGCGCGCTGGCATCGTGCTCGGCCTGCGCCAGCAGATCGGCGGCGATCCAGTCGGCATTGCCGGTGTCGTCGGCGATCACCAACACCTCGGATGGGCCGGCGATCATGTCGATGCCGACCTTGCCGAACACCAGCCGCTTCGCGGCGGCGACATAGGCGTTGCCGGGACCGACGATCTTGGCCACGGGCGCGATGGTCGCGGTGCCGTGCGCCAGCGCCGCCACCGCCTGCGCGCCGCCGACGCGGTAGATCTCGCTGACGCCGCCGAGTTGCGCGGCCGCCAGCACCAGCGGATTGAGCTTGCCGTCGGGCGAGGGCACCACCATCACGAGGCGCGCGACGCCGGCGACCTTGGCGGGCACCGCGTTCATCAGCACCGAGGACGGATAGGCCGCGGTGCCGCCGGGCACGTAGAGGCCGGCGGATTCGATCGCGGTGTAGCGCCAGCCGAGCTCGACGCCGAGCGAGTCAGTGAAGCGCTCGTCCGCCGGCAACTGGCGGCGATGATAGGTCTCGATGCGGTCGCGCGCCAGCTTGAGCGCGTCCAGCGTCGCGGCATCGCAGGCCTTGGTCGCGGCTTCGATCTCGGCGGCGGTGACGCGAAGGTTGGAAGCATCCAGCCTCAGCCGGTCGAACTTTGCCGTGGCCTCGAGCAGGGCCGCATCGCCCCGCCTGGCGACGTCGTCGACGATCGCGCGCGCGGCGGCCTCGACGTCGGCCGAAGCCTCGCGCTTGGCGGCGAGGAAGGCCGCGAATCGCTGGTCAAAATCGGCGCTGCTGCGGTCGAGGCGAACGGGCATGTCTGGCTTGGCTTCTGGCTGGTCTTTGGGGCGGATTGGCGCACCAGGTCCCCTGCTCAATGGCGCGGCGGGGAAGCGGCGTCAACCCTCGCAAGGCGCCGTTCTGGCGCGGGGGGCGAGGCGATGCGGCTGGTATACGGTCAACTTCACAGCTCCCCCTCGGTCTCCAACCCCGTTCCCAGCGCGTCCGCCCCGAGGTCAGTCAGCTCGCATTCCAGGCATTCGACGTCGAGCCGGATGGCGCCACCGTCCGCGAATAACAGCAGGGCACTGCCGGCGGGCTCCTCGTCGCGCCCGTCCCTCGGGTGAAATTCGATGCCGACGAGGTCCAGGACCTTGTCGGAAGCAGCCAAGTCGATGTTGCGCGACTTGCAGGCGAGCACGCGGTCGAAGCGGAGCGCGGCGACCAGGCGACGCGGCTCGGCCTCGCCCTCCAGTGTCTGCTCCCAGTCCAGCCGGCTCATCCCGACCACGAGCCGCTTCTCGCTTTGTCGCCAGATGATGTCGGACGCCTGGACACGCGCATCCTGGACATGGGTCGAGATCACGGCGAGATCGTCGGCATCGAGTGCGATCAGTTTGAGCTGGGGCGGCATCGCCGACGCTTCTCCTTCGGAGTGGACCGGGCTCAACGCACACAGGCCCCGAAATTTCCGTCCAAACTAACGGGTCGGCGGGTCAGAGGCTATTGATATCCTCCATCTCCAGCACCTTCCGCGGATACCCCTCGCGGGCGACGTGGATCATGGCGCGGCCGATCTGCTCGGTCGAGGTGACGAGCCGCGGAGAGAGCCGGCGCAGCACCGACCAGAGGGGCCAGGTTGCGGTATAGACCGCCTGCACCCAAGGCGTCTTGGAACGGGCGCCGTGCAGGGGCTGGATCGCGCCGGGCCGGAACATATAGGCGGCTCTGAACGGCAGCTTGAGCAGATCGTTCTCGGTCTTGCCTTTGATCCGCGCCCACATCCGCGAACCCTGCTCCGTGGAATCGGTGCCGGCCCCGGTGACGTAGGTGAAAATCATCTGCGGGTTGAGCCGTGCCAGCGTCGTCGCTGCGGCGAGCGTGAGGTCATGGGTGAGATGCCGGTAGCGCTCCTCGTTCATGCCGATCGAGGAGACGCCGAGGCAGAAAAAGCAGGCATCGTAGCCGGTCAGCTGCGTTTCGATCGCCGAATAGTCCATAAAATCGTCGTGGATGATCTCGACGAGCTTGACGTTGCGCACGCCGGTCGAGCTGCGGCCCACCACGAGCACGCGATCGATGCCGGGATCGATCAGGCATTCGCGCAAAACGCCCTGCCCGACCATGCCGGTCGCGCCGAAGATGATGACTTGCATCGAGCCGTCCCCAATAGGCGCGCGGCTCATGCGGCGGCCGCGATGTCGTCGAAGGATACACCGGTCAATGTCGCCGAGGCATCCCACAGCATGGCCGCCGCAGCGAAATCCTTCGCGTGAGGCATGATCTTCGCCGCCGCGGGCGCCCCCTTCATTTCCAAAAATCCGTTCGGACCGTAGTACCCGCCGGGCTCAGCTGTGGGCGAAGTCGCGGCGAACAGCGTTGGCAGCGCGCCCTCGGCGGCGGATTGGCTGAACAGCGGCTGGAGGAGCCGGCCCACCCGCCACTGGAACGTGTTGGCGCCCGGGCCGTTTGCGATCAGATCGGTCCGCGCGAAGCCTGGATGCGCCGCAATGCTCCTCACACCCCAGCCGGCCGCGTCGCTACGGCGCTGAAATTCGAGCGAGAACATCAGCATCGCCAGCTTCGACTGGCAATAGGCGCGCCACGCGCGATAGGAGTTCTTGGCTTGCAGATCGTCGAAATTGATCGCGCCGGAGCGGTGCGCAAGGCTGGAGAGATTGACGACACGAGGCGCTTCCGCGCGGCGAAGCTGCGGCAACAGGTGCGCCGTGAGGGCATAGTGGCCGAAATAGTTGGTGCCGAGCTGCATCTCGAAACCATCCTCGGTCTGCTGTCGTTTCGGCAGCGCCATCACGCCGGCATTGTTGACGAGGACGTCGAGTTGCTCGTTGCCGGCAGCAAAGCGCCTGGCGAAATCGGCGACCGAGGCGAGGCTGGCGAGATCGAGATGTTCAAAGGCGATCAGCGCATTGGGAAACCGCTCGCAAATGCCTTCGATCGCCCGCAGGCCCTTTGCGTCGCTGCGCCCAGTGAGTATGACAATGGCACCGGCGCCCGCCAGCGCCATCGCCGTCTCGTAACCGAGGCCGCCCGTCGCTCCGGTCACGACCACCGTCTTGCCGCTGAGAGAGGGGATGTCTGCCGTGGTCCAGTCGGTCATGCCAAGTCTCCCGGAGCTTTCACGGTGGAAAAGGGCCCGCGGCTCATCTAAATGTGCACTGAGTGCAACTTTGCAAGAGGTGAACAATTTGAAGGCTTCGAAGGTTGCCCGGAAATTGCCTGCGGGCGGAAAATCTCCTGATGGCACCGGCCTGCGCCAGCGCAAGCAGCAGGAGACCCGCGCGCGGCTGACCCGGGCGGCGATGACGCTGTTCCTGGAGCGCGGCTTCGAAGCCACGACGATCGACGACATCGCAGCAGCGGCGGAGGTGTCGCGCCGCAGCTTCTTCCATTATTTCGCGTCCAAGGAGGACGTGGTCGCCGCCTGGCAGGAAGGCGCAGCAAGCGCATTGGTCGCCGAGATCGTTGCCCGGCCTGCGGATGAACCCATGCTGACGGCCGCGGAGAATGCAATCGCCGCCGCGATCAAGCGGATCGATCCGGCGGAAGCCGCGGCGATGTCGCGGCTCAAGCGCGACAATCCGGCGCTTCAGGCCCGCGACCAGCTCAAATACGAGAAGCTCGAACGCGCGCTGGCCGACGGGCTCGCCCGGCGGGCCAGAACCAAATCGGACCAGTTGAAGGCGCGGCTCGTCGCCATGATCGCCACCGGCGCGATGCGCGTCGGCGGCGAGAGCTGGATCGGCGACGGCGCGCGGGAGAAGCCGGAGATTTTCGTCAAGCGCACCTTCGATGCGATCAGGGCGATCTTGAAGTGAGGCGCGCGTTTACCCATCAGTATCGTAGGGTGGCAAAGCGACTTGTCCGCCGTAGCTCGCAGAGCGCAGGCGGAAGCGTGCCCACGTTCTGAGTGTGATCGGAGAATGATCGTGGGCACGGCGCAAGTGCGCCTTTGCCCACCCTGCGATTCGAGACTCGCGGCGAGCCCTCACTCCCTGAAAAACGCCAACAGGTCCGCGTTGATGGTCTCGGCGTGCGTGGTCGGCATGCCGTGCGGGAAACCCTTGTAGGTCTTCAGCGTGCCCTTCTTGAGCAGCTTGGCCGACAGCGGGGCGGAATCGGCGTAAGGCACGATCTGGTCGTCGTCGCCGTGCATGACCAGCACGGGCACGTTGATCTTCTTGAGGTCTTCGGTGAAGTCGGTCTGCGAGAAGGCGACAATGCCGTCGTAATGCGCCTTGGCGCCGCCCATCATGCCCTGGCGCCACCAGTTCTGGATCACCGCTTCCGACGGTTTTGCGCCGGGGCGGTTGTAGCCGTAGAACGGGCCGGCGGGGAGGTCGCGATAGAATTGCGTACGGCTGGCGGCGAGCTGCTTCTGCAGATCATCGAACACGCTCTTCGGCAGGCCGCCGGGATTGGCGGGGGTCTGCACCATCAACGGCGGCACCGCCGAGAGGATCGCGGCCTTCGCGACCCGGCTCTCGCCGTGGCGCGCAATGTAATGCACGACCTCGCCGCCGCCGGTGGAATGGCCGACATGAATGGCGTTCTCGAGGTTGAGATGCGCGGTGACGGAAGCGAGATCGTCGGCATAGTGATCCATGTCGTGCCCGCCGGCGACCTGCGACGAACGGCCATGGCCGCGGCGGTCATGCGCGATGACGCGGTAGCCGTTGTTGACGAAGAAGATCATCTGCGCGTCCCAGTCGTCGGACGACAGCGGCCATCCGTGGCTGAACACGATCGGCTGGCCGCTTCCCCAGTCCTTGTAGAAGATCTCGACGCCGTCCTTTGTGGTGATGGTGGGCATTGTGGGGGCTCCTGTAATGAGAGAGTCATTCCGGACCACGCGAAGCGTGGATCCGGAAATCCCGAGATTGTGACGAGCGATCCCGGGTTCATCGCTGCGTGACGCCCCGGAATCACGGCCGGTCAGTGATCAGGCAAACGTCATCGGCTTGAAGCGGCGCCAGGCGCCGATGGTGATCACGACGAAGAACACCAGCACGATGCCCTGCACCACCGCGAACACGGGGCCCGACGGCGGCGCGGGCGCCACGGCGGGCGCGAGCGCGGCGAGCGCCGGCACCTTGAGGAACGACTGGATCACCAGCACGAAGACGTTGAAATAGAGCGAGATCATCGCGGTCACGATGTAGACCGGACGCCAGACGCCGGTGAGCTTCATGGCGTACAGCGCGACGCAGGCGATGGCGAGCAGCACCAGCGATATGATGCCTATGATGTGCGAGGGCAGCAGCGTTTCGAATGGAAACAGGAAGCCGGTGGCGCTGGTCAGGATCGTGAAAGCCAGGAAGATCGCGGTGAGACCCGGCATCGACTTCGAGCCGAGCAGGCCGAACATCACGACGAGGCCGGCGGCAATGGCGATCAGGCTGATGACGACATGGATCAGAGTCAGGGCGGACAGGCTCAAGCCAAGGATCATGACATCTCTCTCCTATTCTCCGCGTTGAGATCGAAGAGTAGTATTACGGTGCTCACGCAATTGCCACATGCGTTGTCGCCGCATGCATGTTCGCAGCCATGCGTCATCGTGCGAATCGACGAACGCATGACTGAATTTTTTGCATCGCCGTCACAAACGACAGCAGCTGGTGGCTCGTCGCTTTCGACGAAAGTTGAATCGTTTCCTCACACTTCCTTGGTGTCGAAGATCAGGAGGTCGGCGCCGCCGCTGGCGAATTTCGGCACGTCGGCCCCGGTCGCCTTGCCTTCCTCGCTGCCGAATGCCGCCTGAATATCGGCCACGCTGTCGAAGGTGAGGATGGCGACGAGATGGATTCCGGAAGGTCCGGCGGGGGATGCGACCGGCCCCTTGCTGATGGCGTATTTCTTCAGGCCGGGAAGTTTCTTGGCGAGCGGAATATGCGTCTCGGCATAGTACTTGTCGAAGGCGGCAGCATCCTTGGGTGTCTTGTAGAGCACGACGATTTCAGCCATTTAGTCCTCCCGTTAAGCGTTTTGTTTGTAGACCCTCATGGTGAAGGGCGTGCGAAGCACGCTTGCGGACGATGCTTGCGCATCGCCGCGCGAACCGTGAAAGGCCCAGATGCATCCGGACCTTCATCCTTCGAGACGCGCTCCGCGCTTCTCAGGACGAGGGGAGATAGTCACGCATGACGCGGCGCAATGGCAAGCCGGATTCGTCTTGCCACCCGCCCGTCTTCTCCCTGCCTAAAGCGCCGGTTTTGCGGCGTCGCCGAGATAGCCATGCAGGGAGGCCACGACCTGGGCGCCCTCGCCGATGGCACCGCCGACACGCTTGACCGAACCGGAACGGACGTCGCCGACGGCATAGACGCCGGGCACGGAGGTCTCCAGCGGCGCCACCAGCCGGCCCTGGTTCTGCTCGGACTGCGCGCCCGTCACGACGAAGCCGCCGCGATCGAGCGTCACGCCGCAACCGTCGAGCCAGGCGGTGGCGGGATCGGCACCGACGAACAGGAAGAGATTGCGGATGTCGGCGGAATCCTCGTCGTCGGACAAGCGGCTCTTCCAGCGGATGCGCCGCAGCAGCGAGGCCTCGTCGCCCTCCAGCGCCGTGATCTCGGTGTTGAACATCAATTCGATGTTCGGCGTGGCTTCGATGCGCTCGATGAGATAGCGCGACATGCTGGCGCCCAGGCCGCCGCCGCGGATGATCATCAGGACCTTCTTGGCGTGGCCCGACAGGAACACCGCCGCCTGGCCTGCCGAATTGCCGGCGCCCACCAGAGCCACCTCCTCGCCGGCACAAAGCCGCGCTTCGACCGGCGAGGCCCAGTACCAGACGCCGCGGCCCTCGAACTTGTCGAGGTCTGCGATCTCCGGCCGGCGATAGCGCGCACCGCTCGCGACCACGACGGCGCGCGAGCGCAAGGGATCGCAGCCGTCGAGCGATACCGCGAATGCGCCGTCCTTGCGCGTGCAGTCGAGCGACGTCGCAGTGACCGGAATCATGATATCGGCGCCGAACTTTTGGGCCTGGGTGAAGGCGCGCGCGGTCAGTGCCTGGCCCGAGATGCCGGTCGGAAAGCCCAGATAGTTCTCAATGCGCGCACTGGCGCCGGCCTGGCCGCCGAAGGCCCGGATGTCGAGCACGGCGACGGACAATCCTTCGGACGCCGCATACACGGCGGTGGCAAGCCCGGCCGGTCCGCAGCCGACGACCGCAACGTCGTAGATGCGGCCATCCTTGGCGCCGCCGATCATGCCGATGGCGCGCGCGAGCTCGGTCTCATTGGGATTGCGCAGCACCGCACCGCTGGCGGCGACGACCAGCGGCCAATCTTCCAGCTTCGGCGAATAGCGCGCGATCAACTCGGCGGCGTCGCGATCGCGGTCTGGATCGAGCAGATGATGCGGCTGACCGTTGCGGGTGAGGAAGCCCTGCAACCGCACCACGCCGGCGGAGTTCGACGGTCCGATCAGCACCGGACCGCCGATGCCGTCCTGAAGCAGGTTGACCCGGCGCAGGATCAGTGCGCGCATGATGCGCTCGCCGAGCTCGGCCTCGGCGACGAGAAGCGCGCGCAGCCGGTGCGGCGGCAGCAGCAGCGTCTCGACATCGCCCTCGGCGCGGCCGTCGACCAGCGCCGGCTGGCCCGAGAGCTGGCTGAGCTCGGCCAGGAATTGCCCCGGCCCCTGGTCGATCACGGGCGTGACGTGACCGAGGCCGTCGCGCTGGGTGATGGCGACATGGCCTTTCACCACGACGAACATGCCGGGCCCGGGCTTGCCGGTCTCGAACAGGAACTCGCCGTCCTTGTGATTGCGGACCTCGCCGAAATGCCTGACACGCTCGATCTCGGCCGGGGTCAGCGTCGGGAAGGTCTGCTCTGGGCGCGTGAAGCGCGACATCCGCGCGTCACCTTCATCTCGTTGCTGTCCGTCCTGCGCCATCGTCATTCTCACTCATTCCAAATTCTAGGTGCCGGCTTTGCCGGCGGTCCCCTCATTTAGGGAACCATCCTCGTTCTGCGAGGGCTCGGAGCTTGCCGCGCGTTCGCGCGCCTGCAGCTTCCGCCGCTTCAGGTTTTCGCGCAGCGCCGATTTCAGCCGGTCGTCCCGGGACGTCTTCGCCTGTCTCGTGCTCTTCTCGGTCTCGTCAGCCATCACACGGGTCCACTCGATGTCGTCGGCGCTACCATGCCCGAGGAATACGGCAGCTCAAGAGGCCCGTGCGACGGGATCGTGCGAAACGCGAAATGGATCCAGTGCGAGCTTTCAGGCAACTGGCCGTTTGGGTGGGGGATATCGGACCTGATCGACGGAAAGCCGGTGATTTCGGGCCCAAATGGGCACTTTGGCCCTGATATCGGCTCGATTTTCTCGTTTTGACCGGCCGAGCAAGCTTGCACAGGAGGGGGGCTTGTGGCAGATATCGGCCCGCTTGGTAGGCCCCTCGGGCGCCCGATTCTTCACCAGCACATGCTGCCGTAGCTCAGTGGTAGAGCACTCCATTGGTAATGGAGAGGTCGACAGTTCAATCCTGTCTGGCAGCACCAGCCATCTTATTGGATGCATTGATTTTCTTGAAAATTCGGTCCTGAGTGCCACACGAGAGTGCCACACAGACCAATGGTTTCAATAAAGCGTCGCATGGACAAGCGTGCTAATTCCAACGTCCCGCAATTCCGCTGTCGGGTTCCAACAAAGCTCTTAGGTGAGTTACGCGGCAAGCGGATCTTGCTGCACTTGTCGCGCCATACCGAGCCCGCGTGCATCAAGATCATCACGATCGGCGCAGACGTCGCGTTCAGTCTGGAGACCACGGATGAAGCGATCGCTTCGGCGCGCCACGCCGTTGCGCTTGAGCACCTGCAACGGCTGTTCGATCTGACGGCCGCACCACCAACCACGATGTCGCATCGTGACATGGTCGCATTGTCTGGCGAGACCTATCGTCTCTATTGCGAAGTTCACGAAAACAATCCAGGCGACCCTGGCAAATGGGCGTACCACAAGGCGATCAGCCGAGCCGTCCTGGAAGGTCGCATAAAGGATGCACCGCCAGCGACTCTCAAGGTGGACGACGCCACGGCAGCGACGGATTTATTCGGAGCCCAGGATCTTACTGCGGCAATCGACGCTCTGCCTCCCGATCAGCACGACGGGCTGGAGAATCGGTTTGGGCTTCTGGCGGACTGGGTTCTCATCCGACATCGAGTACGTCTTGCTCAATCCCACCGCCGAAGATTTCTTCAGCTGATCGGTACCGCTTCGCTTGATGCTGGTTGGCAGCTAAAGCGCAACGCAGCGGGCGACTACACTCCTGACCCGAAGGCGCAACGCTTCCCTCGTATCGACAGCGTTGCAGCGATCAAGCCTAAGCAAACCATCACCGGCCTGCTTGAACTGTGGTGGAGAGAGGCCAAGGCGACCGGACGCAGCCAAAACACTTACAACGCCTACAATGGAGCCATAGAGCGGCTCGTTAAGCACCTCGGTCACGACGATGCTGATCGCGTCACTGAGGAGGACATGCTGGCCTTTAAGGACGCTCGCCTGAAGGTCGTCTCCGCGAAGACCCTGAAGGATGGAGATCTGCCCGGGATCAAATCGGTGTTCGGCTGGGCGGTAGACAATCGAAAGCTGCCCCTGAATCCAGCTGATGTGGTCAAGGTAAAGGCCGAGAAGAAGATCCGGTCGAGATCCAAAGGCTTCCACAGATCAGGAGGCAGGAGCGATCTTTGACGCGTGCATTGGATATATCCAGAAGCCGAAGGAAGATCCGAGGACGGCGGCGGCCAAACGATGGGCACCGCTGATCGCTGCCTACACCGGCTGCCGGATCGCCGAAGCGCTTCAACTTCGGAAGGAGGATGTTCGTGAAGAAGCAGGCCATCACATTTTCGACCTGAATCCGCTCGCGGGCAGCATCAAGAGCGGAACCTACCGGCTAGTGCCTATCCACCCTCACCTTCTTGAGCTCGGCTTGCTGCGCTTCGTTGAGAGCTCCGAGGACGGTCCGTTGTTCGCGAAGGGAAGCTACAAGCGGGTCGTGGATTTTGTTCGAGCGGTAGTCACTGATAGCAGGGTTCAGCCGAACCACGCCTGGCGACATCGCCTAAAGTCCATCGGACGCAACCTCGGTTTAAACGAGCGCGTAGTGGACGCCATTCAAGGTCACGCACCTCGAACAGCAGGAGAAGATTATAGCGATGTTTCCGTCATTGCTATGGCTCGAGTGATCGCAGCGATCCCAAGACCACCCGGCAGAGCCACCCCAGCCAACCGGAACTGATGGTGGTTGCAATTCTTTCCAATCAAAGTGGAGTCTGCTTGTAGGTAGATGTTTGGCATCAAGTCGGTTTGTCACTCCAGTTTTTCCCGTCGGCTCTGCAGCCGCCTCGCCAATCTCGCTTGGCCAGACTCCTCGCCTGAGTACCCCACTCCTGGGGATGCGAATATTCGTCTCGCCTTTCGCGAACTTTCAGCTCCGGGCGCGTTGGCCTGAATGCGACACAGACGTCGCATATCCTCGATATCGGAGAGCGTCGTGTAGTGCTTTCCGGCGATCACCTCATAGGCGAGCCGCCCACGTGAAATCTCGCGGCGCAGCCCCGCCAAGGTCATGGAGCCGTCGGGGAAGGCAATTCTCGCTGCGACCGCTAGCCTTAACGGCGTCGTCGGCGTCAAGGACTCCTGAGGTAATTCGTTCTTTCTGTTGGACTGGTCGCACATTTCTCGGCCTGTATTGCTTGATCGGACGAGAACTTACCATGCGACTGGGCGTTCAGGAATTTGCATTCATGCAAATCCGAAATATTTTGGACGGCGATTGTGCTCGCCGTCCACTTTTCAGGTGTACTCCGATGTCGTGTCGTGCGTACGCCAGTTCATCGACTCGTCGATGCGGCGCTGTACCAGCGTGGCCAGCGCTTCCGGATCGTGGCTGGTACCATTGATGTTGATGCTCACCGGGCCGGCAGCACCGCCGACTCCGCCGCGCGGTACGCCTAGGCTCGCGTCACCACGGATCGGCGATGGGACGTTCCGGATTGTATCTGCCGGCGCTGGCACATTCTTCCACGGCTGCATCCCGTTCCACTCGAAGTGCATCGGGTCGTTGTACCTCCGGGACCAATCACCACCCCATGACAGACCGTACTTGGCCGCCATGTCGCGAACGTTCGCCGGCATGTCCGTGCGTCCGCTGCCGTCCTGAGAGTTCTTGCCCGGGTTGATGTCGATCGCGTTTCCATATGCATGCTGTGACCAGCCGCCGCCCTTGCGCTTGCCACGCATCGCGTAACCGCCGATCGACCCGATCTTGTAGCCAGAACCTTCCAGTTCATCGACGAAGCCCTTGAAGGACTCCGCCGCAGCCGCGTTGACGGTCAGCTTTTTGCCGGAGGCTAACGTGATGGTGGCCAGGTTCTGCCCCACCCCTCCGTACTGGCCATGCATGAAGTTCGCTTTGCCACGTAACCCCAACCTATCAGCCAGTCCAGGCGAGACTCCGGACGCGATAGCCGCAGCAGAGTTGCTGGCCATTATCGTTCCGTCACCCATGTCGCTCATGAACTTTTGGACGCCAGGAAGCCAGGAGCCGTTCAGCCCCCTCGGGTCATTCTTCGCACCGAGTGGAGCGTACGAGTCCCGCATCTTGGCGAGGTCACCGCCGGCCGCATTGAAGTTCTTCGCGACCGCGATCGCCGTTCTGTCGATGCCGGAGTCGAGATCGCCGAACTGCATCAGGCCGCCCCTACCCATGAGGCCACCGGGATTGTTGCCCCGCATGTGCTGTCCGCGACCTGTCTCCTGCGCCATGACTGACGCAAGCAGTGCGGGGCTCACCCCGGCTCTTCGGGCAGAGGCAACGATCTGGTCGTACTTTCCGGCCAGCGGCGTCCAGGCAAAAGTCTTCTCGAACTCGCTCCTGTTGAGCGAGCTGGGAATTCCCCCCGGACCGACTCCGCCGAACGACGGGATCTTGTCACGTTGGATGATGTTTCCGAGGTTGGCGTCGGGCGAGAAGAACGACCCGGGCCGACTCCTTAGCATGTCCGGGACGTTTCCAATCAGGCCTGAGCCGAGTCCGCCGCCGCTGCGTCCGAGCCCCCTCCCCGACCCACCCATAGCCGCATACTGCAACCCACCACCAAGACTGCTGTTGATGAACGCGGCGCGCTCGACCTTGCCCGTGAACTTGTTCAGCTCGCCTGACAGATCACTGGTGCGACGACGACCAGTGAAGTCGGTCGGACCCTCATAGCTGGACTTTTTGTATAGCTCCTTTCTGTGTTCGCGCTGGCGGACACGCCAATCGCTGGTAGATTCGCCGCGGCGCTTGATGTTGGCCTCGGGCAGACCGTAATTCTGGTACCGAGTCGCGAACATGCTCAGCAATGCGACCGCGGCCGGCATCCCGGCGATGAACGCGAGCGCGTTTCCAAGTCCCGTTAGTCCGAGAGTGACCGCGGCCAGAACCGAGATGAGTGGCGACAACGCCGCCAAGGCGACGGTCAGTCCGGTCAGCTGCGCGACGAGGTTGCCCATCTCCCTGGCATCAGCCGGGTTCTTGCCAGCGAGGAATCCCAGTGCTGAGAAGGTCGTCTTGAGACCGTTGGCAAAGTCGCGAAGGCCCTCCGCGAAACCCTTTCCGAACTCCCGCCACTTCGCGACGGTCCCGGCATCGAAGTTGTCGGCCATGGATTTGACGACTTCGCCCCAGTCCTTCAGCCCGAAGCCCTCGCGGGCACCATCAACCAGGGCTGCAAAATGTTCGCGGATCGAGTCGAAGTTGAAGCTGTCCGCTAGGTTGATGACGGCGCCCGAGATTTGGTCAAACCAGGTCTCAAGACCAGCGCCAACCTTCTCCCAGACGAGACCGTGCGCCGCGCTGATGGACGCCCACCGACCCTGCATCGATCGAATTTTCTGCAACGCGGTCTTGTCGAGGAAGCCAGGCTTGCTCTCGATATCCCGTACAACATCCCTCAGCTTGTCGCGACCAAGGACGAGAGTCAGAAGTTCGTCCATCCACTCGCGGCCACCGATCTGCTTTGCGACCTTCGTTCGCAGCCGCTCCGGCATCTTCGCGAGACCGTCGAGGATCTGTGTGATCGCCTCCATGGGCCGTTCGCGAATGGTCTTAGCCATACCGCTGCGGCTACCAAAACCAAGGGCGTTCGCGGCAGAGTTCAAGTCGGAGGCCTGTTGGCCCCTAGCAGAATCCGCGCCAGCGATCTGCGAGGTGAGGAAGCTGGTGAACGTGCCCATCTTGTGCGGCTGCACGCCAAGCGAGATGCCGGTGGCATCGATCGCGGCCAACTGCTCTGGGGTCATCCTCGTCGTGGCGAGCGCGGACAAGCTCCGACGCATCGCCTCGATGATCTCATTTCCATCGGCGGCGGTGGCGTTGTTCGCGACCGCGACTGCATTGAGGATGCTGCCGAAGCGGCCGGTGTTCCATGGCATCTGAGTCGAGAGGCGACCGAGCAGCTTTCCGACTGCTTCGGGGTTGACGTCGAGACCTGCCTGAGCCTTCAAAGCTAGGTCCGCGAACTCACCCGCGAACTGCTTTGCAACACCCGCCTTGAGACCTCCAACCGCCGTGTCGATGACTTTGCTGCTTCCGATGCCGTACTTGATGCCGGCGCGATCGGCAAAGCTCTGGCGCAGATCCGCGACTTCTTTGGACGTGAGATCGCCGAACATCTGGGCGCGCACTTCGGCCGCCTGGACCTCCATGCGCTTACGAAGGGCAGATGCGACACCAGCCCCCGTGATGGCCGCACCTGCTGCAATGGTGCGGATGTTCGGTGCCGGCAAGCGACCGACTCCACCGCCGTAGGACCGGCCCGAGCTTGCCTGACGTTCTACGGCAGCACGGCGCGCAAGCTGGCGCTGGTACCCAACCTCGAGTCGATCAAGAGCGGCATACGTCCTCCGGGCGTCGCTCAATCGCTGTGCGTTAGCTCGATTCCAATCAGCTGCGTACTCGCGTGCGGCAGACCGGCCGATGTTGGCCAGGCCTCTCATCTGATCTGAGACTGCTTTCGCAGATCGATTGAACCCGTCCAGAGCCGACATGCCGGCGCGTCCCATTCCGTTCAGTTGAACGTTGACCCTTTTGGCGACGCCTTCGAACTTCTGGATGTCGCTGAGGACGCGCTGGAGCACGGGGCTCAGTTCATTGATCGCGGTAAGGCGTGCCCGGATATCGAGATTGTTGTCTGACATTTTTCTTTCTTGAGAAGAGTTGATGTGATCGGGACAGCGCAGGGGGAAATCGGTCTTTTAGGAACTGCGCCGAAGAAAGGGTTTCGAACGTGCCCGCCAGATTTTTCGACCTGGTGGGGTCGTGCGGGAAGACTTGGTAATGCGGTCTTTTCCGGAATCGACAGCGGAGAAAGTCAGACGCTGCCAGGGCCATGCCGCATAAAAAATCTCGCCTTCACCTCTCCAGGCCTTCCGATCGCTAGGAAACTTCTGCGGAGCGGGCGAGGACGGTGCTGGCGTTGGTGACACTCCGAGGCAGAGCGAAGCGTAGCAAGGGCCAGTCGTGACCGCGTGCTCCGTCGTGGTCGTGCTGAAATATCCAGAGGCGAAGGGATCAGCGCTGGGCTGCCCGTCCTGGTCAGAGCGCCGGCCGGCGATAGGCAGAGAGGCGGAGGAGCATCCCTTACAGGGCAGGCCCGTGAAGTGTGGTTGTCGTGCCTCCACGCGAGCGGCGACGCGTCGGCATATGCGATGGCGGATCGAGGCTGGAGGCCTGGTACAGAGCACATCGCATGGGTGGCAATGGCGACTCGCCAGCCTCGCCATGGCACAGCCAGCACGGGAGCTGGCATGGACCACCGCGCGGCCGATGGTGCAAAGAGGCGAGAGCCAGCCTCTGCCCCTGCGAAAATTACGGGTGGTCGTCGAATTTTCCGATTGCGATCCTCTGTCGTCGCACTGTATAAAGTCAATACGTTCGTATTGAACTTGTACAAGGACCTTCAGATGACCGTCGCTGCCAAGAAACCTCTCGTTGGATACGTTCGCGTCAGCACGATCAAGCAAGGTCGCAGCGGCCTGGGCGAAGCGGCACAACGGGAGAGCATCCAGCGTTTCGCCGACGCTGAGGGTTTCGAGGTTGTAGCGTGGCATGCGGAAGTCGAGACCGGAAAGGGCAGCGATGCCTTGGAGCGCCGCCCTCAACTCGCAGCGGCCTTGCAGGCGGCTCGCAAGGTCAAGGCTATGGTGTGTGTCTCCAAGCTGTGCCGACTGTCACGCGACGTTGCTTTCGTATCGGGCCTGATGGCGCAACGGGTTCCGTTCGTCGTCGCGGAATTGGGAAAGGATACGGACCCCTTCCTGTTGCACTTGTACGCCGCACTGGCGCAGAAAGAGCGCAGCCTGATATCCACGCGGACTCGCGAGGCATTGCAGGCGAAGAAAGCTCAAAACGTGAAGCTTGGCGGACCTAAGCTGGCAGAGGCTCGCATTGCCGCCGCCGCGTTGAAAACGGCGGAAGCAGACAAGTTCGCTGCGAACGTTCTGCCGAATATCGAGGCTGTGCGGAAGGCTGGCGCCAATACCTTGCGTGCCATTGCGGAAGCGCTCAACAATCGTGGCATTCGCACCGCGAACGGTGGAAACTGGCACGCGACGACGGTCAAGAATGTCTTGGACCGAACCGTCACCGCTTGAGGGTGACGCAGTAGTCGCTATTGCTGGCGAATGCCCCGGTCGGACATGATCGACCGGGAACGCGGGCGAAGGCCCGTGGTGTGTTGTAGTGGAGCGCCTCGCAACATCGTCCAGTAGAGACGTATCCGCTTGGACAGACGCGGCCAGTCTCTGCGATCTGATTGCGGTCGTTAACGGGCTGACAGTAGGGGTCAGCGAGGGTCGGAGACGCAGCGGAGAGAGCCGCGAACGCCGCGAGCATGGCTATTCGAGCATCAATCATTTCCGCCGCGCCTCCAATAGACGGCGGCCAAGCTGGAGAACCATAACCGCCATCCGAACATGATCTATTTAGGCGGCCAACGCTTCTTTTGCCACCTCGCTCTCGACCTCTTCGAGCTTTGCACGCGCGGCCTTGAGAGCAGCCGCAGTTGCCGGCACGCTGGCCTTTGCGTGTTCATGTGCCTCGGTTGCCGCAGCCACTTCCGCCTGAGCCGCTGCCAATCGCTGGCCTCGCTCACGAGCGATTAGGTGCTGAGCCCGTTGCTCGCGCGCTTCGGGTTGGATGGCCTCAATGGCATGCCTAGTTGCGGTGGCGCTCCGTAGTCGTCGTGTCATGTCAGTTCCCTTTGCCTTCGCGGCGAGTTGCGATCTCGTCCATCATGGACTTGGTGATGCCGGTGGCACTGGCGAGGCGCGCACGCCATGCGGCATCGAGCGGTCGTTTCCGGCGAAGTTCGGACACCGTCAATGCAGCTTCCGGCTTGCCGTCGTCGATGGTGCTGAAGGCCTTAGGCATGCGAGCGCGAAGCGAGCGGGTGAAATCGGCCACCGAGATTGCACCGAGGCCGGGAAGGTGGATCAGCCCTTGGCTAGTTAAGATAGCTCCGGCAAGATCGACACCGGCCTGCCTGATAGCGTGCTGATCGGGTTGGCAGCCCTGCCGGTTCGCTTCCGTTAGGATCAAGGATTCAAGGTCGGTCATCAGGCAGCCTCTGCCTGACGGGCGAGATACGAGATGAGGGCGCGCCTCACCACCGATGATCGGTTCGGACTGGAGGGATCGTCGATCGCTGCTGCGGCATCGACCTTGTCGAGCAGGATTTTGGGTAGCCGGAACGTGCCGTGCGTCATCGGCGAGCAGACCAGTTCGTCCGCCCCGAATAGGGGTTTTTTCTTCATGAGAAACTCCAATAGAAAAGCCGCCTCGGCGACGCCGGGCGGCTTGCGGTGCAGGTATGACAAAGGCCCCGCGTGGGGGCCTTGATGGTTGCCTTTGGACCGGCCCTGAGACTCGATCCGGGCTGGCGTGTGTAAAAGTGCTAGTGTGCCTGTGAAGGTACCACGGTGGGTGGGGTTTCGTCAAGGGGTCCCTTCACACATGCGCGATTAACCGATTGAAATCGCGATCTTTTATGCCGCGCGTAAAGCTCATGGCGCCAGCCTCCCCCTTACATCTCACGCCGGAATCAATGCGCTTCCGACAATGGACCTACAAGCCGCAGGTGTGGCCGCTGATGGACCGAGGCGGGATAGGACCGCCCGTTCCGAATAACGCATGGAAGGTCGATTATCAGGCCTGATAGCAGGGGAAATTTTCACGCCGCTGGCGAGCGACGGTCAGCGCTTCAAGTGCCGCTTCGTCCATTGCCCGCGCCTTCCTGATCCGGAGGGTTGTCCTCAAGGTCTCCGCCTGCCCCGCCGTCAGCGGCCGGTGGATGCTCAACACGCCTTCCGTGTCGCCGTCCTGGGAGACGGTCGCGAATGAGAGCCGCGACTTGGCGCTGGTCCATGCCCGGGCGCTGGCGCAGGTGAGGTGTGCGTAGACCGCGCTGCCGTCGGTCGACACATGGCCGACCAGTCCGGTGATGGTCCAGTCTCCGCATGCGTCCCGCTTTAAGCTGGTCTTGGATGCGCCGATGGTCGCGGCGAACGCGGCCAGCTTGGCGCGGTCGGCTGCCTTGTCGTCGAGGTCGCTGCGGCGGCGGATGAAGGTTGCCTTAGTCGGCTTGCGGCGGGTGATGGTCGTCATGGTCATACTCGATTGCTTTCGGCCGGCGCCAAGCTCTGGCACCCGGCATGGTGGTGCTGTGGGATAGGTCGTCATCGCCGGCACCGCGAGGGGACCGGCGATGGCCCGACTAGATGGCGCGGGCGAGCGAACCATTGCTGTTTGCTCCCCGGGGCGGGGTGATGTCTTCGCCTTGCATAACGGTTGCGAGACCTAGTTCGCGACGAAGGCGGCCTCTCACTTCGTACTTGGCGATGGCCTTGACGGTCAGGTTCGCTGACATGCCCGCGCGCTTCCCGAAGATTGGCCCCCCAAGCTTGGTCGTGCGCCCCAAGTTGCGGCTGGCCTCGGGGCAGTTCTTCGTGATGTACGTAAGGACGTTCTCCGGTGCACCCCGACTGTTGCGTTTCGAGTAGTAGGAACTGGCCCTGACGTCGATTTCGTTGGCGGCCTCTGACCATCCGCGCACCACTTTGTTGAACCGGCGAGTCAGATGCTGCGGCACATGCATCAGAACGTGCAGATGTTCGTCGTCTCCGGTGTTTCGCTTCGACTCTCGCGTCCAAACATAGGCGAGCGGGAACTGATGATAGCTCGCAAACTCACTGAGCTTGTTCAGATACCGTTGCCACAGCTTGACACGCTCACCCGGATTAAGCCCGTCGATGATGGCTGACGCTGGCTTGACGGAGATGAAGCGGTTCAGGGGCAGGTGGAGCGTGGCTGCATGATACCAAGCTCTCTCTGCATCGCGGTACTGGGACAATGACAGAGACCTCGTGACCTTGCGGTTACCGATCCTGTGCTTGCTGATCCAACCTGTGAAGTTGTGCTTGGACACGGTTTGGTGGGAGAAACACGGGTCGGTGCTCTCAACAATATAAGGGTCGGCGCCAACCATCTGGGACGGCTCAGAACCTACGGATAGCGGAATTTCGCTGGGATTTTGATCGTTTCCACCATCTGCCTTGGTTGAAATTCGCTCTGAAAGTTCTGGAAAGTTTTCGGCGGAGTTTTCTGGAAAGTTTTTGCAGAAGTTGTCGCTGCGCTGATTTTGTGTCATGGTTGCTACGTGATCTCGAACTAAACTTTGAAGCCCATGGGCGTTGCTGCGCCCGTGGGTTTTTCGTTGGGATTACTTCGTGGCAGGGTGACGCTGATCCAAATAAGCAGCCACCGCCTGCCGCAGGAATTGCGACCTGGAGAGCCGCAGTTCGGTGCGCACTTGGTCCAGCTCTGCCAGCTGGTCGAGCGGCATGACGAAGCCGACATAGCCGCGAGCGGTGTCCGGGTTAAAGTGCATGTAGGTTCCCATTGGGTTCTTCTCCAAAAACAAAAAAGGCCGCAGCGGATGCTACGGCCATGGGTGGACGGAAAAGGCCCCACCTCCGGCAGGGCCTTTGTTCAAATAAAATAGCGATGTGAAGATAAGATAATCAGCGCTCCGGCAAAATGCAAATTTTTGATCTTCCGGGCCAACGCCTCGGGTGCTTTGCAAAAGTTGACACACCCAAAAAAGTCAGGGGTGCGCCTTAGGCTCGTCTGAGCAGCGAGTTTCCGCCCCGCCTCCGCTGACGCGAGTTCGATAAAGCCAAGGGCGACACAGCGTCTGACGATAAGCTGCACCCGCTGGGATCACCTAGGCAGACTCCCAATCAGATCGAGGAGGGCGGTGCGGTGCGCATCAATCGTGCCTGGAGACGTCTTCGCCGACAACGACGCCCTGTCCTTCCGACCAGGGAAGTAGGATAGCCGCGGGGATTACTTCTTGCTCGATGCAAAAGCTATTCCGAGAATAACGATCACGACGAGAATCCCAAAAGCTAGTCCTGCGTCGCGGCCGAAGAACTCCCGCCAGCCCAGAACAATCAGAATTATGACCGTAAACACCGCGGCGACCGCGGGCGGATTTTGAATGAGCGTTCGGTTGCTCATAAATTGACGAGAGCCTATCGCCACGAAAAACAGAACTATCAGGTACAGTGAGCCTATGCCTATAAGTGCCCAAAACAGGCTCTCCATATGAATCCCTCCCGCTACCTGATTGTGCATCGGCATCGACGAGATTCAAGCCGGGTAATGATTTCGGTGGCCGACCTTTCTTCGCAGGACGGTACGGCGTTTAGCTTGCGGGTTTGTATTCAGGCTCGGCTACCTTCTCCGCTTCCGCCTCGATCTGCTCGACGAGATCCTGTCTTCGCTGCGCCCAAGGCGGTCCAGCGATCAGCACCCGCTATGAGTTGTCGTCGCAATTCGCGCAACGCATTCCGGCCCTATTGGGCTCCGGGAGTAATCCCGACGATAGCAATCCGGGCGCCGTGCTGAATAAGCTCAAAGGGTGCATAGCTGATCGCAAGCGGATACTGCTGCGCGAGGAGAAGGCGGCCACCAAGCGTGACGTCTGCGGCAATCTCGGCCTCACGGGCCTCCGTGATCAGGTTCGCGAAGCGTTTTAGTTCCGACACCTCAATCCTCTTTACACTCGCGATCACTCGCGTGTCAGACGGTCGAGCAAAATCCGGCGATCGCTCTGGTCAGTCGCCCTTGGTAGCGATTGGCACAAGCGCACCCGCATCACGATCGTAGCGATAATTGACTATCGACCCATCCTTCAATCGTACAACCGCCTCGCCAATGATGTGGGATGGCACCAAGAACCATTCACGGGGCCGCACCTTCTGGCCAAAGCGGTCCGTGATCTCGATATCGAGCCGCGCGGATGCAAATAAATCGTGCAGTAAATGTTCAAGCTTAACCCGGTCGATGTTGTAGAGAGTGTAGGTCGTCACCGGATGCACGGAGGCCATCAGAAACGTTGGATCGTCCTTAGCATTCTGAATGCGGATTTCCATCTTGCCTGAAGTGAAGCCGATCTTGTGAAGCACGCCGTCCAATTTGCGGATTTCTGGGTCGTCTGAAAGGCTTTTCACAACGTAAATCATCCCCGTCTGCGCGTCGCCCGCAGCAGGTGTGTCCGTAAAGAGCGGCCCCATGTCGGTGGTGGTGATCCGGCGGCCGTTGGGGTCTTTGTACAGTTCAGTCGCAAGCGAACGCAAAAGGTTGTTGCCTTCGGTTCCGTTATCGAAGATGAGTCGCAGTCGCGCATTCTTCTTTCCGTTGCGGATGTGCATCTCGCCCACCTCCGCGACGTAAACGAGCACGCCGTTCAGGATGAAGAACTCCCCCGCGCCGATTTCCTGCTCGTTAGCGAAAGGGATGGCTTTACGCTTGCCATCAGCCATTTCGCGGACGCATTGCTCAAACAACGGCTTGAATTTGTCGAACTCGGTGCACAGCTGACGCTCGGCGATTTCGTCCGGCTTGGCAGCGGCCGGCTTAACATGGACGAGATCGAAGATGTCATCTTGCGGCGTCTTCAGCAGGTCGTCGTCGAATATCTCATCGAGCGTCTGCAGCTGCTTCACCGGAGCGATCGGAAGCAGCGCGTGGCGATCGAGCGGCAACAATACGTCGCGGATGGTCGGGTCCTTCAATAGGCCGTTCAATTTCATGCGCAAGGCCCGCTCGGAGACGGTCGGCTTGTCCGTATCGCCGGGTTTGCGCTTGTGATGATCGATGAACTTATTGACATCGACGAAGGTATCGACAATTCGCTGTTGCTCGCTTGAAACTGCTTTGGTGGCGGCTGGCTTGACGTCCAGCAAGGGGTCGCTACCGCTTAAGAGGTCATGGAGCGTCGGTTTTGGCATGGCGACTTAGCCCGACTGTTGGGCGCGCATCTGTTCGCGCTTTTTTGCCCTAATCCATTCAAGCGCCTCGGCGAGGCGGCGCTCCATCGGGTTCTGCGCCGTCAAGCTCGGCTCACGTCCATGCGTCTCGTTGAAGCTCTTGATGCGCGGCCAAAGTGCTACCGCCTCCTCCTCGGTCATCTGAATGCGACGCGCCGTGATCGCGCCGTGGATGCGCTTTAACACATCGGCATCTACTGACTTCGACATGATCTCATACGCAAGCTGGAACGGATTGATGCTATTGATCAAATCAATATCGAGCTCTTTAACGTTGACGAACTTATCGGCCATCTTGATGAGATTATCGTTCAACTCCGGCAAGCTGCCGTTACTGCTCGCCTTGAATGCGGCGTTAGCGACGACATGTTGGCGCACCTCTTCGACCTCTTGGGGCGTGAGGTCGGGGTATTTGGTCTCGATGACTTTCGGCACATAGACTTGCGTCACGACTTCCGCAGGAATCTCCTCCGGGTTCATCGCGGCACGGAGCACGCGCTCGTCCTGCATGACCGAAGCGGTGAGGTCGATCAGGTCGCTCTGCAGGATCTGCCGCACGCGAGGCGTACTGGGCTCGGCGAAGCCCTTGATGGCGACGGTAGTTTCGCTGTTCGTGTAGTCGATATCGACGATCTTGGTGCCGCCGTCTATATTATCGTCCGTGGCGCGTGTCTTGAACTTGAAGTTCGGTGCAAGCACCTGCTCCATCAGGAGCGAGGCGGCGATCGCCTTCAGCATGTTGTTGACGGCTTCGGCAACGTTGTCGGCGGAGGCGTCGGGCTCGGCGATTAGGTTAGTGAACTGGGCGTGCGACTTACCTGGGCAGTCCCGCGTGGCGCGCCCGATGATCTGGATGATTTCCGTAAGCGAGCCGCGATAGCCGACAGTCAGCGCGTGCTCGCAATAGATCCAGTCGAAACCTTCTTTAGCCATGCCGAGGGCAATGATGATGTCGACGTCATCGCGATCCTTGATATTGCGCAGCGTCTCCATCACACGGTTCCGCGTCTTCTCGTCATCCTCCACAAGATCGGCCACTTTGAGAATCTTGCCGCTCTTGTGCCGGACATGATGGAGCCCGGTGGCCGCATCTGTTTGGATGACGTCTCCCAAGTGATCTAGGATGCGGTCGACTTCCTCATACTTCTCCTTGGTGCTCTCGGCGGCGTTGACGCTTGGGATATGGATGATGGTCTTTTTGTCAGGGTCGAGAATCTCATTGATCGCATCGAGATAGCGGCCCCGGTAGAAATGATACCCAATGCCGAGGCTCTTAAGATGCGTGTAGCCGTTCAACTGCTCATAGTAGGTGTAGCTGACGCGAGTGAACCGCTCCTCGTCTTCCGGCCGGAGCACTGGAATGCTGTCGCCCCGGAAATAGCTGCCAGTCATAGCAACAATATGAACACGGCCGTCGGCCATTAGACCGCGAACGACCTCGCCAAGGCGGCTATCTGCGTCAGCCGAGGCGTGGTGAAACTCGTCGACGGCGAGGAGGCAATTGGCAAACGGCTCAGGGCCAATTTTGTCATAAGCGAAGCGTAGCGTGGCATGCGTGCAGATCAGCACCTCGGCGTCGCTCTCGATGAACGTCTGAAACCGGCCGACCTTTCCCGCATCACCGCCAGCGGTGCAGAGGTTCCATTCATCATCGACGGCCCAATCCCGAAAGAAGCCGTGGTCGGTGAGCTTCGTCGCACGAAATGACGAACCGATCGATCGCTCGGGCACAGCGACGATGACTTTGCGAATGGCCTGATGTTGCAGCTTGTCAAGACCAATGAACATCAAAGCGCGGGACTTGCCGGAGGCTGGTGGCGCTTTGACGAGGAGATATTGGGAGCCGCGCTCAGCGTAGGCTCGCGCCTGCATCGCGCGCATTCCCATGGCGTCCTGCTTTTGGCTCGCGCCGGTTTGCCCGTAAGTGACATGCACGAAATCAGGCACTCGCTACCTCCTTTTCCTTGCCGGAGGTCATCGCTGCATAAAGTTCGAACAAGTGTTCGAGGCGCTCGGTATCATTCTTGAAGGGCCGCCCGATGTAAATTCTCTCAAGACATGAATCGAGTTCACGATGAGCGTCGACCAAATTCTGCGGCATCGTTTTTGATGCATAAAGCCAAGCCAACGTCTTGCCCGAATGAGCTTCTCGTGCAGCGAGAACCTCCCATGCAAGTTCTTCGAGTAAGTTTATCTGCGCTTCGTCAAGACGAGGTAGAGGGAACGTATTGTACACGACGGTGTTCGAATATCGAAAATCGGTCTTCATCCGGCCGCCGACAAGACGCAACCACGCGACATGCATTTTTGAAACAACTACAGACAGCAAGTAGGCTGGCGGATCGACCACCATGTACGCGAGATGGGTAACAATGGTGTTGGCATCGACGAAACCGGCGGGTATGTACTCTCGACGTTCGGAAGAGACCGCTGGAACGACCAGCGTCGTCTCCTTTGCCGTGCGGCGCAGAAAGAACTGATGAGGACGATCGGCGCACGAAACGGCTGTCTGGCCGCCCTCAATACGGAATGCGCGAACCGCTTGAATGCGGCTCGCGATTTCCTCAATACGGCTTGCCTCCACTAGGTCCGCATCTTCAATCCACAGGCACCATCTTTTGATGCCGTTAATGTGCTCGCGAGAACCGACAACGGGACGAAGGAACTTGGCGGCGCCGGGCGCTGATGCCAGAAGTCGCTCCTTGTCTGGATCGGACAGTAGAAGCTGTCCGTCATCAAGCGCCGTATTGCCGTGATACATGCGTGGCAATCCCGACAATTGCCCTGATCGCTTGCGTACATAGTAGTTTGGCGCAGCGATGAGGTAGGAATTAATGTTAGGTACCTGAATCTGGGCTCCTTCCTTGAAGAGCCGCTTTCTACCTGGGCCACCAGCCCTACGAGCACCTACAATTGAACAAATGACGTTGGCATTATGCGACGCACTATTTGACCACTTGAAATCTCTAAATGCGAAAGAAATTTCCACGTTTCGTGCAAATATCTCGCGCCAAAGTTCGGAGGCGTGAATGCCCTGATTTAGAGAGTTGGTGCAAACAAAGGCGAACTCGATAGAATCGAATTTGCCAAGATAGTCAGTTGCCTTTGCAAACCAGCCAGCTACGTAGTCCAGATTTTTGGGGCTAAGCGGCCAGCCATCAAAGGACCGGCGCAGATCTCCCTTTTGAGTCGCATTCTGGATTTTTCCTCCCAGATAAGGCGGATTCCCAACAACGAACGTTTCTGCCTCGTTGTCGATCACTTCCTCGCTCGCATGAACCTTCTCCACACGCGCGAGGTCGAAAATTTTCTCCTTCTGAACCGTCTTGGTCGGCCGGGGACAAACGAGAAGCCAATCGATCAGCAAGGCGTTCCCGCAAACGATATGGCCCCCATCTCGTAGGGGAAAGCTCTTCGGCGCCTCGCCGAAGAGGCGCTTGAATCGCTGATTCATCTGGTATTCGGCGATCCAAAGCGAAAGTTTCGTCGTTTCCGCCGCAAAGTCGGCTAGTTCGATTCCGTAGAAGCTCGATAGCTTGACCCCACTCTTCTCGCGCCACGTCGTCTGGCCTCCGCCAATCTCGTCGATGCGCTGAAAGATGCGCATCTCGAGCGTGCGCAGTTCCCGGTACGCGATAATCAGAAAGTTGCCGGAGCCGCAGGCCGGGTCGAAGACGCGAATCTTTGAGATGCGCGTCAATAGCTTCCGCAAAAGCGAGCGCTCCTCGCGGTGCCCTCGTGCACGCTCAAACTCTTCTTCGAGCGACATCAGAAAAAGAGGCTGCAAAACCTTCATGATGTTCGGCACGGACGTATAATGCATGCCGAGATCGCCACGCATGGCAGTGTCGACAACGGCCTGGATCATCGACCCGAAGATGTCTGGATTGATTTCACGCCAATCGAGCTGGGCGGCTTCGATTAGCATACGTTTGGAGCGCCGATTGAAAGCGGGGACTTCCGTACTGTCCGCAAAGAGACCCCCGTTCACATAAGGAAACGCACGAATGTGAGCGGGCAGCTCGTTGCGACGGTCCTCGGGCAGGTTCATTACGTCGAACATCTGCTTCAAAAGTCCTTGCAGATGCTCGCCGTCGTTACCTCCATGTTCGGTGATGGTCTTGACGAACAAATCTTGAGGAAAACTGCCGGTGTCCTCGGCGAACATGCAAAAGAGGATGCGCGTAAGAAATTGATTGAGCGCGTGCCTCTTTCCCGGCACCAACCACTCGGGGTTTTGACGTTCGATTTCGTCGTGCAATTTAGCCAGACGGCCAGCCGCTTTGATGTCGGCCGGGTTCTCGGCGACCGCTTCGTACTTTTCGATTCCTACTAGCGGCAGGAAGAAATCGAAGCGATCGTTTAGCTTGTCGAAGTCGCAATGACAGGTGTCGTCGGCCTTTGTGTCGTAGACAGCAACGTCGCGCCCATCGGTTACCAGGAGGAAGCGCGGCTTTTGCGTCTTCGCCGCCTTGCTTTCCCTGAGCTGGTCCAGTGTCTCTGCAACTTTTCCGACTGGGGCGGGGCGGTAATAGAGCTTTCGTGACCAGAGCACATCGCTCGGCCTCTCCCCCTTATTCTGAGTGCCTGAGCGCAACTTCGTGAGTGTCGCCTTGGGAGCGTTGTAGACTTCTAGAAGTCGGAACGCGAACTCGCCTTGGTCAAATGGCTCCTTCACGAGGTCGGCAAACTGCATTACGATTTCGGCGATGTTCATCCGGCACAGCATTCATAGGTAGGGGGCACGCAGCGTTGCTCGGCATTTAGCGCCTTTGGGTGACGCATCTCGAAACGCGCGGCGTCCAGGGAATCTTCCGCGAGAATATATGCGAAGTATACCGCCAGGTCCAACGGGGACCTGTACATCTTTGGAAGCAGGCTGCCCATCGCGAGGGTCCTTACACTAGCTGCCTATCGACGATTTCGCCTTGTGTGATGAAGAGCCGGTTGATCTTCCGATCCTTCATCGTGGGTTGCGCAACGACCCTAAGGGTAAGTCCCTCATTAAGGGCACGGGTGTATATGTTTCCCGGCTTTAAAAGCTCATCGTCTGCGATCTTTCCGGAGACGATCTTCTTCTTTGGCGCGTTCAGGATTTCGACACGGCAGGCCCCATTCGTTTTGAAGACGCCGTGAATGCGAACAACATACTCCTCCTTTTCGCCGAGACTAAGCATGTCCGGCGATCTGAGTACCTCCGCTGCCGGCTCGTCTATTACTGTAGCGACGCTGGCCTCACCGATCTGCATGTGATTGACGGTTCTTCCGACTGGGTCGGGAAGCTGTCTGATCGAGGCCCGGTTCTCGCGCGCCATCGTTGTGATCATACGCTGTAGCCAAGCCTTATCCCGCATATGACCTTCGTGAACCTGCTTCCCAAACTCGTTGTGGGCCATGGCAAGTTCGTGGATACGATCGACGGCGTTGTTGCTCTCCTTCTTTGAAAGGACCCTGTCGATTACCGCCTTGATCGAAAGCTCGATGAACTTCTTCGCGACCGTAATGAGGATCGGACTGTAAAGCGGAAGCTGACCAGAATTGGAGATCGCGAAGATCTCTTGCAGTAGACCGTTCTCGCGGCTCGGCCCCACACAAAAGCGTATGTGATAGGAACGCGGATCGTGCGTGATGTTCTCCCAGAAGAGTTCGTGACAGATGCTATTGGCGAGTTTAGTTGTCCCAATGAGCGATCGGCCGAATTGCTGAGCATCAACGAAATGCTGATCGGCAAGCAGTCCTCTGTACGCAATAGGTATCGGCTCAAATAGTGGTTCCGACATTCTACCCCCGTTGACCAAACACCCTATCCATCCGGACCTCAAGGAGCCCCACCGTTGAATTACTTCTTCCTGGGCGGCACACGCCCGGCCAATGCGCGCGCTTCGTTCGCATGTCCAAAGATGGGAGCCATGACACCCTCGACGACGTCTAGCGCGACGTTCAAGTCTGCCTCGGTTGGTACAAAGCCGCGGTGCATTGCTGCATCACCGACATCAAGCGTCGCTCGCATTGCGTCGCGCTGAAGTGCAGATATGTAGCCGTCTCTCTGGAATGCGTCGAGTTTCTCATTGAATGTAGGCAAGTCGCCCACCTTCATAATCATCACCTGTTCGAGAAGCGCTCTGATACCCATTGCTGCAAGGCGATGCTGGCTTCCGTGCACGGCTTGATAAATTTCTCTTAGCAGGAACATCAGCTTCGCCGCTTGCTGCTCAGCGCTTGAACGAAACTGGCCCAGCCACACCCAGTACACCCAGTCTGGCTCTCTCCTCGACACGGGTGATGGAAAGAAATCATGGTCTATCGTGCCATCGTCCTTCCATACCCGCTGATAGCCCATCGAAATTCGAGAACAACCGCAGCATTCGATCATCGCATATTTCTCGATGGTCTCCTCTTCGTGTTGGGCCGTCTCGAATAATACCCGATGCTTCCGCTTGCCGAGGCAATCGGAGCAAGGCGCCATGACGATTTTGTCTTCCTCAATCACGACTAAGCTTCACTCGGTCTTTCGGGGCAGCATTCGATCCACCGCCTTTCGTTTTTGGATTCGATAGCTTCGGTATCGGTAAGTCGCTCGCCCCTTATCGATGGCCATCTGGCGGAGAGACACTCCCAGCTTATGTGGATGCGAGCGTCCGAAATTTGGGCTGCTCGATCAGGCTTTCCGGTTTTGCAAGCGCCAATGGCTCTCAAGCTTCTCGCAGAGTTGCTTCTGGCGAGCCTCAACAATCGAGGGCGTCCAATCAGCGTGCTCCAAAACTTGAGTGGTTAGCACGAACGGCGACACACCATCTTTGGCGAAATAGGCCTTCTTCTTGCGATCGAAATCCCAATTACTCGCCGCCGCGTTCTTCTTTCGCGTCAACAGGGCTAAATTTCCGAGGGAGTGAACCACCTCTAGACGCTTCTGCGCATCCGGAAACCACTCTACCCACTTGCTGTCTGCCTTGGGATTTTGGGGAAGCACATGCTCCACCGTGATCGTGTCATAGTCGTAACTTGCGCCGCCACCGGACATCAGTGCGTCCAGACGAAGCAACACCGCCGATCGGGCGCGAGCCGCAAGCGTATCATAGAGAGGGCCGCTCAGGACCTTGTATGTCGCCGCTTGTTCTGCCTGGGAGAGCTGCAAAGCGGATTTCGTGCTATCCAGGTCATCTCCATTCTCGACCTCTTTCGTAAGTCTAGAAAACTTTTCTATACGATCGTTTATGCTACTCTTACGGACCAGCATCGAATAGGCGAGACGCTCCAAATCTCGGAAGAACGCCTCCATTTTTTTGGGTTGATTTCGGTGTCGGACCGCAAAGGCCAGCCCTGGCGGCAGCCAATCATTAAACTCAAGTCTATTGAGCCACTTGAGATGCTCATTAATGATCTCAGCCCTTTCTGAGCTGACGTAAGCAGCGTCAGTCAGTTCAGCGAAGACTTCGCCAATTGGCACGATCACGTCGTCGACTAATTGCTTCGGTTTATAGGCTTGGGCTACGTGCTCGCGAAACTCTTTCAAGACTGTGCCTTTCGGCTTTGCCTTGCGATAGATCATGCGAATGAGGCTCAGAAGTTCGCTAAACTGATCGCGCCCTAGGGACTCTTCGAGGTCTTCCCATTTCTTGGTGTATGCGTCGCGTTGGCCATCTTCGATTGCGCCAACGATCTCCGCCTTCAAGATGTCACCTGGAGCGAGAGGCAGACCGCGGCTGTTGAGGATGGAAAAGATGCGGTAGGCGGAATCAAGATCGGGAGTTGACACTGCGACAAGAAAGCAGCGCGTCACAATGAACTGGGCGAGCGTAACGCGCTCCGCGGCAGTCAACTTCTTCAATCGTTCATCGAAATAGAGCGCATTTCTTCGCAGGTTTTGGCGGCTGTCGGAATTTTGTTCGCCCAGTGCGACAAGCTTGGCGAACCCGCCCTCACGTTGAACATACGTTTGAAAAAATTCGAGATCTCTGGATCGCAACGCCAGCCGAAATCGATCCTGCGTCCCAAGAATCTGACTACCCTTCTCGTATATCAGCTGGGTAATATCGCGGCCTTCTTCCGTAGCCAAGTTGGCGCGGATAGCTGAAAGCAGCAGAGTAATCGTTGTCAGCCTCTGCTGGCCGTCTACGACCTGACACAGGGGGGCGGTGCTTTCTGGTTTAATTAGAACAATGCTTCCGAGGAAATACGGCGTCGAGTCATCGTCCGACTCCTCTGATCTCGCGGTGTCCCAGATGTCATCAAATAGATCGCGCGCCTGCTCAACAGTCCAAGCGTAGGGACGTTGAAAACTGGGTATTTCAAAAACATAGTCGCCGCCAAAAATCTTGGATATGGGATGTTCGTGCGCTGAAAGTGGTGATGCCATTGATTTCCCCCGTCTAGAAACATTGACATCTGGCACCTAGGGTTGTCGAGAACCAACGCTACAAGCTAACAAGGTTCTTCGCTCAACGCGCAGTCCGCTTGACTAGACGCGGCCACGCATTGTGTTAGCTTGGAGCGATAGAGCGCCACCCAAGAGTGCCACACAAATCCATATCGCCGGGCCGAAAACTTCAATAAAATCAATTGACAACAGGACTGCGACATTAGTTCAATCCTGTCTGGCAGCACCAGCCTTTCCCTCCCGAAGCGAGCCCTCCAGAGAGTCCGCAACGTCCACGGATGCCATCGTGATCAAACGTTCCCTGCCCTATGAAGGACTGCTCCACGAGATCGTCGAGCACAACGGCGTGCTCTACCTCGGCGGCATCGTCCCTGAGGATGCGGGGCTCGACATGGCGGGCCAGGCCGACGATGTGCTTCGACAGTTGAAGACCCTGCTTGAAGGGGCCGGCTCCGATCTTTCCTGTATTCTGCAGGTGACCATCTTCATGGCTGACCTCGCCGACAAGGCGGCGTTCAACGACGTGTGGAAGCGCTATTTCACCGCGGACCATCTGCCGGCGCGCGCCGCTATCGGCGTTGCCGATCTCGGCAAGGGCGTCAGGCTGGAGCTGACCGCGACCGCCGCCCGTCGGTGACTCGAGCGAGGCGAGAAGGCGAGACGCCTAAGTCATTCTTGTGTTCACACATGAAGCTTCTGTGTTCACACATGAAGCTGCGTTCTCGCGGCTTGAAACGCCCGAGTTTTGCTCTTTTCCTTGACCCTCTTCCTTGAAGAGGGCGCAGGGAAGACCGGGTGCCGACAGGCACCCGCGGTCCGCTGCGCGAAATGCACACGCAGAAAGAACCGCACAGCAGCATACAGGTGGTGCCGATCACTCGGCCTTCCCTGCGCGATGGTCGGACGGCTTATGCCGTGCTCTCCCGGGAGCCGAACTTTCCTCTGGCCTCCCTCGCCCCGCGAATTGGATGATGCAGCCCGCCCGGTTGGGCTCGCTCGCACCTCCGAAGGGCTTGACCGTAGCAACGACGGCCAGGACCACACGGTTTTGCCGTACGCAGCAACATCGTTCGTCACACGGAGAAGGACCTCACGAGGTTCACCCGCCCTGGTCCCGCCTTGCCGTGCCCGACGCAGCCGCGTCCACCGCAGCCCGGCCCACGTTCGTTGCGACGTACGATCGCCCCTCTCCTCGGGCCGGGATGCCGGGACTATGCCGCAATTCCGAATTTCGGTAAAGTGGAATATTTTTGCAGGAGGGGATTGACGGGGTTTGGGTGTTTTGCCCGACGCGCCCAAATCGCTGCATGATGTCGGTTTCCGATGTCGAAAAGATGCAGCCATACTGTCCTTTTGACCGCTAAATTCGTGGTGATAGTGTCATATCGCGCAGTTTGTCCGGGAGGACACGATGGAATGGCTTGACCGGCTGTTTGGAAGGACGTCGGCGCCTCCGACCCGATTCTTTGCGAGATTTAGGCGGAGGGGACCGACCGATCCCGACCTTCTGAAAATTGCCAAGGACCGAAAAGGGCATGTCTCACGAAGGGCGGTACGGGATGAATATAACCGGCTGGTCTTGGAGAAGTACGCGCACGACAAGTCGTGACGTCCAAGACCCGTCGAGACCCTGCTCAGTGGCGAGACATGATGGTTTCGCAGCTGCCCTAGCGGTGCTGCGCACCATCAATTGTCGTTCTCCGCCTGGAGGCCGGTGAAGCGGTTATCCGCCCGGCGCAAGCGCCGGCAAAGCTCGCGATTGATGTTCTGCAGGACGACCACATAGGCGTGGATGTCGGCCTTGTAGCAGGCGTAGAGATTCCGGGCCGTCAACTCGTACAGCACCGTCGGCACCTCCGCGACGACCGTCGCCGAGCGGTTCTGCATTTCGATCAGCGTCATCTCGCCGAAGAAATCGCCACGCTCCAGAACGGAAATCGGGATGGTGCTTCCCGCATTCGCCCGCTTGCTCACCGCCAGACGGCCGGATTCGACGATGAACATCGAGCGTCCCGGCTCGCCCTCCGCCACGACGGTCGCCCCGGCATCGAAGCGGCGCTCGACCAGCATCGACATCAGGAGATCGAGGCCTCCGTCCGAGAGACCGCCGAAGAACGGCGTCGCGAGCAGGAACGCTTTCAGATCGGGGGCGGTGACGGTCATGGCGCGAGGGTACGCCTCGGCGCTATTTGCGGCAAGCGGAGCGGCGTGCTCCATCATTGCGAGCGGAAGCGAGGCGATCCGGAATCTTTCCGCAGAGATGACGCGTGGAGAGGCCTTCGCTTCTCGAATCCCAAGATCTACTGCCGCGCGACACTTTCCCCGCGCAACGTCCTTCGCTTTCGCCAGACCTGCAGATCAACCATCACCTTGATGCTCGCCGCGAGGATCAGCAGGCAAAGCGCCACCTTCGAAACCGTCTCCATCGTCCCCTCGATCAGCAGGCAATGGACCACGCTGCCTGCGACGATGACGATTGCGAGCGGAAGATGGACGATACGCCAGGTACGCAGGCGCAGTCCCAATCGCCGGCGCAGTGCAGCCAGAACGGCAACGATGAAGATGGCCCACATGGCGGTCACGCCAAAGGGTGAGAACGGCGTCGGCGATGCGTAGGTCAGCGCGTCGATCATATCGGGCGGGCTGGTGATCCAGAGACCGGCGACGTGGATTACCACGGCCAGTACCAACGCGCCGCCGATCCAGTGATGGACGCGCCGGCCACGATAGGTCGACAGGCCCGGCAGATAGCCGCCGATCAGCAGGGGCTGCACGAGCACGAGACCGAGGGCAATGATCCCTGCAAAGCCGGCGAGGATGTAGACCGGACCGCGCCATGCGAGCTGCTCGCTTGTCGCCGCCAGCGCGACCGGCACGCCAATAGCCAAGGCAAGAGCGACCCAGATCAGGATCACCCGCGCCGATCTCCACTCCGTCATTCGCTGGCCCGGTCAGGCCGGCTGCAGGACGAAGTGCGCCTCGAGGCTGGTCTCCTTTGCGCTCCGCATCACCGGCCGCAGGAAGACGGTCTTGAACTCGCCGCTGTCATAGGCGAGGTGGCCGTGCGGCTGGCCGAAGATCGGAATGATCTGCGGCATCTCCAGCCGGAACTTGCCGTCCTTGTCGGTGAGCGTGGCGCCATGGCTCTGCGGCTCGTGCTCCTGGCCTTCGACCGTGTGCGCCCAGATCTGGATGCGCTGCCCGGCCAGCGGCGTGCCGTCGCCGGCGCGACGGACGGTGCCGCTCATCCAGAAGCCGCCCTTGCCGATGCGATCCACGATCTGCGCGCCCTTGCGATAATTGTTCGCGCCGCCCGACATCGTTTCGGTCGGCGCGAGGCCTGCCGCACGGGCGGGGAGCAGGAGACCGGAAACGCCTGATGCCAGGACGCCTGTTGCGAGGACGGTGCCGCCCGCGGCGAGCAGGCTTCGGCGGTTGAATACGACCGTGGTCATGTCGGTTCCTCCTGGCAACCCTGCGGCTGCTCCCGCAAGCTACAACAACAGGCCCAAAACGCCCAGTTGCGACGAAGGGCGCCATAGGCCGCAATAACAGTGTTGTGAACGGGCGGGCGTGGGCCACTCAGGGCAGGCAGGACGGAAGCCATCCTGCGCGCTTACTCGATCACTTCATCCGTCAGCACGAGGATGGTGGGAGGAACAGTCAATCCGAGTGCACGCGCCGTCTTGAGATTGACAGCCAGCTCGAATTTGGTGGGGAGTTGAATCGGCATGTCCGCCGGCTTTTGTCCCTTCAGAATCAAATCGACATAACCCGCGGCGCGACGAAAGAGGTCGCCTATGTCGGCACCATAGCTGAACAGCGCGCCAGCTCGCGCAAATTCGCTCTGCTGACCGATGACGGCGATCTTCCTTTCGATGCCGATCTGACAGATCTCATTCTGCATTGCAGCGGTCATGTAATCGCGAATGACGATCACGGCGCTGCCACCGGCGGCCGCCAGCACATCAAACTGCTCGGCGACCGCTGCCGGCGACGCAGTGGTGAGACCAAGTCGCACCGGTTCGACGCCCGCTCGTCGTGCTTCCAGCACGGTTTGCGCGCCCCAGGCACTAAACGTCGGGTCCGTTGCGTTATTCAAAACGCCGATTCTCCTGAGCGTTGGCAAAATCTCGCGGATCATCTCGATGCGTTTGGCCGACATCTCTTCGCCAAATGCAGCAAAACCGGTGAGGCTGCCGCCGGGACGAGCGAGGCTCTCAAACAACTCGCGGTCGCTCTGCACAGCAGGCAGCGCGACCGCAACAACGGGGATATTGGTCCTCTTCACGATCGCGCGGGCCGCGGCCGGTCCCGGCGCAAGCAGCACATCGACGCGTTTTGCCACGAGCTCATCAATCAGCGTCAGGCCGCGCGAGACATCCCCTCCGGTCGAGCGTGCGTCGATGATGATGTTGCGACCCTCGACGTAACCGAGCCCAGCCATCGCCTTGCGAAAGGGAGCAAGCGCGGCGTTGTCCACCTCAGTGGTGGCAAACCCGACGAAGCCCACGACCGGAACGCGCTGTTGGGTAAACGCCACACGTGGCGACATGGCAGCAAGTCCCAAGGAAGCTAGAAAATTCCGCCGTCTCATTTGACCGTCTCGATAGACCTGAACGGTCGGATCATAGCTTGTCGGAGGGGTGGGGCGAAGCGAAACCGGCCAAGGTCTTGTACGATGGCGGTGCCTGCGGATCTCGCCAGTGCTCTACCGATCCGATGCACCGACACTACATGTGTGCAGACCCACACACGCGCTCAGTTCAGGTACCCCCCATGATCCCCTTCTCCGTGCTCGACCTCGCACCGATCTGCCAGGGCAGCGATGCCGCGCAGGCGTTTCGCAATTCGCTCGATCTGGCGCAGCATGCGGAGAGCTGGGGCTACAAACGGTTCTGGCTCGCCGAGCATCACAACATGACGGGGATCGCGAGCGCCGCGACATCGGTGGTGATCGGGCACATCGCAGGCGGGACCAGGACGATCCGCGTCGGCTCCGGCGGGATCATGCTGCCGAACCATTCGCCGCTGGTCATCGCCGAGCAGTTCGGCACGCTGGAATCGCTTTATCCCGGACGGATCGATCTCGGGCTCGGTCGGGCGCCGGGCACCGACCAGTTCACCGCACGGGCGCTGCGGCGCGACCTTGCGACGACATCCGAGAACTTTCCGCATGACGTGCTGGAATTGCAGGCCCTGCTCGGCGATTTGCAGCCGAACCAGGCGATCCGCGCCGTGCCCGGCATGGGCACCAAGGTGCCGCTGTGGATCCTGGGATCGAGCACCTTTGGCGCACAGCTTGCCGCGATGCTCGGGCTGCCGTTCGCGTTCGCCTCGCATTTCGCGCCGCAGATGATGATGCCGGCGCTGCGTGAATATCGCGCGCGCTTCGAGCCGTCGGCGCAGCTCGACAAGCCCTCCGCGATGATCGGCGTCAACGTCTTCGCCGCCGACAGCGATGACGAGGCGAAACGAATGTTCTCCTCGCTGCAGCAGCAGTTCATTAACCTGCGCCGCGGCACGCCGGGGCCGCTGCCGCCGCCGGTGGCCGACATGGACGCGCTGTGGTCGCCGGCCGAGAAGGCCATGGTCGACCAGTCGCTGTCCTGCTCCGCGGTCGGCTCGCCTGATGTGGTCGAAGCGAAATTGAAGGCGCTGATCACGGATACCGGCGCGGACGAATTGATGACGACGGGGCAGATCTACGATCACGCCGCCCGGCTGCGCTCGTTCGAGATCGCGGCCGAGGTGCGGGACCGGGTGGGGAGGCAGCCGCTGTGAGCGGTAGGACCGCACGTCATTGCGAGCGCAGCCAAGCAATCCAGACTGCCACCGCAGCAGGACTCTGGATTCCTTCGTCGCAAGAGCTCCTCGCGATGACGACCGAGGGAGTTCGCTCTAATCCGCAAACCCGAACAGCTTTGCCGGATTGCGCACCAGGATCTTCTCCAGCTCCGTCTGATCCGCGACGTAGCGGTACATCAGCTCGAGCAGGTCGGCGTCGTTGGGCGGCTGCTTCACCGAGACGGGATGCGGCCAGTCGCTGGCCCAGACGCAGCGGTCGGGCGCGGCCTCGATATAGACGCGCGCGATCGGGATGACGTCGTCATAGGGCGCACCGAGTTTCGAGGTCTTCTCGCCGAGCGACAGCATCACCCAGAAATTGCCCTTCTCGAGCAGCTCGAGCATCTTGCGCAGGTTCGGATCGGCCTTGCCGGCCTCGGGGTCGGGGCGAGCCATGTGATCGATCAGCACGGGCACGTCGAGGTTCTCGTATTTGGCGACGCTCGACATGATGCCGTCCTTCTCGGGCTGGATCTTGACGTACCAGCCGAGCTCGCGAATGCGCGCAATCGCACGTGCGAAATCGGCGTCCGACAGCACGGCGCCGAGCTCCTGGCGGAAGCTGAAGCGTGCGCCGCGCACGCCGGCCTGGTGCAGCTTGGAGAGGTACGAGTCGCTCGCCTCGGCGAACACCAGCGCGTTGGCGCAGCCGCGATAGTTCGGGCCCATCGCGGCGAGGCCGTCGAGCACGACCGCATGGTCGGCGCCGTAGGTCGTGGTCTGCACGATGATGCCGCGCTCGATGCCGAGCGTCTTGTGCATGCGCAGCGCCGCTTCCCAGGTCGCGGTCGGCATCCGATAGGCCGCGCCCGGACGCTCCGGATATTTGTCGATGGGCCCCAGCACGTGGAACTGGCTGTCGATGGTCTTCGGCGGTGGCGCCTTGCTGGGGCGGCGCGGGTTGGGATCGAACGGCAGATAGGTCGGCATGCGCAAAACTCCTTCAGTCGATCACGGCGGTAAAGTCGCACTGCACCAGCGCGCCGCCGTCCATGTTGTCCATCGGCAGCGCGTGGCGCGCCGGGCGCGAATGCTCGTCCGGAAACATCTTGAGCCATTCGACGTTGACGGGCCCGCGGTTGCTGCGGTCCTTCAGCCACACCGTCATCTTGATGATGTCGTCCGTGCTGCCGCCGGCGGCCTCCACCGTCGCCTTCATGTGCGCGAACATGTTGGCGCATTGGGCGTCGAGACTCTCAGGCATCGCGTTGGTCGCGGGATCGCGGCCGAGGATGACGCCGGACATCACGAGATTGCCGATGCGGCAGGCGTTCGGAATCGGATTGGCGTGCTTGAAGCCGCCGATGTGGATGCTCTTGCGCCGCGATTGACCACTCATGATGCGCTCCCTTTTTGTTGTTGGTTCAGACGAACTGGCACGACACCGAGCCGAACGGGCCGTAATCGGCGTGGAACGTGTCGCCGCGGCGGATGTCGACCGGCCGCGTGAACGATCCCGCCAGCACCACCTCGCCCGCCCTCAGATGCTCGTCATGCGGCGCGAGGCGGTTGGCGAGCCAGGCGATGCCGTTCGCGGGATGATTGAGCACGCCGGCGGCGAGGCCGGTTTCCTCGACCTCGCCGTTGCGGAACAGCAGCGCGCCGATCCAGCGCAAATCGGCATCAAGGGGGCGGAACGGCCGGCCGCCCAGCACCAGCGCGGCATTCGCCGCGTTGTCCGAGATCGTGTCCATCACCTTCCGTGTCTTGCCGGTCTCGGGATCGACGCGGTGCATGCGCGTCTCCAGGATTTCCAGTGCCGGCGTGACGTAATCGGTGGCGTTGAGGACGTCGAAGATGGTGCAATCGGGCCCGCGCAGCGGCGCCTTCAGCACGAAGGCGAGCTCGACCTCGATGCGCGGCGCGTGGAAGCGGTCGAACGGAATTGGCGTCGCGTCGGCATAGAACATGTCGGCGAACAGCACGCCGTAATCCGGCTCGGAGATGCCGACCGCGTTCTGCATCGCCTTCGAGGTCAGGCCGATCTTGTGGCCCTTGATAATGCGGCCGCGGCCGAGCTGGAGTTTCGTCCAGGCGCGCTGGACCGCATAGGCGTCCTCGATGCTGAAATCCGGATACTCCTTCGAGAACATCGGGATCAGCGACTTGGTGCGCTCGGCCTCGTCGAGGCGCGCGGCGAGACGTTCGATCGTGGCGCTATCCAGCATGATCTAGCTCTCCGCGGCCACGGTGTTGCGCAGCACGCCGATGCGACTCGACTCGACCTCGACGACGTCGCCCACCTTCAGCCAGCGCGGCGGATCGAAGCGGGCGCCCGCACCGGTCGGCGTGCCCGTCACGATCATGTCGCCGGGCTTGAGGGTCGCGAAGGTGGAGAGATAGGAGATGATGAAGTCGAACGGAAACATCAGCCGCTCGGTCGTGTCCTGCTGCCGCACCTCGCCATTGACGCGCGTGACGATGTCGTGGGGACCGCGCGGATCGAGCTCGTCCGACGTGACGATCCACGGACCGATGCTGCCGGAGCGGTCGAAGTTCTTGCCTTGAGTCACGTTGAACTTGCCGTGACGCAGCCAGTCGCGGATCGTGCCCTCGTTGCACAGCGTCATGCCGAAGATGTGCGACCACGCCTTGTCCCGCGGGATGTGACGGCCGCCCTGTCCGATGACGATGACGAGCTCGCCCTCGTAGTCGAGCTGGTCCGAAACCTTCGGCTTCTCCAGCGGCTGGCCGGAGCCCGTCATCGACGACATGCTGCGCACGAACAGGCTCGGATATTTGGGCAGGTCCGAACTGTCCTTGTATTCGGCGTTGCGCTCGGCATAGTTGACGCCGATGCACCAGAGCTTTTCCGGCGCCAGCACCGGCGGAAGCAGGACCAGCTCTTCCAGAGCGTAGTCCGGCGCGGCGCCGGCAACCGCTTCCTGCGCGTCGGGCAGCGCGTTGGCCGCGATCAGCGCGCGCACATCCGAGAAGTCGTGGCCGATCCGCTTGGTCAGATCGATCACGCCGCCTTCGACGGCCGCGCCGTAGCGCGGCTCTCCGTCCATGAGATAGCTTACGAGGCGCATGGTCGTTCTCCAATGGTGTTCGGGCAGAGCGGCGGGCGGCGGCGCTCAGTCTTTCGATTTCGGGGTCTGGAACACGGTCTTGAGCGTGACGATCTCGCCGAGCCGGGCGTAACGGGGACCTCCGATGCGGGCGATCGGGTCGAGGGCGGCAGTCTCGACCTTGCCGTCGTTCACGAGGCCGTCGCGAATGTGGAACATCACGACCTCGCCGACGATGAGCCGGCTCCTGGCCTCGCCGAATTCGAGGCACTGCCGGAAACGGCATTCCATCGCGACCGGCGCCGCCGCCAGCCGCCGCACCTTGACGAGCTCGCAGGGCAGCGTTTCGAGCCCGAGATGTTCGACCTCGCTGATCTCAGGCGGATGCTCGACGGATGAATCGTGCACCGCCGACATCAGTGGGGTATCGGCGATGTGGATGACATATTCCTCGGTATCGAGGATGTTGTGCGCGGTGTCCTTGTAATCGGCGCCCTTGCGGCCGACGCTGATGGCGAGCATCGGCGGCTTCTGCGAGACGAAGGTGAAGGCGCTGAACGGGGCGAGATTAAGCACGCCGCTGCGCGACAGGCTCGTCACCCAGGCGATCGGACGCGGCACCACGATGCCGGTCATCAGCCGGTAGATGCGCTCGGCGCCGAACTCGGTGGGATCGATCCGCATGGCTCAATTGGCCGTGATGTTGGCCTTGCGCACCACCGGAATCCACTTGGCGTCCTCGCGCTCCAGATAAGCCCTGAATTCGGCCGGCGTCATCGGCGTGGCTTCGCCGCCGAGTTTCTCGAATTTGTCGACCACGCTGGGGTCCTTCAGGATCGCGACGAGCGTCTCGTGCAATTTCTCCACGACCGGCGCCGGCGTGCCGGCAGGAGCGAACAGGCCGGTGAAGGTCTGGCCGTCGAAATCCTTGTAGCCGAGCTCGGCGAAGGTCGGCACGTCGGGCAGCGACTTCAGGCGGTGCGGGCTGGTGACCGCCAGCGCGCGGAACAGGCCGGCCTTGATGTGCTGGAGACTGACCGTGAGCTGGTCGAAGGCGAACTGCACCTGCCCGCCGAGCAGGTCGTTGATCGCCGGCGCGTTGCCGCGGTAATGCGCGGTGACCCATTGCACCTCGAGGCTTGATTGCATCAACTCGCTGAGCAAATGGTTGGTGGTGCCGGGACCGGGCGAAGCCATCGTCAGCTTGCCGGGCTCGCGCTTGGCAAGATCGAGAAACTCCTTCAGCGTCGTCGCCTGCACCGACGGATGAACCTCGAGCACCAGCGGCGTCATCGAGATCGTCGAGATCGGCAGAAAGTCCTTCTTCCAGTTATAGGCGTCGCGCTTGTTGATCTCGGTCGCGAACAGCACCGGGCCGTTGGCGCCGACGAACAGCGTGTAGCCGTCGGGCGCCGACTTCGCGAAAGCCTCGCCCGCGATCATGCCGCCGGCGCCGGCCTTGTTCTCGATGACGAAGGGCTGGCCGAGCTTTTCCTGCAGCTTGTCGGCGACGATGCGCGCGGCGCTGTCGACATTGCCGCCGGCGGGATAGGGCACGATCAGCTTGACGTTGCGTGCCGGCCATTGCTGGCCCGATGCGGGCCCGGCCAGCATCGCAGTCGCGGCTGCTATGGCGATCCAGATTAATCTCATGTTAACCTCCCGGCGGCGCTTTTCAATTTCACGTCGAATGCCTGACGTCGCACTGAGGGCAACTCGATAGGCAGCTCGATCGGAGCGCAATCTCCAGATGATTGCGCTTTACCTGTCGAGTGAATTGTGGCGTTCTTGTCCATATTATGGACAAAACCAGAGTACCCCGCAACGCCATGGCACCGCGGCAGGGCGCGCAGGCGATCCGGCGCGCGCTCGCGGTGCTGCGCATTCTGGCCGCAGGCCGCGAGGCCGGCGTGCCATTGGCCGAGGTCGTGCGCGGAACCGGCCTCACCCGCCCGACCGTGCATCGCATCGTCCACGTGCTGATCGAGGAAGGCATCGTCGAGCGGAACGAGCGGAGCGGCTGCTACGCGATCGGCAACCAGGTGCCGGAGCTGGCGCTGGCGCGGCCGCGGCCGTCGCGACTGCTGATTGCCGCCAATCCGTCGCTGCAACGCGCCTCCGCCGAGATCGGGGACACGCTGTTCCTAACGGTGCGCACCGGCAACGACACGCTGTGTGTCGACCGCAGGATCGGCGTCTATCCGATCCAGGTGCTGTCGATCGAGATCGGCGCGCGACGGCCGCTCGGCGTCTCCAGTGCGGGCGTCGCCATCCTCGCCGCGATGCCGGCGCAGGATGCGCGAAAGATCGTCGCAGCCAACGAGAAGAGATTCGAGGCCTACCGGACCGATGTGGCGACGGTAATGGGCGAAGTAATGGCGGCCAGACGCTTGGGCTACGGCAAGCGGGAGATTGGCCTCGTGCAGGGCACCAAATCGATCTCGACCTGGATCAAGACGCCGGACGGCCAGCCGGCTGCCGCGATGACGGTCTCCGCCGTGCGGACCCGGCTCGGCCCCCGCCGCGAGCAAGAGGTCGCGGAGATATTGCTGCGGGAGGCCCGGATCATCGAACAGGCGATCGGGGGTTAAACCCTGCAAGGCACTGTGCGACGCTTCAATGGGCTGACTTGCCCCGCCGTTCTGTGGCACAAGAGCGGCCTCCGCCGATTGACCAACGAGGCCACGCATGCCCGCACCGAAACCGCCTGCCTTCGAGACCCTGAGCCTGCATGCGGGCCAGCATCCGGATCCCGCGACCGGGGCCCGCGCGGTGCCGATCTACCAGACCACGTCCTACGTGTTCCAGGATTCGGATCACGCGGCTGCGCTGTTCAATCTCGAACGCGCGGGCCACATCTACACGCGCATCTCCAATCCGACCACCGGCGTGCTGGAGGAGCGGCTCGCGGCGCTTGAGGGCGGCGTCGGCGCGATCTGCACGGCAAGCGGTATGGCCGCACTGCATCTGGCCATCGCGACGCTCCTCAACGCCGGCGATCACATCGTGGCGTCGAGCTCGCTCTATGGCGGCACCATCAATCTGCTGGCGCACACGCTGCCGCGGTTCGGCATCACAACGACCTTCGTCAAACCGCGCGATCTCGACGCGTTCCGCGGCGCGATCAAGCCCAACACGAAGCTCGTGATCGGCGAGACCATCGGCAATCCCGGGCTGGAAGTGCTCGACATTCCCAAGGTCGCGGCCATCGCGCATGACGCGAAGATTCCGCTCTTGATCGACAACACCTTCGCCACGCCCTATCTCAGCCGGCCGATCGAGCTTGGCGCCGACATCGTGATGCATTCGGCGACCAAATGGATCGGCGGCCATGGCATCGCGATCGGCGGCGCGATCATTGACGGCGGCCGCTTCGACTGGCGCGGTTCCGGCAAGTTCGCCGTGCTGACCGAGCCCTATGGCGGCTATCACGGCATCGTCTTCGACGAGCAGTTCGGCACGGCCGCCTTCATCATGCGCGCCCGCACCGAAGGCTTGCGCGATTTCGGTGCGTGCCTGTCGCCGACCAACGCATTCCAGCTGCTGCAGGGCGTCGAGACGCTGGGCGTGCGCATGGACCGCCACATGCAGAACACGCATCTCGTGCTGGAAGCCCTGAAGTCCAACAAGGCGGTCGACTGGGTGCTGCATCCCTCGCTGGAGACGCACACGGACTATCAGCTTGCAAAGCAGCTTCTGCCGCGCGGCGCCGGCTCGATCATTTCTTTCGGCATCAAGGGCGGGCGGCCCGCGGGCCGCAAGTTCATCGAATCCCTGCGCATGATCAGCCATCTCGCCAATGTCGGCGACGCCAAGACGCTGGTGATCCACCCGGCCTCGACCACGCATCAGCAGATGGACGCCGAACAGCTCAAGGCGGCCGGCATCGGGGAAGAGCTGGTGCGGCTGTCGGTCGGCATCGAGACCGCGAGCGACATCATCGACGATCTCGCCCAAGCGCTGCGCATCTCGCAAAAGGTCTAAGCCATGAAGCTCTCCGTCAACGGCCTTGAAGTGTTTGTCGCAACCGGCGGCCGCGACTTCGACAAATCGCTGCCCGCGGTCGCCTTCATCCACGGCGCCGGCTTCGACCATTCGACCTGGGCGCTACATACGCGCTGGTTCGCTCATCACGGCTTTGCCGTGCTGGCGCCTGATCTCCCCGGCCACGGCCGCTCTGGCGGGCCTTCGCTCGGCAGCATCGCCGAGATGGCCGACTGGACGGCGGCGCTGCTCGATGCGGCAGGGAGCTCGAAGGCACATCTGATCGGCCATTCCATGGGATCGCTGATCTCGCTGGAGACGGCGGCGCGGCACCCGGACAGGGTTTCCGCGCTGAGCCTGATCGGCACCGCCGCGACCATGACAGTCGGCCCGGATCTGCTGAAGGCCGCCGAGGCCAATTCGCAAGACGCCAACGATATGGTCTCGATCTGGGGCCTCGGCTTCAACGCGGAGCTCGGCGGCAGTCTCGCGCCTGGCCTGTGGATGCATGGCGGCGCGCAGGCCGTGCTGAAGGCTTGCGAACCCGGCGTGCTGTTCAGGGATCTGTCGGCCTGCAACGCTTACGCGAATGCGCTGACCGCCGCCGCGACCGTCAAGGTGCCGACAACGCTGATCCTCGGCGAGCGGGACATGATGACGCCGGCGAAAGCCGGCAAGGCGCTCGCGGCGGCAATTCCCCATGCAAAGACCGTCGTGGTGCCCGGCGCCGGTCACATGATCATGGCCGAGCGGCCTGATGAACTGCTGGCTGCCTTACGGAACTGAAAAGGATCAATCGTCCGCGTCATGCGTTGCGGTCCGACATCCCTATGTCTCTCAGAGGGAACTCGGCCCATGCCAAGACAGGAAATCATTCGCAAAGCGAAGCAGGACAAGCGCGCCGGCAAATCCGCGAGCACGCAGGCCGGCGAATTCGTCAAGGACAAGATCGACAGGATCCGCAAAGGCAAGCACGGCGCACGCTCGACGAAGCAGGCAATCGCCATCGGCCTTTCCGAGGCACGCCGCGCCGGCGTCGACCTGCCGCCACCGCGCAAGGGGCGAACCAAGAAGGCGACCCGCCGCAGCGCCAAATACGCCTATGAGGTCGGCCAGGGCAAGCGCACGCCGAAGCGCCGGCCGAAAGTGTCACGCGCGGTCGAGAACGTCTTGAAGAAGGAGCCGCGCTCGACCGCATCGCGGAGCGCGCTGTCGAAGCAAAGCAAGCGTGCTGCGAGCCAGCGAAGCGCCGCGTCGCGTTCAGCGGCCGCGCGGAAGGCGAGCCGGACCAAGGGCGCCAAGGTCCGCTCGGCCGCCGCGAAGAAGGCGGCACGCACCAGGGCGCGCCGCCGCAGCTGATCAACTCGGACGCCGGCCCCGCTCGGAAAGCACCGCTCGTGCGGCGCGTTCGGCCTCACGCGCCGAGCGGAACTGGCGGCCCTCGAGACTGTCGAACAGGCGCTCGGAAGAGAAGAAGCGGAAGCCGCGCTGGTCCCTCGTGACGATGCCGGCGGCGCGGTCGTGGATCTCGATGATGTAAGCGTTCGATTGGGCTTGGGACATGACTGCTCGCTCGCCGTGGTCCCGGCGTTCCTGTTTTGAGATTTGTCGTGTGGGCTGCTGCTGGAAGGCGATCAGCAACAACAACAGGCGCCGGTAGCCGCCGAGAAACAGCGCGGCGTCATGCACGCATGCATGTCGTTCTGATTGCGCTGGTGATCGGTTCTCATATCGCGGCGTGGGCTCGAGGAGCAGTTTCGATGCTGCGACTATCGAGCGATCGGCGCGATTGGTCAATGAAATGGCTCTCCATATTTGCGATGACGGCGCTGGAGCGCTTCTCCTGCGGCAAGCACCGGCAACTGGATTCATCTCGCGATGAGTTCAACGCGGGGGCGCAGTCGTTATGATAGGATTCCAGCAGCCTACAGAACAGAAGAACCGGGAGGTCCGGCGATGACGCATGATTTGAAGGGACGCACCGCGCTCGTGACCGGCGGCTCACGCGGGATTGGCGCTGCCGTCTGTCGCGCGCTGGCCGCATCAGGCGCGGCGGTGGCGATCAACTGCCGCGAACAGATCGGCCAAGCCGAGCAGCTTGCAGGCGAGATCGTCAAGCAGGGCGGCCGCGCCATCGTCGTTGCCGCCGACGTCTCGCAAGCCGGGGCCGTGGCCGGCTTGGTCGAACGCGTGACAGGCGGGCTCGGACCGATCGACATCCTCGTCAACAACGCCGGCATCGCCATCACGCGCGGCATCGAGGATCTCACCGAGGAGGATTTCGACCGAACGATCCTGATCAATCTGAAATCCGTCTTCCTGTGCACGCAGGCGGTGCTGCCCTCTATGCGAGCGCGGAAATGGGGCCGCATCGTCAACATCTCCTCGGGCGCAGCGCGCGGCGCTGGCTCTATCGGACCGCACTACAATGCATCCAAGGCCGGCATGGAGGGCTTGACGCGAGGCTATGCGGCGCGGCTGGTGAAGGACGGCATCACCGTCAATGCGGTGGCGCCGTCGCTGATCGAGACCGACATGATGAGCGGCCCGCCCCAGCTCGTCAGCCGCATCCCGCTCGGCCGCTTCGGAACGGCGGATGAGGTGGCCAAGGCGGTGATGCTGCTGGTGGACAATGCCTATATGACCGGACAGACGATCGCGCTGAGCGGCGGTATGGCGTTCAATTGAGGGGGCGAAGCGGCAATCTCCACTTTCCTTCTCCCCTTGTGGGAGAAGGTGGCGCGCAGCGCCGGATGAGGGGTATCTCTCCACGAACCTCGATCGCGAGAGATGCGCGAATGGAGAGATACCCCTCACCCGTCTCGCCGCTATTGCGTCGAGCCACCCTCTCCCGCAAGGGGAGAGGGTAAGGCAATCACCACATCGTAGCGGCTGCGCGTTCCGGCCAGATCCGATCATATTCGTCGCCGCCGACCTTGTTGTCGCTCATCTCGGCGAGGATCTGGCCGGGCGTCGGCAGGGCCTTCGGATCAACCCGTTTGTCGGGATTCCAGAGGTCGGAGCGCACGATGGCGCGGGCGCACTGGAAGTAGATCTCGTCGACCTTCATCACCATGACGCTGCGCGGCGCCTTGCCTTCCACCTTGAACGAGGCCAGCAGCTCGGGATCGATGGAGAGATGGGCGCGGCCGTTGACGCGAACCGCATTGCCCGAGCCGGGGATCAGGAACATCAGCGACACCCTGGGATCGCGCACGATGTTGCGCAGGGAATCGACGCGGTTGTTGCCGCGGCGGTCCGGCAGCATCAGCGTCTTGGGGTCATGGATCCGGACGAAGCCGGGCAAATCGCCGCGCGGCGAGCAGTCGATGCCTTCAGGGCCGATGGTGGCGAGCGCCGCGAACGGCGCCTTCTCGAGGAAGACCCGATAGAGCGGCGTGACATGGTCGGCGACTTTCACGGTCGAGGCGTCGTTGGTGACGCCGTAGATGGCCTCGAGCTGAGCGACCGTTTCGATCACCGACATTCCGTTCTCCTGGTTGTACCGGCTATTCCTGCCAACCGTCATTCCTGATCACGCGCAGGAGCTGGCGGCCGTGATAGTCCGCGCTGCCGGCGTTGAGGATGGTGACATCGGCAGGCGCCGAGGCCTCATCGACGCTGCGGGCGAGGCGTTCGGCGATGTTGCCGTCGCTGTGCCGCGCACGCGCGGCAAGCCGCTGCGCCAGCACATCCGGCGGTGCCGTGATCGCGACCACCACGACATTCGCATAGGTCTGGCGCAGTGCGCCGATCACCGTACGCGAGACGTTGGCGACGACCGTGCGTCCGGCACGGATATCGTCGTTGATCCCAGTCGACAAGGCGTAGGAATGCCCATGCGCCTCCCAATGCACCGCGAAATCGCCGTGCTCGCGCGCTTGGCGGAATTCGTCCGATGTCGCCGCGATGTTGTCCTCGTCGGCGGAAGATTCGCGCGTCACGACACGGCGCGGAAAGACGACGCGGTGGTCATCGACGCACGCTGCCCGCGCCAGCCGCAGCAGCGTGTCCTTGCCGGCGCCGCTGGGACCGACCACGAGCACGAGCCGCCCGGGTCCGATCCCGCCTGCTGCGCCCTGCGCCATGGCCGCGGTCTCGCTCATGCGACGCGGCTGCCTTCGCGCCAGACGCTGCGGACGACCGGAACGTGGCCTGCTACATGCACGCGAATGAGGTCGGCGCGCTTGCCGATCGCGATCTCGCCGCGGTCGGTGAGGCCAACCGCCTCGGCCGGCGCCTTCGTCACCGTCCGGATCGCCGCCGGAAGGCTGATCGCGGGCACATGCTCGGGCAGTTGCAGCGCGCCCATCAAGAGGCTGGACGGGATGTAATCCGAGGACAGGATGTCGAGCAGGCCCTCGCGGGCCAGATCGACCGCGGCGATGTTGCCGGAATGCGAGCCGCCGCGCACGACGTTGGGCGCGCCCATGAGGATGTCGATGCCGGCCTCGTGCAGGCCGCGCGCGGCCTGCAGCGTGGTCGGGAACTCCGCCACGGCGACGCCGTCGCGCACTGCGTCCGCGACGTTCTCGTCGGTGGTGTCGTCATGGCTTGCGAGCGGGATCCTGTAGGCTTGCGCCAGCGCCACGATCTCGCGCATGTTGGTGGCGGCATAGGCCTTCTGGTACTCGAAACGCTTGGCGAACAGCTCGTCGAGCTCGGCATCGGTCTTGCCACCGCCCTTGCCGCGATAATAGTCGCGCAACTTGACCTCGTCGCGGAACTGGCGCTGGCCGGGGGTATGATCCATCAGCGACATCAGCTTGACGTCGGGGCGGTCGATCAGCTCCCTGGCCTCCTCGACCACGCTCGGCATCGGGATTTCGCAGCGCAGATGCAGGAAGTGGTCGGCGCGCAGCAAGTCGCCGTCACGCGCGGTCGTGATCGCGGCGGCGAGCACGCCGGCGCGACCATCGACCTCCTCGGCGCCGTCCTCGCGCCAGACACGCAGCGAATCGAACACCGTGGTGATGCCCGAGGTCGCGAGCTGGCCGTCATAGGAGATGACGGCGGCGACCGGATTCCAGAACACTTTCGGGCGCGGCACGTAATGGGCTTCGAGATGGTCGGTGTGGAGCTCGATCAGGCCTGGCATGATCAGGTCGCCGCCGGCATCCTCCGCACCTGCTGGCGCCCGGCCCTCGCCGATCTCGGCAATGCGGCCATTGGCAAGGGCGAGCCAGCCTTGCTCGATCACCCGGTCGGCCAGCACGATCCTGGCATTGGCGATCACGATGTCCTTCGGGGCGTTCATGTCCATGTCCTTCAGGCAGCGGCGGCAAAGCTGGTGACGTCGACGATACGGTCGGCAATCAAATGGCGGATTTCGTCGTCATGGACAATGGCGACCATGGCGACGCCCTGGCGCTTCTTTTCAGTGACCAGCTCGACCACCACAGCGCGGTTGGCGGCATCGAGCGAGGCGGTGGGCTCGTCGAGCAGAAGGATCGGCAGGTCCGAGATAAAGCCGCGCGCGATGTTGACGCGCTGCTGCTCGCCGCCGGAGAAGGTCGCGGGCGGAAGCTGCCACAGGCGCTCCGGAATATTGAGACGGTGCAACAACTCGCTGGCGCGGGCTTGCGCATCGGCGCGGGCCATGCCGTTCACGATCAACGGCTCGGCGACCACGTCGATGGTCGCAACGCGCGGCACTGCCCGCAGGAACTGGCTGACATAGCCGATGGTGGAACGGCGAATGTTGAGCACCTGCCGCGGCTCCGCGCTGGCGAGATCGATCAGCGCACCGCGATGGCGGATGCCAATGCGCCCCGAATCACAGCGGTAATTGCCGAAGATCATCTTCAGGATCGACGATTTTCCGGCGCCCGATGGCCCCGAGAGCACCACGCACTCGCCGGGATTGACCTGGAAGGTCACGCCGCTGACGACCGGCAGCTCGATGCCGCCCTGCAGGTGCATCGTGAAGGTCTTGTTGGCGTCAGCGATTTCGATCATTGCGGTCATCTGTGAGCTCATGGCGGCAGAATCGAGGAGACGAGGAGTTGCGTATAGGGCTCGCGGGGATCGTCGAGCACCTGGTCGGTCAGACCGGTCTCGATGACCCGGCCGCCCTTCATCACCATCACGCGGTGCGACAACAGGCGCGCGACCGCGAGATCGTGGGTGACGATGATGACGGCCAGATGCAGCTCGGCGACGAGGCTGCGCACGAGGTCGAGCAGGCGGGCCTGCACTGAGACGTCAAGCCCGCCGGTCGGCTCGTCCATGAACACCAGCCGCGGCTCGGTGACGAGGTTGCGGGCGATCTGGAGGCGCTGGCGCATGCCGCCGGAATAAGTCCGCGGCGCATCGTCGATGCGGGCGATGTCGATCTCGACACGCGTGAGCCAGTCGGATGCGGTGTCGCGGATGCGACCATAGTGATTCCAGCCCACCGCCATCAGCCGCTCGCCGACATTGGCTCCGGCCGACACCGCCATGCGCAGGCCCTGCGCGGGATCCTGATGCACGAATCCCCAATCGGTGCGGAACAGAAAGCGCCGCTCGGCCTCGCCGAGCGTGGCGAGATCGCGAGCGACCCCGTCCCGCATCCGATAGGACACATGCCCGCCGCTGGCCGCGAGCTGGCCCGACAGCAGCTGCAGCAGCGTCGACTTGCCCGAACCGGACTCGCCGACGATTGCCAGCACCTCGCCGGGATAGAGCGCGAACGACACGTCGCGGCACGCGGCGATGCGGCCGAAGGACTTGCTGAGAGATGTCGCGACCAGCAGCGGCTGGTCGCTTTCAAGGGCATCGAGATCAGCCATGTGCGCCCGCCTTCTCCTTGTACGGCGCAGCGCTGAGGCTGCCGTGATGGCCAGCGGCCTGACGGCCCTCGCAATAATCGGTGTCCGAGCAGACGAACATGCGGCTGCCCTTGTCGTCGGTGACGATCTCGTCGAGATAGGAATTCTCCGCGCCGCACAGCGCGCAGGGCGCGTTGAAGCGGTAAGGCTCGAACGGGTGATCCTCGAAATCGAGTGACACCACCTTCGTGTAGGGCGGGATCGCGTAGATGCGCTTCTCGCGGCCGGCGCCAAAGAGTTGCAGCGCCGGGCAATTATCCATCTTGGGATTGTCGAATTTCGGCGTCGGCGACGGGTCCATGACGTAGCGCGCGTTCACCTTTACCGGATAGGCATAGGCGGTGGCGATGTGGCCGAAGCGGGCGATGTCCTCATAGAGCTTCACATGCATCAGGCCGTATTCGGCGAGCGCGTGCATGCGCCGCGTCTCGGTCTCGCGCGGCTCGAGGAAGCGCAGCGGCTCCGGGATCGGCACCTGATAGACCAGCACCTGATTCTCATGCAGCGCCGTCTCCGGGATGCGGTGGCGCGTCTGGATCACGGTCGCCTCCTCCGTCGCCGTCGTGGTGGCGACGCCCGCGGTCTTGGCAAAGAACTTGCGGATCGAGATCGCGTTGGTGGTGTCGTCGGACCCCTGGTCGATCACCTTCAGCACGTCCTGTGGACCGAGGATCGCGGCGGTGACCTGGACGCCGCCCGTGCCCCAGCCATAGGGCATCGGCATTTCGCGGCTGGCGAACGGCACCTGATAGCCGGGAATGGCGATCGCCTTCAGGATAGCGCGGCGGATCATCCGCTTGGTCTGCTCGTCGAGATAGGCAAAGTTGTAGGCGGGCGCGTTCATTCCGCGGCTTCCTTCATGGCATCGGGCGCCTGGGCATCCGCGAACTCCTGACGCAGCTTGCGCAAGAGGCCGAGCTCGGACTGGAAATCGACGTAGTGCGGCAGCTTCAGATGCTCGACGAAGCCGGTCGCCTGGACGTTGTCCGAATGCGACATCACGAATTCCTCGTCCTGCGCCGGCGCACGCACCTCCTCGCCTAGCTCGCGGGCGCGAAGTGCGCGATCGACCAGCGCCATCGACATGGTCTTGCGCTCGCTCTGGCCGAAGGCGAGGCCATAACCGCGGGTGAAGCACGGCGCTTCCGTCGCAGAGCCCTTGAACTGATTGACCATCTGGCACTCGGTGAGTTCGATCGAGCCCAGCGGCACGGCGAATCCGGCGTCCTCCGCGACAAAGTCCACCTCGACCTCGCCGAAGCGGATCTCGCCTGCGAAGGGATGGTTGCGGCCATAGCCGCGCTGGGTGGAATAGCCCATCGCCAGCAAGAAGCCTTCGTCGCCGCGCGCGAGGTTTTGCAGGCGCAGGTCACGGTCCGCCGGAAAATTCAGCGGCTCGCGGGTGAGATCGCCGACGCTGGCGCCGTCTTCGGCCTGCGGCGAGGATTCGATCAGCCCGTCGCGGCCGAGAATGTCGGTCACGCGCGGCGTTGGCGCCGTCGACGCCTCAGCAGTCGCCGGCGCCTCCGGCACAAAACCTTGCGCGAGCGAGGGATCGAGCAGGCGGTGGGTATAGTCGAAGGTCGGCCCGAGGATCTGGCCGCCCGGAATGTCCTTGAAGGTCGAGGACACCCGCCGCTGCACCCGCATCGCGCCGGTGTCGACCGGCTCGCTCGCGCCGAACCGCGGCATCGTGGCGCGGAAGGCGCGGACCAGGAAGATCGCCTCGATCAGATCGCCGCGTGCCTGCTTGATCGCAAGCGAGGCGAGCTCACGGTCGTAGAGCGAGCCTTCGCTCATGACGCGGTCGACGGCCAGCCCAAGCTGCCCCGAGATCTGGTCGAGCGTGACCTCCGGAACGGCTTGGTCGCCGCGCCGCACATTGGCGAGCAGGCGGTGGGCGTTCTCAATGGCGCGTTCGCCGCCTTTGACTGCGACATACATGCTTTAGCTTCCCTTGCTCACGACGCGCGTGGTGCGGGGGATCGCCACCAATGCGTCATCGGCGACCAGCACGACATCGATGCCGCGCGGAAACAGCGCCTCGTTGACATGCAGGCGCTCGAACAGATCGAACGGCTTGATCGAGGCCTGGAGCGTCGCGGCGCCGTCGATCCCCGGACCTCGCAGCTCGAAGCTGCGTCCCGAGCCCAGATGATCGACCTGGATGATCAATGTGGTCGACCGATCCGGATATTCGCTGGTGCCGAGCGCGAAGCATTCGAGCGGCGGAAGCTCCGCGCCATCGCTGATCAGCGCGAAGCTTGCGATCGAGGAATCCTGCACCACCGGCGCGCCGGTGTGGAATTTCAGCCATTTCACCAAATCCGAGCTCTCCGCCATGCGCGCATCGAGCCAGAGCGGCGTATCATGGTCGAACAGCGTCAGCGCGATCGCGGCGGTGCCGCGCATCATCCTGTCGGGCGCCCCCGCTCCCGGCACGATGCGCCGGACCGAGCCGGGCCGCGCCATCGCGTCCATCACCGAGCGAAAAGTCGATTGCGCCGATAGCACCTTGTCGACGAAACCCGGCGGCAGTTCCGCAATCGTGGTCATGATCTCACCCCTCACCGCGCACCATGGTGTAGAAATCAACCTTCGTCGCGGCGGTCTCGGCCGCCGCCTGCTTGCGGCGAATCATAAGCTGCTCGCGCAACGGCGCGATAACGTCCCGTTCGACCGCTCTGCCGAAATCCCTGGACTGCACCAGCGCATCGCACAGGGCGATCAGCCGCGCCTTCTCACCGTCCCGCCCGAGCGTGTAGCCGAAGCCGACCTCGCCGCTTGCAAGCCGGACCGCCGCGCGCGAGACCGTGGCTTCGCCGAGATTGAAGGGCGCGCCGTCGCCGCCGGCCCGGCCACGCAGCATGACGACGCCGTTTTCGGGGGCGCGCAGATCCTGATGGGCCGGCAGAGCCGAGTTCAAGCCCAAGTCGCGGAGGCGGGCGGCGATCTCGCCCGCCTCCGCGTGCGCCAGCACGGCCATGGCGGCCTTGCGCTGGGCTTTCTGGTCGTTGTGCTGCGTCACCGATTCACCGAACTTGCCGATTCTAAGTTGTCTATGATAATAGACAACTTCATAAGTGAGCGCCATGACTGTTTCGTGACAAAACCGTGATTTCTGGGCTAGGCTGACCGGCGATATGAGCATGCAAGACACTGCGTCGTCGGGCGTTGCGCTGTGGCGCCTCGTTGCCGACGGCATCGAGCGCGGCATCGCCGACGGCCGCTTTGCGGCCGGCGACAAATTGCCGGGCGAGATGGAGATCGCCGAAACCTATCGCGTCAACCGCCACACCGTGCGGCGCGCGCTGGCGGCCCTTGCCGAGCGCGGCCTGGTGCGGGCCGAGCGCGGCAGCGGAACCTATGTCGAGGCGCAGAAGCTCGCCTATCCCTTGCGTTCGCGTACCCGCTTTTCCGAGATCGTCGGCGCCGAGGGGCGCGAACCGCATGGCCGGCTGATCGAGGCAACGGAGGACGTCGCGACGCGCGAGCTGGCGCGGGAGCTCGGATTGAAGACCGGCGCGCCCTTGGTGCGGATCGAGGCCATCCGCCTCGCCGATCGCACGCCGATCTGCGTCTCGACCACCTGGCTGTCGGCCGTGCTGTTTCCCGACGCGGGCGCCGTGTTCGCCGCGACGCGCTCGATGACGAAACTGCTCGAACATTTCGGCGTGCGCGACTATCGCCGCGGCGCGACCCGGATCACCGCCGGCATCGTGGACGCGACCGATGCGGCCCGGCTCGATCTCGCGCTGGGACGCCCGATCCTGGTGGTCGACGCGACCGACCACGATCTGGCCGGCAAGCCGCTGATGACCAAGCATTCGCGCTTCGCCGCGGAGCGGGTGGAGTTTCTGGTGGAGAACGGCTGACGTGACCGCTTCTTCCCCTCTCCCCTTGTGGGAGAGGGTGGCTCGCCGCGATTGCGGCGAGACGGGTGAGGGGTTCTCTCCGCGAGCGAATCTCTCGCGCCGAACTTGCGGAGACAGACCCCTCATCCGGCGCTTCGCGCCACCTTCTCCCACAAGGGGAGAAGGAAAAAACTCAGGCTATCGCGCGCCTTCCGATGATCGCAAAGCGCAGCTTGCCCGAGACGAAGTCGATCGCGGCGACGGCGACCAGGATCATCAGGATCAAGAACGACACTTTCTGCCATTCCAGCACGCGGATCTGCTCGGCGAGTTGGAGACCGATGCCGCCGGCACCGACGATCCCGATGATGGTGGCCGAGCGCGTGTTGGATTCGATGAAGTACAACACCTGGCCCGCGATCACGGGCAGCACCTGCGGTAACAGGCCGAAGCGGATCTCGTGCAGCGCGCTCCCGCCGGAGGCGCGAATGCCTTCGACCTGTTTCTGGTCGGCACCTTCGATCGCCTCCGAGAACAGTTTGCCAAAGGCGCCGAAATCCGCCACCGCAATGGCGAGCACGCCGGCGAACGGGCCCAGCCCGACGACGTTGATCCACACCAGCGCCCAGATCAGCGTGTCGACGCCGCGGATCGAATCCAGCACGCGGCGAACCGGAAAGCGAAGGAGCTTCGACGGCACCACGTTGCGCGCGGCAAGCAGGCTGACAGGAAGCGCGAACACCGCGGCCAGCGTCGTGCCGAGCAGCGCGATCGAGAGGGTCTCGCCGAGGGCCTTCAGATAGATCGGCAGCGAAGAGCCGGGATCAGGGGGGATCATCATCAATGTGATCCAGCCGAGCTGGCTGAGACCAGCGATGAATCGCGCCGGCGAAAAATCGAGATCGACGAGGCCGTAGACGAGGATCGCGAACGCCGCGACGATCATCCCGGGCATGGCGAGGCGCGCCGAGGCGGGCCGGTCGAAAACATCGGGGTGGCGCGCGCGAAGCTCTCGCATATCGAACTCGTGCGGCCTCGTCACGTGCGCACCTCCCCGCCGAACAGGCGGCCGCGCAGCCAGCCGGTGGTGATGTCGATGATGAAGACGGTGATGATGATGGTGAGCAGAATCGCGCTGACGTCCGAGTAATAGAACTTGCGGATGGCGACGACGAGCTCCTGACCGATGCCGCCGGCGCCGACGAAGCCCATCACGGAGGCTTCGCGGACGTTGATCTCGAAGCGCAGCAGCGCGTAGCTGGCATAGCCCGCCGTCACTTGCGGCACCACCGCGAACCGCATGCAGGACAGCCAGCTCGCGCCGGTCGAGCGGATGCCCTCGACCGGCTTCATGTCGGCGTTCTCGACGATCTCCGAAAACAGCTTGCCGAGCGCACCGGTGGAGTGGATCGCGATCGCCAGCACGCCCGCCATCGGCCCAAGCCCGAAGGCGATCACGAACACCAGCGCGAAGACGATGCCCGGAACGGTGCGGGCGAATTCGAGCAGGCGCCGCACCGAGAAGCGCAGCCAGGGGGCCGGCGAGGTGTTTTCGGCCGCGAGAAAGTTGAGGCAGAATGCCAGGGTCGCACCGATCAGCGTGCCGACATAGGAGATCAGCAGCGTCTCGCCCAACATCTTCAGCCATTTGCGCCAGCCCCACAGCCACTCACCGACGTCGGTCCAGACGCGCTGACCGGTGTCGAGCGTGAGGATACGGTCGAAATAGCTGATGAAATTGCCGAAATAAGTGAAGAGCGTGCGCAGATTCACTTCGGCGCCGATCGCTGCCAGCAGCAGCGCCGCGGCGAAGACCACGATCCCCAGCAGCAGGCGGAGCCGCTTGCGCCCAACCGCCCGGCGATAGGCGGCATTGAGCATGGCGAGCTGCTGGTCGGGAAGGAGCGAAACCGCTGTTGTCATCGGCCTGAGATCAAGTCCGGTCAAAGAAAGAGCCGGGTCGATGGACCCGGCTCGAGGTGCCTCGTCCCGAAACTCAGGACGCCTTCTTCTTACGTAGCGCGTCGACGAACTTGATCAGCTCGATCGTGCCATCCCAGTCCTTGGTGGTGGCGGGATGAAAGCCCTTCTTCTGCCCGTCGGAGAGACGATCGAAGGCGGCCTTGTCCTTGGTCGGCGCGTCGAAGAACGCCTTCGCGATGGCCGCCTTGGCCTCTGCCGGCAGGTCGGAATTATAGGCATAGGGCCCGTTGATGATCGGCGCCGATTTGTGGATGATGCGGAAATCGTCCTTCTTCATCGCCGAGCCGTCGGCGTTCTTCAGCATGCCCTTGGTCAGCATCTGCGCCAGCGTGGAATCGTTGTCGCTGGTCCACTGGTTGGCGGCAACCTCGACCGTGCCTTGCGCCAGCGCCAGCATCGCGTTCTCATGGCTGCCGGTGAAGACGACCTTGCTGAAATAGGTATCGGCGTCGTGGATGCCCAACTTGTCGAGTTCGAAACGCGGCACATTGTTGCCCGAAGTCGAGTTCGGATCGACGAGACCGAGGTTCTTGCCCTTGAGGTCATCGATCTTCTTGTAGGGGCTGTTTGCCTTGACGAAGAACACTGAATAATAGCCGGTCGAGTCATCGGCATTGATATCGTTGGCGAAGGCTTCGCTCTTGACGCCCGTCAGGCGCGCGCGCGCGAACGCCGCCGAGCCGTAGCTGGCGACGTGGATATTGCCGGCTCGCTGGCCCTCAATCACCGCGGCGTAGTCGTTGGCGATGCGCAGCTTGACCGCCACACCGAGTTCCTTCGACAGGTAGGTCATGAACGGGGCCCAGCGCTCGGTGACACCGGACGCGTTCTCGGCCGGGACGACCGCGAAAGTCAGTTCGGGATATTTGGCTTTCCAATCGTTTGCCGAGGCGGAGGCCGTGAAAGCGAGCGCGGCGGCGCCGGCAAGGACTAATCTGCGAGTGATCATGCTACCCTCTTCATCAGTTTGGGTCGGTTGACGCAAAGACTTGCAAAAGAAACAGGCGCCGCTCAGGCGGCCGCGGCCGTTCCGAGCGCCGGGACCCCGTCGGGCGCCGGGACAGGCACGGTGCCCATGACGTCGGCGGCTTCGAGATCGTAGAGCTCGCGTGCCACGTGGTCGGTCAGCGCGGACGGCGCCCCGTCGAACACGACGCGCCCCTGCGCCATACCGATCAGGCGGTCGCAATAGCTGCGCGCCAGATCGAGCGAATGCAGATTGCAGAGCACGGTGATGCCGAAATGCTTGTTGATGCGCAGCAGCGCGTCCATCACGATCTTGGTGTTGCGCGGATCGAGCGATGCGATCGGCTCGTCGGCGAGGATGATGTCGGGCTGCTGCACGAGGGCGCGCGCGATCGCCACGCGCTGCTGCTGGCCGCCGGAGAGCTGGTCGGCGCGCTGGGCGGCAAGCGACGCAATGTCGAACTGTTCGAGTGCGGACATCGCCAACGCCTTGTCCTGCTCCGGCCAGATTTGCGAGAGCGAGCGCCAGGCCGGCATCGTGGCAAGGCGTCCCATCAGGACGTTGGTGAGGACATCGAGCCGGCCGACCAGGTTGAACTGCTGGAAGATCATCGCCGAGCGTGCCCGCCACTGCCGCAGCTCCTTGCCGCGCAGCGCGGTGACGTCGATCCCGTCGAACAGGATGCGCCCGTCGTTCGGCGTCACCAGGCGGTTGATGCTCCGCAGCAGCGTCGACTTGCCGGCGCCGGACCGTCCGATCACACCGACGAACCCGCCGGGCGAAACTTGAAACGAGGCGTCGTCGACCGCGGCTTTTGCGCCGAAGCGACACGTCAGACCATCCACCACCAGCATGCAGCGCTCCAGATTAGCTGGGGCCAACCGCTAACGCCGGCACTTAACACTTGTGTGACACGGGCGTTGCAATGCGGCGATCCTGCACAACTCATCCCCTGTCATCGCGGCGTCATGACATCGTCATCAAGCCGCTCGAAGAGGAACGCTCACCCTCCTGACTCCGGATGCAACATGGTCGCCAAAGCTCTTTCGGTCCAGCCGACCATCGATCCCTCGGCCAAGCTGCATGAGACCAGGCTCGGCGCCTATACCGAGGTCGGCGCGCGCACGATCCTGCATGACGTGGCGATGGGCGATTACTCCTATGTCGTCAACGATGCCCAGATCACCTACGCCACCATCGGAAAGTTCTGCTCGATCGCGGCGATGACGCGGATCAATCCCGGCAATCATCCGATGCTCCGCGCGACGCAGGCGCATTTCACCTACCGCTCCAGCGCCTATTTCGAAGGCGAGAGCGACGATGCCGAATTCTTCGACTGGCGGCGCCGGCACCACGTCCATATCGGCCACGACGTCTGGATCGGCCATGGCGCGATCGTGCTTCCCGGCCGCAACATCGGCACCGGCGTGGTGATCGCGGCCGGCGCCATCGTCACCAAGGACGTGCCGGCCTATACCATCGTCGCCGGCAATCCGGCCCGCATCATGCGGCGGCGGTTCTCCGAGGAGATCGCCGGACGGCTCGCCCGGCTGGCCTGGTGGGATTGGAATCACGACAAATTGCGTGAAGCCCTGCCCGATTTCCGCAAGCTCGGGATTGAAGATTTCCTTGCGACATACGAAGCACGGGCGAGATCTCTCACCAATTCTCCTGCCAGTTCCCTTGCTAGTTCCCTTGCCAGCAAACGAAGCGCGGTCGCGTGACAGACATCATCCTTGAGGGCGGCCGGGCCCTGATCGGCGCCGAGCTCGTCGAAACGTCATTGGCGGTGTCCGGACAGGACATCGCCGCGATCGATGCCTCTCGCGGCCGGGCGCGGCTTGCGATCGATGCCCGCAATCTGCTGGTGCTGCCCGGCATCGTCGATCTGCATGGCGATGCCTTCGAGCGGCAGATGATGCCGCGCGCCGGCGTCGATTTCCCCATCGACGTCGCGCTCGCCGACAGCGATCGCCAGGCGATCAGCAACGGCATCACGACGGTCTTTCATGCCACGACCTGTTCGTGGGAACCCGGCCTGCGCAGCGCCGACAACGCGCGCGCCCTGATGGAGGCAATCGAGCGGCAGCGCCCGCAATTCGCCGCCGACACCCGCTTCCACCTGCGGCACGAGACCTACAATCTCGACACCGAGATTGAGATCAGCCAGTGGCTCTCCGAGCGCCGGGTCGACCTGTTCGCCTTCAACGACCACATGGACGGCACCGTCGCCGACATGGCCAAGCCGCGCAAGCGCAACCGCATGGTGGAGCGCACCGGGTTGTCAGCCGAGGATTTCGACCGCCTCGTCGAGAGCGTCGTCTCGCGCGCGGACGAGGTGCCAGCTTCCGTATCGCGTCTCGCCGCCGTGGCCCGCGCTGCCGAAGTGCGGATGCTCTCGCACGACGATGCGACACCGGCAATGCGCCAGGAGTTTCGCGCGCTCGGCGCTGAGATCGCGGAGTTTCCGGTCAACGAGGAGACGGCGCGGGCGGCGGCAAGCCACGGCGATGCCATCGTCTACGGCGCGCCGAACGTCGTGCGCGGCGGCAGCCACACCGGCTGGACCAGGGCCTCCGACATGATCGCCAAGGGCCTCTGCTCGGTGCTGGCGTCGGACTATTACTATCCCGCGCAGCTGCTCGCCGCGTTCCGGCTCGCCGCCGACGGCGTGCTGCCGCTGACCGAAGCCTGGAACCTAGTCTCCGCCGGCCCTGCGCGCGCGACCGGTCTTACCGATCGCGGCGTGCTCGCGGAAGGCCGCCGCGCCGACATTCTGCTGGTCGACGACAGCGTGAAGCTGAGACCGCGGCTGATCGCGGTGATATCAGGCGGAAAGCTGGTTCATCTCACCGATGCGACGCGGCTACTCACCGCTGTGGCGGCGGCGCCACGCGAAGCTGTCGTCGCGGCCTAAACCGGCTATGCTCGAGCAATGACAGGTTTTCCCCGCTACGCGATCTATTTTGCCGCAGGCGCCGATCACGCGCTCTCGCGCTTCGGCGCGGAGCTGCTCGGTTACGATGCCTACACCGGCAACGAGCTGCCATTTCCGCGCGAGGCGTTGGAGGTCGCGCCTGACTGGCGCGACGTCAGCGCCGATCCCCGCAAATACGGCTTTCACGCCACGCTGAAGGCGCCGATGGCGCTCGCGCCTGGCAAGACTGATGCCGAGCTGATGGCCGCCTGCGCGACATTCGCCGGCAAGCCGCGGCCGCTTCCTGTGATCCGGCCGGTCGTCGATGCCATCAGTGGCTTCATCGCCGTCATTCCAGCCGAGCCTGTCGAGGCACTTCAAGCGCTCGCCGCCGATTGCGTCCGCGAATTCGACTCGTTCCGCGCCGCTTTGTCTGCGGAAGACCGCGCGCGGCGCAGACCCGAGAAGCTCAGCGAACTGCAGCGCGACCATCTCGACCGCTGGGGCTACCCTTACGTGATGGAAGAATTCCGCTTCCACATGACGCTGACCGGGCGGCTCGATGCGGAGCGGCGCGGGCCGATTTTGGAGATGTTGCGAGCGCGATTTGCCGCGCTCCGTCTCGGCATGTTGGCAATCGATCGTCTCGCTCTGTTCGAGCAGGACGATGCGAGGGCACGCTTCCGCATCATCGGTGAATGGGCGTTGGCGCGGTAGGCATGACCCTCAGCTCGCAAGACTGAATGCGAGCGCCACCGCGCCGACCAGAACGAGGCTGATCGCCCAAACCGCATCCAGATTGAACCAGCTTCGCGAAACGAACTGCAATCCCAGATAGCGGTAGACCAGCCAGGCCAGACTTCCGCCGGCGCTGACCATGGCGATCACGTGCACGAAGGACACCAGCACCGCCATCCCGAGATTTGCCTTCATTAGCGCTTCTGCCGCCTCATGGCCGGGATCGAGTGCCAAGGCCTGGCAAAGCCCGAGATAAATCGGCACGAGCATCAGTGCGGCGCCGTGAGCGATGGCAACGGCAAATGACCAGAGTGCCAATTGCGTCGGCGGAATTCGTGCCAGCGCGCGGGGATGGCGCCGCGCGATCAACCGATAGACACCGAAAGCGATGACGAGAAGGCTCGCGCTGAGCTGGATCGAACGCTGCCACTCGGCCAGCACGAACAGGAATGCGAACGGCAGCACCACGAGAAGCGTCGCCAGAAGATGCCCGGCCGCCAGTGCCCACAACGCGCGGAAGAGCGCGCGTGGGCTCTTGTCCATCAGCCCGGCCGAAACCGCGAGCGGCCATCCCATCCCCGGATTGACCCCGTGGTAGAAACCGCTCGCAACAAGAGCGAACCAGAGCCAGCCAAGCGCCGGGCTCGCGTGCCCCCCGTCTAGACCGACGGGTAGCAAAACGAGTCTGTCGAACAATCGCCGCCCTCGAGCCTGATCTGGTGCGCGCGATATCCGTCGGGGAAGCTCACGAAGTAGTCCTTGTCGAGCTCGAGGCCGCCGTTGCGACCGACATTGGCCATCACCTCCACGCCCGGAACTCCGTCGGGATAGAACTGGTCGTCCCAGGTGGAATAGAGCGAATTGGTCCAGTATACGCGCCTGCCGTCGCGGCTGATCTCGACCATTTGCGGGCCGGCCGCAAAGGCCTTGCCATTCGGATGCGCCGTTCGGCGTGCAATGCCGCCGATGTGAACCGAGCCCGCAAGCTTCGGCTTGCGCGGATCAGTGACGTCGTACTGCCGCATTTCACCCGTGCCCCAGCACGAGACATAGAGGAACCGGTCATCCATCGACAGGTCGATGTCGGTCACCAGCGGCGGCACGGCACCAAAGCCCTGCAGCAGCGGCGGGAGCTTCTCCTTTGGCGCGGGCTCGGGCGGGATCGTGGCCGTCTTCTCTGCGTGGAATTTCCCGCCTTCGCGCCACCACGTCCAGATCGATGCTTCGAGATTGGTGGTGTCGACCACAACGCCAACGAAGCCGTATTCGCGAACCGGATCGTGCGCCGGCCGCACCTCCAGCGCCATCTGATGGTTGGCGCCGAGATCGATGGTCTGAACGTTGCGACGTGCGCGTAGATCCCAGAAGTGGAGACGATGGCCATATTTGTTCGACAGCAGATCTTCCGGGACGATCCCGTTCTCGAACTGCGGCGGCAACGCCCATTCGCTCGTCACCATGTAGTCGCGCGGCAGGTTCCACCAGAAATCATAGTGCAGCGTCTGCGGACCGCGGTCGATCTCCCATCGTCCCAGGACTTCGAACGTCTCGCAATCCATGATGAAGACGCCTGGAGGCCCGTTGGTGCCGTCCTTGCCGCCGCCACCCAGCGTGCTGACATAAATGCCGTCCGGCCCGCAATGGATCGTGTGCGGCCGCGAGTAGCCGGTTTTCTTGAACACTTCCTCGGGCTCGATGATCTTGTGGATCTTGGCTTGGGTCGGATCCGGCTTGGTATCGATGATGTAGATCCGCGACGAGCGCAGCCCGGGGATGATGAGATAGCGTCGCTCGATGAAGGCATGTCCCGCAAGCGGCGACAAGGCGGAGGAGCAGGCATTCCAGCCGAAGTGATGAAACTCGTCGCCCTTGTTGGGCATCGTCACGGTGTGGACGATCCGACTGTAGGTCGGCGATCCCGGCTTGACGTCGATGACCGCAAGAGCATCCGGCTTTGAGAAATCCGGACTGAGCAGCAACGTGTAGGCAAAGTTCTCCGCGGGCGCCTCCATCGCAAGCCTGGGCGATGCGTGGAAGGTGGGATCGGGCCTCATCGTCATGGCACTGCCTCCCTGTTCTGTCGGTTCGCGCCAACCTGGCTCGGGATAACGGCATAATGAAGAGGTATTAAGCGATGTCTTGGGATTCTCCGCAGGGCCGGCTGGCAGGCGTACAATATGTCATTGCCGGGCTGCGGGAAACCGGCGGAATCGCGCTAATTCGAAGCCTTCGGCCGAAATGCGGGCGCAACGTCCTACCCGCAGCCCTCGTAGGGCGAGCAAAGGCGCAGAGCGCCGTGCCCCCACTCTCCTCGACGGCAGACAGGTTGGTGGGCACGCTTCCGCCTTCGCTCTGCGAGCTACGGCGGACAAGTCGCTTTGCTCACCCTAGGCCTGCGGAGGCTGGGACTCTACTTTCCCCACCGCAAGGCCAGCGCATCGCGCTCCTTGGCGAGTTCCAGCAGGCCCGCGCGCGTTGCCGGATGCAGCGGTTGGAGCGGATGGCGCACGGCGTCCGACTTGATCACGCCGCCGGCTTGCATCATCGCCTTGCAGGCGATCAGGCCGCACTGGCGGTTCTCGTAATTGATCAGCGGCAGCCAGCGCTCATAGGCGGCCTTCGCCTTCTCCCGATCGCCGGCGAAATAGGGATCGATGATCTGGCGGATGCCGTCGGGATAGCCGCCGCCGGTCATCGCACCGGTCGCACCCGCGTCGAGATCGGCCAGCAGCGTGATCGCCTCCTCACCGTCCCAAGGACCCTCGATGTCCTTGCCACCAGCCTCAATCAGGCTGCGCAGCTTCGAAGCTGCGCCTGCGACCTCGATCTTGAAATAGCGGATGTTGGCGAAGTCGCGCGCCAGCCGTGCGAGCAGTTCCACCGAGAGCGGCGTACCGGCAACCGGCGCGTCCTGGATCATGACGGGAATGTTGATCGCGCCCGAGAGCACGCGGAAGAATTCGACGATACCCTTCTCCGGCACGCGAAAGGTCGCGCCGTGATAGGGCGGCATCACCATCACCATGGCGGCCCCGGCCGCCTCCGCCTGCTGGCTGCGTGCCGCGCAGACGGCCGAGCTGAAATGGGTGGTGGTGACGATCACGGGAACCCGGCCCGCGACATGCTCCAGCACGGCATGCATCACGGTTTCGCGCTCGGCATCGGTGAGAACGAACTGCTCGGAGAAATTGGCGAGGATGCAGATGCCATGCGAGCCGGCATCGATCATGAAATCGATGCAGCGACGCTGACCCTCGAGGTCGAGCTCGCCGCGCTCGTCGAAGATGGTGGGCGCGACCGGGAACACGCCGCGATAGGGGCGCTGGGCCTTGTGAGGGGTGACCGGCATCGAACTCTCCATCCCTGATGTGTCTTACGTCTGTTGCCGCCTACGCGACGCGGCGCCACAGATGTAGCCGCCGCACGGATCGGCGGCAATGCCCGCGCGACATCAGGTGGAGAATTGCGAGAAAGCTCGCTTGCGGCCATCCTTCGAGACACCCGCCTTCGGCGGGCCCTCAGGATGAGGTCCAGGTTCGTGGCGAGATATCGGCCAAGTGATCTAACGGAATTACGCGGTCTTCACCGCTCCCAAGAAGCCCTCGACCGCAACGCGGAGGCGATCGGCGTCGGCCGACATCTTCTTGACGGAGTCCGACAACACCGTGCCGGCGTTGCCGGTTTCCTGGTTGAGCCTGGCGACGCTGCCGATGGTGTCGGTGACCTCGCGGGTGCCCTGCGCGGCCTGCTGGAAGTTGCGCGAGATCTCGGTGGTCGCCGCGCGCTGCTCTTCGACGGCGGCGGCAATCGCCGTCATCTTCTCGTCGATGCCGCTGATGGCGCCGCCGATCGCGCGGATGGCGGTGACAGCCTGGCCGGTGGCGCCCTGGATTTCCTCGACCTGGCGCGAGATCTCTTCCGTCGCCGTCGCAGTCTGCGCCGCGAGGCTCTTGACCTCGCCGGCGACCACGGCGAAACCGCGGCCGGCCTCGCCTGCGCGCGCCGCTTCGATCGTGGCGTTCAAGGCCAGAAGGTTGGTCTGGGCGGCGATGGCATTGATCATTTTCACGACCTCGCCGATGCGGCTCGCGGTCTGGTCGAGAATCTCGACCGTCGCATTGGTCTGCTCGGCCTGTGCAACAGCCTCGCGGGCCTCGCGCGCGCTGGACTGCACTTGCGCGGAAATCTCGCCGACGGACGCGGAGAGTTCTTCGGTCGCCGCCGCGATGGTCTCGAGATTGTTGGTGGCCTGCTCGGCCGCGGAGGAGACCGCCGCGGTCTGGCTGCTCGATTCCGAAACCAGCGAGCGCACGCCGGTCGCGGTCGCATCGAGCTCCCGCGTCGAGGCCACAACGCTCTGGATGACGGCCTGCACGGTGTCGTCGAAGCTGCGGCATGCGGAATCGACGGTGCCGGAGCGGGCGAGTTGGAGTGCCTGCTGCGATTCGCGTTCCCGGCCCAGCCGTTCCGCAGTCGCCGCACTCTCGCGCAGGCTTTCGAGTGCGGCGGCCATGGTCCCGAACTCGTCGGGGTGCCGGGATTGCGGCACCGGCGTCGCGTAGTCGCGCGCACTGATGCGGGCGATGGCGCCGAGAATGGCGCGCACCGGGCGCATCAGGCGATTGCGCACCACGTACACGCCGGTCAGAGTCACGGCCAGCGCTAGCAGGAAGGCGAACGATTGCACGATGAGGTTGGTGAGGGCTTTCGCCTGAACCATCTCCGCACGCGCGATCGACTGGTCGAGCGCCATGTTGGCGACAGCAACGATGGGCGCGAAGGGCGACTGGCACAGCGCATTCCATTCCGCAGCGGGCATCGCCGGCTTGCCGCTGCCGTCGAAATTCCTGGTGAGGTCACCGATCTGCTTGAGGACGCCATCTGTCTTGGCGCGCGCTTCCTTCGCCGCGTTGACCAGGCTCGCCGTCACGTCGGGTGCGGCCAGCAGCTCCTCCATGCCGGTCCACCCGGCGGTGACGATGCCGTTCCAGCCGGCCACGGTCTGCTTCTGGGTCTCGTCGAGCGGCTTGGAGGTGTTGACGTTCGGGCGCAGGGTCGAGCACTGGATGCCGTAGCGGTCGCGCACCTGCCAGGCGAGGCGGCGGGCCTGGATCATGCGGGCGATGAAGGGATCATTCATCCAGGCGCGGTTCGACACCGCGGTGGACGCGAGGTTGGCGGTCTCGATCACCTTGGTGATGCCATCGTACCAGGGGGCGGTGCGCTCCACCTTGCGCTCGGCGCGCGGCAGCTTGGCCTCGTCGTGGAACAGCTGGAATTTCGGCGCGGCCTCGCTCCAGCGCTGCTTCAGCGTGCCTGCGAGCTCGTCGCGACGGGCGAATTCGACGGTGGAGAGCGCCGCGACGATGGCATCAAAGCCGGCCTGCTCGGCCTTCTCGGCGGCCCCGAGCTTGGCGCGCGGATCGTCCTCGCCGAGCAGCGCACTCTGGGCATCGCCCCGATTGTTGCGCAAGGACAGCACGCCATGGAAGATCGCCTTGTCGGCATTCGCAAGCCGTTCGGTCTCCAGACTATCGCTGTAGCGGCCGAAAGCCCCGACCATCTGGATCGCGGTCGAGGCCAACGCGCCGGCGGCCAGCAGCGCCATCAGCGTCAGGAGAAGCGAGCTTACCGATTTCTTAAACATCGTCATGGGTCGGGGGCCTACTCTTCACGAGAGGCCACCTTGCATGGCGACATGCCAAGGTTTGGTTAAGACTTTAATCAAGAGCCTGCGGTGGTGTCCGCCGCCGCTCCTGGCAGGCCGGTTCCCTCACGCAACCTTGGTGAAATCCGGCGGGCGGCGCTCGGCAAAGGCCGTGAATGCTTCGCGCGCCTCGGCGGTGCGCAGGCGCTGGGCGAACTGCTCGCCTTCGGCCTGCATCTGCGCGACCAACGCCTCGCCGTTGCGCATCAGCTTCTTGGTGGCGGTGAGGGCGCCGGCCGGCTGGCGGGCGAGACGCTGCGCGAGCGCGAGCGCCTCGGCATCGAGCTTGTCGAGCGGCACCACGCGGTTGGCAAGGCCCCATTCCAGCGCCGACCTGGCGGGAACGGTCTCGCCCAGCGCGAACATCTCATAGGCGCGGGCATAGCCGATGCGCGCCGGCATCAACAGGCTGGAGGCGGCTTCCGGCACCAGCGCGAGGCTGACGAAAGGAGTCGACAATTGCACGTTGTCGGCGAGCACGACGAGATCGCAATGCAGCAGCATCGTGGTGCCGACGCCGACGGCGCGGCCTTGTACCGCCGCGACCAGCGGCCTGGTGCAGCGCGCCAGCGATTGGATGAAGCGGATGACATTGCGGCTGCCTTCCGACTTGCCCGACGCCACAGCGGCGAATTCGCCGACGTCGTTGCCTGCAGTGAACATGTCGCCCTCGCCGCGGATCAGGATCACGCGGGCCGACGGATCGAACTCCGCGGACTCGATGCTGTCGGCGAGCTTGCCGTACATCGCATCGGTCAGCGCGTTCTTCTTGTCGGGACGCGCCAGCGTGAGGGTGAGAATTCCGCCATCGTTCTCGATCCGGACGTGCTCGGTCATCGGTCTCTCCTTCTAGTCGTCTGAACTTCTTGTCTCTGAAGGTCTTGGAAACTTGTCCTGAATGCTGGTCAGCCAGCGTGCGACGATGTCGATCTCCGCGGCTGTAAATCCGTCCGTCAGTGCCGCATTGACCTCGGCAGCGCCGGCCTTCGCCTGCGCCAATGCCGTCCGTCCCTTCGGCGTCAGCCAGATCCGCCAGGCGCGTCCGTCCTCGCGATCGGCCCGCCGCTCGATCAGCTTGGCGGCCTCCGTGCGGTCGACGAGGCCGGAAATGCCGGCCGGACCCAGATCGAGCGCCGCGCCCGCCTCGCCCATCAGGACGCCGTCCTGCCTGCCGAGAATGAACAACAGCCCGGCCTGCGCCGGCGTCACCTCGCTCTCGGGCCGAGCCGCCATCCAGCGCTGCAGGCGGCGCTGCGCGACGCTCAGCAGGTAGATCAGCCGATGATGCCGGGCCTCGATGCCGTTATTTCGCATGCGAAATAGATAGCCGGGCCCGAGGCGGTTGTCAAACCAGCCGTTTCGCTAGGGCGCGCAGGTAAAGCTCGCCGCCTCCGTCACCGCACCCGCCTTGTAATGCGGCCAGGCCGGCCAGCGGCACAGCGGCAGCGCGCGCAGTGTCGCGAACGACGGTGGCTCGACCTTCTGCTCGATCACCTCGAGATCGCCGGGCGCCTTGCCCTTCTCGACCCAGTCGACCAGCACACTGAGCATGTCGACATTGGCCGGCGCGCCGGAGCCGACATGATCGACGCCGGGCGCAGTGTAGAGCCGCGCGAACTCGGCGGTCTCGGCCTTGCCCATCTTGCGCTCGACGTTCTCGAAATAGCGGATGCCGGCATAGGGGCTCTGGGCGTAGTCGGCCATGTGCTCGAGCATGATCAGACGGCCGCCTCGGGCACGGAAGCGGCTGAGATCGGGATCGGTCGAATCCATCAGCTTGGAGACCTCGAGCAGCCGCGCCTTGTGCTCCTCCACCTTGTAGGTGGTGACGTCGAGGTTGGGATCGCGCGCGAAGACGTATTTGATGCCGCCGGCGCCGTAGATCCAGGCGATGCCGTTGTTGGGCGCAGGCGGTTGCGCCGGCGGCGCGGTGCCGAGCCACCACGAAACCCAACCGCCGGTCGGACCGATCGCCGGCGTGTCCTCGCCCGACACGCCCCAGCCGGGATAATCGTCGAGACCATTGGCGAGCGCGAACGGAAACTTGTAGGTGCCGTGCAAGGTCTCGATCGCCTTGATCTGCGGATCGGTCAAACACTGATCGCCGCTCTGGCCAGAGTCGCAGCGCAGCGTCTCGACCTTGAATGCCGCCTTGCAGGCGACGGGGTTCTGCACCAGCGCATCGTCGGAGCCGTCGGCCTTGTCGCAGGCCGCGCGCACGGCGTTGCCGACGAGCTTCACCTGCGCCGGATTGATCCAGCCCGGACCCATGGTCGCGAGACCCGAACGCGTACCGGCGTGCTGCAGGCCGACCCAGTTGATCACAGGCACGCGGGCAAAGATGCCGTCGAAATCGTCGGGGTAACGCTGCGCCATGGTGAGGCCTTCGCGGCCGCCTTCCGACGAACCCATGAAGTACATCTTTTCCGGCTTCCTGCCGTAGGCTCGCTCCATCAGGCCAACGGCCGCATCGCGCACTCTCTTGTAGGAGCGGTGAGCGAAATTCTCGAAGGCTTCGTCGTTGAGTGCGAACACCTGCGGCGGCTCGCCTTGTTTCGTTTCATGGCCGGAATCGGTGCCGTAGGTGACGAAGCCGCGCGCAAGCGGCGACGGCTTGTCGAAGGGATAGGCCGGCGGCAGCGCAAGGCCGGTGATCAGCACGCCGTTGAAACCGCCGCCGCCATATTGCAGCGAGCGGCCGTTCCATTCGACGGGAAGGTTGACCTGGAATTTGATCGGGGGCGCCTTGGGGTCGACCGGGTCGACATGGCCGAGCACCTTGCAGAAGCCGGGATTGGCCGGCGTGATGCGTCCGGACGGCGTCGGCCCGCGTTCGGCGACGGCGATTGGCGAGGGTGCCTGCAACGTGGTGGAATTGATCTTCACGGCGTCGGTGCCGCCGACGAGACCCTTGCAGACGGTTTCTGCGTCCTCCGCCAAAGTCAGCGCCAAGGCGGAATTCGCGCTCAGCGCCGCCGCCGTGGCCAGGAGCCATACGCACAGCTTCGCTCTTGTCAGCGTCATCGTTCCCACCCGGTCTTATGTTTCTCGTTCAACCCACCAGAGGCCGCATTCAATGCGACCTCCGGCCTGCCGTCAATGACGCGCTAATGCTCGAACACCAGCCGCGCGCCGACCGTGCCGTCGAGACCGCGGATCTGCTCGAGCAGCGCGCCGGAATCCTGGCCGCCGAGATCGGCATCGAGCACGACGTAACCGAGATCGCCGGATGTCTCCAGATATTGCGCTGCGATGTTGATGTCGCGCTGGAGGAAGACCTCGTTGAGCCGCCGCAGCATGCCCGGCACGTTGCGATGGACATGGCTGAAGCGCGCGCCGGAGGGGCGAAGATGCAGCTGCACCTCAGGGAAATTCACCGCGCCCATGGTCGATCCCGTGATGAAATAATCCACCAGCTTGCGCGCGACCTCGCCACCGATGCGCTCCTGCGCCTCTTCGGTGGAGCCGCCTATATGCGGCGTGAGAATGACGTTCTCGAGGCCCTGCACCGGGCTGTTGAAGCGATCCGCGTTCGAGGACGGCTCGACCGGAAACACGTCGATGGCGGCGCCGGCGAGATGGCCGTCGCGCAAGGCGCGCGCGAGCGCATCGAGATCGACCACGGTGCCGCGGCTGTTGTTGACCAGGAACGAGCCCGGCTTCATCGCCCGCAGCTCCTTCTCGCCGATCATGCCCGCGGTTTCCGGTGTCTCCGGAACGTGCAGGCTGACGACGTCGCTCTGCGCCAGCAGATCGTCCAGCCGCTCGACGGGCTCGGTGTTGCCGTGGCGGAGCTTGTCGGTGCGGTCGAAATAGATCACGCGCATGCCGATCGCCTCGGCCAGCGTCGAGAGCTGCGAGCCGATATTGCCGTAACCGACGATGCCGAGGGTGCGGCCGCGCACCTCGCGGCTGCCGGTCGCCGACTTGTCCCAGCCGCCCTCATGCGCCGACACCGAACGCGGAAAGATCCGCCGCAGCAGCATCACGATCTCGCCGATCACGAGCTCGGCGACGCTGCGCGTGTTGGAGAAGGGCGCGTTGAAGACGGGAATGCCGCGCTTGCGCGCCGCCGCCAGATCGACCTGGTTGGTGCCGACACTGAAGCAGCCGACGGCGAGCAACTGGTCGGCGGCGGCGAGCACCTCATCGGTGATCTGGGTACGCGAGCGGATGCCGAGCAGCGACACGCCCTTGAGCGCGCGCCGCAGGTCCTCGCCGTCCAGCGCCTTGGTCAGCCGCTCGACATTGGTGAAGCCGGCACTCCTGAACAGGTCCACGGCACTGTCATTGACGCCTTCGAGCAGCAGCGCCTTGGCACTCCGCTCAGGGCTTTGGCCTGGGGCTGGCATGGTGACTCCTGAAATGGCGGCTTTGCCGCAGCTCTTAGACCGCGGAAGAGGCCCAGCACAATAGGGGTCGGATACGGGGAGAAGATGGCGGGGCGGTGGGTGGGCCCAATAGCTGGGTCAAATCACATAAAACCCGTGCGTGCCGTCGCGGCGGAGCTGTTCGACGAGGCCATATTCCCAATCGAGATAGGCCTGCATCGCGGCTTGCGCGACGTCGGTACCTTCATAGGGACGGCGATAGCGATGGGCCGGATCCGGCTTGGGCAGCACGCGCGGCGGGCCGATCTCGAGCGCGCCGTCATAGCGGCCTTCGAGCACATAGACCTCCCAGCCCATCTGCGCCAGCCACGACGCCGTCATGTCGGCGCGGACGCATTTGTCGTCGGTCAGGACGATGCGCGCACCGCGCACGGGCGCAGCCATGTCGGTTTCCTGCACCAACTGGCCACCCGGATAATGGCGGAAGCCCGCGAGATGGCCGGCCGCATACTCTTCCGCGTCGCGCACGTCGAGCCGGTAGAGCGTGCGATCCGTCTGCGCGACAAGCGCAGCCATCTCGTTCGCGCCGATGAGGCGCACGCCGGCGCGATAGGCGACGTCGCGCGCATTGGCCGGACCGCCCTCGAACGGCCCGATCGCGCCGCGCCTATCGGCGCCGTGGTCGAGCGTATGTCGTGCCAGCGTCCACCCGATGGTGCCGTTGCGCAGCGCGCGAACCTTGTTGGGCACGCCGGCATTGATCAGCGACTGGGTGCCGATGATGGATCGGGTGCGGCCGGCGCAATTGACGATGATGGTGGTCTGGGGATCAGGCGCGGCCTGCCCTGCACGCAACACCAGCTCCGCGCCGGGCACGCTGACCGAGCCCGGAATGTTCATGGTGGCGTATTCGTCAAAACGGCGGACGTCGAGAATGGCGATGTCAGCCTTGTCGGCGATCAGCTTGGCCACCTCGTCGGCACTGAGCGACGGCGTGTGCCTGCGCGACTCGACCAGTTCGCCGAACGCTTTCGAATAGGAGTTGACGTCCTCGAAGACCTCGTAGCCTGCCGCCCGCCAGGCCTTCAGTCCGCCATCCAGCGCGCTGATGTTGGTATAACCCAGCGCGGCGAGCCGCTCGGCACCTCGCGCGACCAGCCCCTCACCGTCGTCATACAGCACGATCGCCACGTCCTTGCGCGGCAGCCGCGTCTCGGCCTCGATCTCGATCCGGTCAGCGGACATGTTGGCGGCGAACAGCGGATGCCCCGTCGCGAAGCCTGCCTCGTATCTGAGATCGAGCACCGCTATTTCTTCGCGCAGCAGCAGGGCGCGGCGGATATCGGCGGGAGTGACGGCGGGAAGCTTCATGGCATGGACCTTAGCGAGGACAGGCCTGGGCTTTTGACCGATTGGAAGCGTATTGGCTAGCCTTGAACGCTCACTCGCCGGGGACGAGCCGCCCGAGCGGCGGCTGCGCCGGACGCCGCAGCCGGCGGCGCGACAGATAGAGCAGGATGCCCGTGACCGCGAACAACGGCATCAGGATCGCGGCAATCATGAACGCGAGCTTGCCGGGCCAGCCCAGGATTTCGCCGCGATGGATGTCGTAGATGGCCGCGATGATCGTTTCGCCAAAAGTCTTGTCGGCGTAGCGCTCCGCGGAGACCAGTTGCCCGGTGACGGCGTCGATGCGGAATTCATCGCGCGTGGTCTCCAGCAGCGACGCCTTGCCCCACGAGCGGATGCGGATCGCCGTGCCCGATCCCGCCGGCAGCGTCAGCAGAGCCTTGGAGAACCGAGCGCCTTCCTCGCGCTGGAACGTCATCCAGGCTTGATCGAATCCGATCGGCGACGCCGGCTCTGCTCGGCCACCCGGCGACTTTGCGGGCATCTTCGCTGCGGCGACCTGGGGACGCGCCAGCAGCCAGGTTACGCCGTCCTTGTACCATTCGAACGAGAAATACAGTCCGGTGAGCGTCATCGTCAGATAGACCGGCAGGACCCAGGTGCCGATCACGGTGTGCAGCGTCCGGTGCAGTCCGCGGCCGCTGAGCCCGAGATTCGGCTTCAGCCACATCTTCACGCTACCCGTGCGACGCGGCCAGCGCAGCACGAGGCCCGACACCAGCATGATGATGAGGCCGATCGCGATGCTGCCGGTGATCGGGCGTCCCCAACCCTTGCCGTCGCCGGGAATCAGCAGCCAACGATGCAGCTGGCGCACGGTCGCGAAGAAGGCCTCGCCGCGGGGCGAGCCCAGGACGCGCGCATCATAGGGATCGACATAGAGCGAAGCGGGCCGGCCGCCCTGCTCGTCGCGGCCAAAGCGGACGTGGACCGCCGCCGACGGATCGCTCGACAGCGTGACTGCCGCGACCTTGCCGAGATGCTGCCCCGCTTTCAACCGCGCCACCAGCTCATCAGGCATCAACGCCGGCGCCTGGCGCGGCGCGACCTGCATGATGCCGGCATTGAGATGATCGACGATCTCGTCCTCAAAACTCATGATCGCGCCGGTCAGCGCGATCAGGGACACCAGTAGCGCGAGGACCAGGCCCGCGATGGAATGAACCTGGAACAGGACCGCCTTGATCGTGTGTCCTAGCCGCACTGCCATCGCTAGAACTTCACCGTTGCTGACAGCGAGACGCGACGCGCATCGCCGATGGCGACGTTCAGATTGTTGACGGCCGAGGAGTAGTAGACGGTGTCGAGCAGGTTCTTGACGTTGAACTGGTAGACCACCGGCGTGTTCTGGCGTTTCATCTCGTAGGTCGCGAAGATATCGGCGACGACATAGGACGGCAGGAAGAAGCTGTTGATGGAATCACCGGGGCGGTCGCCGACATAACGCGCGCCGCCGCCGAGGCGGAGCTGACCGGGCAATGCGGTGCCGAAGTCATAGACCAGATAGAGCGAGGCGGTGTTCAGGGCGACGTTTTGCAGCTTCTTGCCGAGCAACGTCAGATCGTCGGACGCCGTCACGCGGGCATCGGTAAAGCCATAACTGCCGATCAAGGCCCAGCTGTCGGTGAGCCTGCCGGTCACGTCCAGCTCGACGCCGCGCGAGCGGGCACGGCCGACGGTATGGAGCTCCACGATGCCCGCACTGTTGGTCTTCGTCGTCTGCACGTTCTTCTTGTCGAGATCGTAGAGCGCCAGCGTACCCGAGATGCGCTTGTTCAAATCGAACTTCACGCCGGTCTCGTACGACACGCCTTCCTCGGGCGCGACGTTGGAATCGATCATCACGCCAATCGGCGCAATCGTCGAATTCGGCTTCAGTGATTGCGTGTAGCTCGCATAGAGCGATATCTGGTCAGTAAGCTTGAAGATGGCGCCGCCGAGCGGAAGCACCTTGTCCTGCGACACATTGGTGTTGGTGATGAACGGCTTTCCGCGGCCGGCGATCTGGTCGTAGTCCATGTAGCGCACGCCACCGACCAGCGCGAACCGCTCGGTAAGATGCAGAGTGTCCTGGAAGAACAACGACCACTGGCCGAGCTTGTCGGTCTGGGCACTATCGGGATTGGAGGCGGTCGTCCCGGGCCCGATCAAGCCGTAGACGGGATTGTAGACATTGAAGGCGGGAGTCGTCTGCCGGATCAAGGTGTCGCGGTAGATGGTACGATACTGACCGTCGCCGCCGAAGACCACGTCATTGCGCATGTTGCCCAGCCAGAAGCTGCCGGACATGTAGGACGTTCCATAGCTGACATTGCTGAGCGAGCCTCGCGTGCCGTCATTGCTCCGCGTTTCGTTACCGGTCGTGAAGTTGATGCCGGTGATGCGGAGCTGGTTGGCGCTGAAGGTTTCGGTGTTGTAGCTGTAGCCGGCGTAGAGCTTCCAATCCTGGTTCAAGCGATGCTCGACCGAGGCCTGGATCAGGTCCGATGTCCCCCAAGTGTTGTTGAAGGGCTCATCCAGCCGGCGCGTCGCTGGCACCGCCAACGGTGCCTTGGTCACGGGATTGAAGGCCGTGCCGCGATCGAACGGATAAATGAACTCGCGGTGCTCGTAGTTGAGCTGGACCGTGGTGTCCTGGCCGTACCAGGCCAGCGACGGCGCGACCAGCATCTCGCGGTGACGGCCGAAATTACGCCAATAGTCCTCGCTGACGCCGTAGCCGATGAAACGATAGGCAAGGCCCTGATCGCCAATCGGACCGGTAACGTCGAGCAGGCCGTCCGCGCCGGTCTTCGAGGCACTGAAGGCCGATCCGAGCAGCGTGACGGAGCCGTGCTGATAGAGCTCCGGACGCTTGCTGATGGTGTTGACGATGCCGCCGGGATCCATGATGCCGTAGAGCAGCGAGGCCGGCCCTTTCAGCACCTCGACGCTTTCGACCGCGGGATTGAAGCTGCGGCCCTGCACCAGCGGCATGCCGTTGCGCATGATCGAGCCGTCGCGGTTGTCGCCGAAGCCGCGGCGGATCACGGCGTCCTGGCTGCCCGCCAGCGTATTGGTCTGGGTGATGCCGGAGACGTTGATGAGCGCATCATCGATGTTGCGCGGGAGCTGGTCCTTCAGCACCTGCTCAGGCACGACGTTGACGGCCTGCGATGTGTCGAGCGGCGTGGCGCCGCTGCGCAGCGTCGTCGCGCTCGGCATCGCGCGGTAGCCGAGCCTGGCGGCCTGCTGCGCGGCGGCTTCCGCGGCCGCGCGCTCCGAGAGCGTTGGCGGCGCGGGGGCAGGATTGCGGGCGGATTGGCGGCGAGCGGCCTGCATGCGGCGTGGCGATTGCTCCGACGCACGTGCTGGCCTGGACCGCGGCGCCGGGGCTTCCACCGTCACCGGCGGCAGCGCCGACTGCGCCCGCCCGCTCGTGGTATGGGACGAAAATCCGGTGAGCAGCACGACTACACCGACGAAAAGACCTGCACGGCTCTCGCCGGCACGATGACGATGGCTGCCGCTACGCAGGCCATCCACGGAGGCACGCACTTTCAATCCACTTCACGTCAGGACATTGAAGTGTGCGCGTGTAACAGCCGGCGAGATCGAGGAGAACCGTGACCGAGCTTGAATCGCTCCAGTATGGAATCGTTCTAAGAACGGACCGGCATTGAGCGGCAATCTCTAATTGGCCTCGCGTCGGCCGCGACACGCAGTACGCGAATCGCGGCGGCGTGTCGCGATGTCGTGCGGTCTCACGCGATGGCAGGCGCCATCAACTCGTCGAGCTTCCGCTTGAACGCGGAGCCGTCCGACAATGCGCGGAGCGGCGGGCGCACGCGCAACCACGCGGGGTCGCCGGTCTGCGCCGCAATGATGGCCTTCAGGGTCGCGAGGAACGACGGCGTCTTCAGCACGATATCGGCCGCAGCCTGCATGCGCGGTTCGACATCCTTGCCGTCGATCATCGCCCTGACCAGCTCCGGCACGATGTTGGCCATGCCGCAGATGGTGCCCGCGCCACCGGCGGCGATCGCGCGGGCGATGTCGGTTTCGTTCCCGACGGTGATGGCCAGATCGGGAGCCGCGGCACGGAACGCCTGGAACTGCTTGAAGTCGCCGCTGGAATCCTTCAGGCCCGCGACCACCCTGCCGTAACGCTTGCGCAGGTTCGCGGCGACGCCGGTCGGGATCGCAACGCCCGAGATCTGCGGGATATGATAGAGATAGGCGCGCAACCGGTCGTCGGAGACGCCGTCGATGATCGCGGCGAAGGCATCCTCGATGCCTTCAGCCGTGGCGCTGCGATCGAAGTAAGGCGGCAGCACCAGCACGTGACGCAGGCCGAGACCGAGCGCGGCGCGCGCGAGCGCGATGCTGTCCGTGATGGCGGGGAAGCCGCCGCCGATGCCGATGCGTTCCGGCGCGACACCAGCCTTGAGCACGGCTTCGATGGTTGCAACGCGCTCGGTGACATTGAACGAGGTGCCCTCGCCGGTGGTGCCGAACAGCACGACGCCGTCGACACCCTTGCCGAAGAGCTGCTTGGCATGAGCCGCGAGCTTTGCGGAATCCACGCTGCCGTCGGCCGCCAGCGGTGTCGCCGATGCCACCCAGAACCCGCGAATTGCCTCAGTCATCACACTGCCCTTTGCTTCGATCCCGAGCTAAGCCTCTGATCTCAAAGATCTTCCGAAGCCGGATCGGTCCTTGTTTTTGCTTTACTTTTTATCTTGTACCTTACATACAAGAAGCGCGCAAATCCTTTTCCGGTGTCACGGCGTATGGCGCAGCCAGATTTTGAGGAGGTTCGCATGGACATGGTGACCCCGGCCGGGCGCCCCGACCAATTGCTCGGCGCCCTGCGCGACAAGCTCGGCGCAGCGGCGGTGCTTGTCGGCACCGACGTGCCGGCGCGCAATTGCAACGACTGGAGCGCGAGCCTGCCGCAGACGCCGCTCGCGGTGATCCGCCCCGTGGATGCGCAAGGTGTCGCCGACGCGATTCTGACCTGCCGGCAGGCGCATCTGCCGTTCGTGCCGCAGGGCGGCTTGACCGGACTGTGCCGCGGCGCCTCGCCCGAGGCCGGCTGGGTCGCGATCTCGCTGGAACGCATGACCGGCATCGAGGAGATCGATCCTGCCTCGATGACGATGACCGTGAAGGCAGGCACGCCGCTCGAGACAATTCAGAAAGCCGCGGATGAAGCCGGCTTCTTCTTTCCGCTCGACCTCGGCTCGCGCGGCTCCTGCGCGATCGGCGGCAATCTCTCGACCAATGCCGGCGGCAACCGCGTGATCCGCTACGGCATGACGCGCGAGCTGGTGCTCGGTCTCGAAGTGGTGCTGCCCGACGGCACCGTCATCACCAGCCTCAACAAGCTGATGAAGAACAACGCCGGCTACGATCTGAAGCATCTGTTCATCGGCTCGGAAGGCACGCTCGGCATCATCACCCGCGTGGTGTTGAAACTGTTTCCGAAGCCGCGCTCGACCATGGCTGCGCTCTGTGCGCTGAAGGACTATGCCGCGGTGGTCGCGCTGCTCGGCGCGGCGCGCAGCGGGCTCGGCCCGCTGCTGTCGGCGTTCGAAGTGATGTGGCCGGACTATTGGGACGTGATCACGACCCGCGCCGGCGTGAAGCCGCCGGTCACCGCAGGTCACGGCCTCTACGTGCTGGTCGAGGCGCAGGGCACCGACGAGAGCGTCGACGCGCCGCGCTTCCAGGCCTGGCTCGAAGAGCTGATGGAGCGCGGGCTGCTGGCGGATGCCGCCGTGGCGCAATCGCTGGCGCAGACGCAGGCCTTCTGGCGCGTGCGCGACATCTGCGCCGAGTTCGGCCAGGTGCTGGGCCCGCACATCTCCTATGATATTGGCCTTGCCGTGGCGCGGATGGACGAGTTCGCCACGCGCTGCAAGGCCGCGCTGGCTTCCGGCATCGAGGGCTGCGAGAGCGTCTATTACGGCCATATCGGCGACGGCAATCTGCATCTCGTCTCCTGGGTCACCGGCCTTCCCGTCGAGCAGCAGCCGAAGGAGGAGATGGATACGATCATCTACGGTCTGGTGCGCGAGCTGGGGGGCAGCGTCTCGGCCGAGCACGGCATCGGCACGCTGAAGAAGAAGTGGCTGGGACATGCCAGGAGCGAGGCCGAGATCGCTCTGATGCGGACACTGAAGGCGGCGCTCGATCCTGACCATCTGCTCAATCCCGGCAAAGTCGTCTGAGAGAGCAGATGCGCTCGCTCAAGCTCGACACGCCGAAATCACTGTCGCAGCGGGTGATGCAGCGGTTGCGGCAGGCGATCATCGAGGGCGAGTTCACCCTGGGCGCCGCCATCTCCGAGGAGATGGTGGCCAATTCCTTCGGCGTCAGCCGCACGCCGGTGCGCGAGGCGATGGGCCTGTTGCAAGCGCAAGGCCTCGTGGTGATCCGCCCGCAGGTCGGCAGCTTTGTGTTCACGCCGAGCGCGGAGGACATCAATGCGCTCTGCACCTTCCGCATCGCGCTCGAACCCAGGGCGGCCGAGCTCGCCTATCGCTGCGATCGCGACGGTGCGGCCGCCGCGATGAGCGATGCGATCGCCGCAATGGAGCCGGCGGTCGCGGCGAAGGACAACATCGCCTATGGCCGCGCCGATGCGGCCTTTCACGAGGCGCTGTTCACCCATTGCGGCAACCGCTACCTCGCCGAATCCTATCAACTTGTCTCCGGCCGCGTCGCCGCGCTCCGCACCAATCTGACCTCGCCGATCGACGTGCGCACCCGCACCTCGTTCGACGAGCACCGCAAGCTTCTCGATTTGTTCGCGCGCGGCGACCTCGCCGCCTTCGAGGAGTTGATGACCACGCATATCACCAATTCGGGGCTGGTCTATGCCAGGGCTTTGAAGGTCGAGACATCTAAGGTGGATTGAGCGCGGCTATTTCGCGTCCTTCGATCCCGGCCTGTCCAGAAAATCCAGCGCGGTGTTGATCTGCTCGAGCTGGTGCTCGATCTTGTCGCGATCCTCGACCGATGGCGCCTTTTCGAGCTGCTCCACGAGTTTCTGCTTCCGCAACAGCAGGTTCTCTATGACTGTACTCACGGCTCCCCCACGCCAGAGGCGAACGTTGCCAGCGCGCGCGAGCCGGGCCCGCCGCAACCCCTCCATCAGAATGTTCACGACACCGGATGGTTCCTGCGGATGAACCGGGACGCGTGCGGATGGAACTAGCGGCGGAGGCTGGCCCAGACGCCGCCCAGGATCAGCAAACCGCCGAAGAGATGGATCAGCTTCGGCGGTTCGCCGAGGATGGCGAAAGACAGCAGCGCGCTCGCGATCGGCCCGAGATAGAGCACGAGCGAGGTCCGCACCGAGCCGAACTTGCCGCCGAGCCAGGCAAAGCCGGCATAGGCGAGCAGGCCGGGAACGATCCCGGCGAAGACATAGGCCGAGAGCGCCTTGGTGCTGAAGACCTGCCCCGGCGACGCCCACATCTCTATGGCCGCGAGCGGCAGCGAGAACAGCGCGCCCGCGCCGGAGAACAGGCTGATGCGTGCCAACAGCGAGGCCTTCGGCGCGGCGCGCGATTGCAGCAGCGTGTAGCCGGACCAGCCGAGCATGGCGATCACGACGAGGCCGTCGCCTGCCGCGGTCTGAAGCTCGATCAGCGTCTGCGGATGGCCGCCGGAGATGATCAGCAGCGCACCGGCGAGCGCGAGTGCCGTGCCGAGCCATTGCAGCGGGCCGACATGCTCGATGCCGCGCACGGCCGAAATCAGCAGCACCGTGATCGGCGACAGCGCCATGATCAGCGCGATGTGGATCGCCGTCGTCGATACGCCCGCGGCATAGACCGGACCGCCGCACAGGAACATGCCCATGAATCCGGCAGCGAGGATGGGCCAGATGCTCCCGGCCAGCGTCACGCGGCCATCGCGGATCTCCTTGAGCGCGATCGGCGCGAGCCCGATGGCGACGATGCTCCAGCGGAAGAAGGCGAGCGCGAAGGGCGGGACCGAGCCGGCAAGTCCGCGCGCCAGAATTTGATTGGAGGCCTGCGCGGTCGCCACCAGGATGAAGCCGATCAGCGCGACCGCGCCAAGCCAGGCGTGCGTGGACGGTGATGCACCGGTGCTCGCGCCACGACCGCCGTCAGAGGTTCCCTTGCCCATGGATCAATCGGATATCCGATGTCTGCGGCGGTGAGAACCCCGACGACGGCTCGTCCATATGCATATGAGGCACGCGCACCATTCCGGAAGGCGCGGAGGTGCTAGCGAGGAGAACCGGCACGATGGGGGTGCGGGTGATCGAGAGCGAGAACACCGCGAGCAGCGCGCACAGCATGCAGAGCCTCATCCGCACCGTCCGACGATCGGTGATCGGCAGGAACAGGAAGAACAACATCGCCAGGATCAGCAGCGCATCGACCAGCAACATGGGGCTCTCCTAGAGGACTGGAGTGAGCATGACGCGACGGCACCGGCTGTTATGTGGACGGCGTCACACACCTGCCGCCGCTGGTCGGGGAGGAGACGGTAGGCGCTGGCGAACCCGTTAACGCAGCGCATGGGCGGCTGGGGAACCGCGATCTTTCACGCGTCCGTCGGTTGTATTCGCAGGCCCGGAGTCCTATGCCTACGCCCCATGGACACCCAGATCATCACCGCCGCAAAGCCCCTGATGGCTCAGGCCCGGCCGCGCAAGCCGGCACCGTTCCTCCCGATGAGCCGCGCCGAGATGGACGCGCTCGGCTGGGACGCTTGCGACATCGTGCTGGTGACCGGGGACGCCTATGTCGATCACCCCAGCTTCGGCATGGCCATCATCGGCCGCCTTTTGGAGGCACAAGGCTTTCGGGTCGGCATCATCTCCCAGCCCGACTGGCACTCGGCCGAGCCGTTCAAGGCATTGGGCAAGCCAAAAGTGTTCTTCGGGGTCACCGGCGGCAACATGGATTCCATGGTGAACCGCTACACCGCGGACCGCCGCATACGCAGCGACGATGCCTATACGGCCGGCGGCGAAGGCGGCAAGCGGCCGGACCGCTGCACCGTGGTGTATGCGCAGCGCTGCCGCGAGGCGTTCAAGGACGTGCCGATCGTGCTCGGCGGCATCGAGGCTTCGCTGCGCCGGATCGCGCACTACGATTACTGGTCCGACAAGGTGCGCCGCTCGGTGCTTGCCGACGCCAAGGCGGACCTGCTGCTCTATGGCAACGCCGAGCGCGCCGTGGTCGAAGTCGCGCAGCGGCTCGCCGCCGGTGAAGCGCCGCGTGAGCTGAACGACATCCGCGGCGTCGCGCTGTTCCGCCGCGTGCCTGAAGATTACTCCGAGCTGCACGCCGACGATCTCGATTCCGCCGACGAAGGCGCAACCCGCCAGAAGGGCGCGACCGTGATCCGGCTGCCGGCGCTGGAGCAGGTCGAGCAGGACAAGGAAGCCTATGCCCGCGCGTCACGCGTGCTGCACCGGGAGAGCAATCCCGGCAATGCGCGGCCGCTGGTGCAGCGTCACGGCGACCGCGATCTCTGGCTCAATCCGCCGCCGATCCCGCTGACCAGCGACGAGATGGACGCGGTCTACGATCTGCCCTATGCGCGCGCCCCGCATCCGTCCTATGGCGACGCCAAGATCCCGGCCTGGGACATGATCAAGTTCTCGGTGACGATCATGCGCGGCTGCTTCGGCGGCTGCACCTTCTGCTCGATCACCGAGCACGAGGGCCGCATCATCCAGAATCGCTCGGAAGGCTCGATCCTGCGCGAGATCGAAAAAATCCGAGACAAGACTCCGGGCTTCACTGGCGTCATCTCCGACATCGGCGGCCCCACCGCCAACATGTACCGGATGGCGTGCAAGGACCCGAAGGTCGAGGCCGCGTGCCGGCGGCCGTCCTGCGTCTTCCCCGAGATCTGCCCGAACCTGAACACCTCGCATGACGATCTCATCAGGCTCTATCGCAAGGTGCGCGAGACCAAGGGCATCAAGAAGGTGATGGTGGCCTCGGGCGTGCGCTATGACCTTGCAGTGGAGAGCCCCGAATACATCAAGGAGCTCGTCACCCATCACGTCGGCGGCTATTTGAAGATCGCGCCCGAACATACCGAACGCGGCCCGCTCGACAAGATGATGAAGCCGGGCATCGGCGCCTACAACAAGTTCAAGCGGATGTTCGACGAAGCGGCCGAGCGGGCCGGCAAGAAATATTATTTGATCCCCTATTTCATCGCGGCGCATCCGGGCACGACCGACGAGGACATGATGAACCTCGCGCTCTGGCTCAAGAAGAACCGATATCGCGCCGACCAGGTGCAGACCTTCCTGCCCTCGCCGATGGCGACCGCGACTGCGATGTATCACACCGGCGTCAATCCCCTCCGCGGCGTGCGGCACGGCGGCAGCGACAAGGTCGAGGCGATCAAGGGCCTGCGCCAGCGCCGCCTGCACAAGGCGTTCCTGCGCTACCACGACCCCGACAATTGGCCCGTGCTGCGCGAGGCCTTGATCGAGATGGGCCGCCGCGACCTGATCGGCTCGCAGCCGCACCAGCTCGTGCCCGCGCACCAGCCGCCCGGCACCGGCAAGGCCGCCGGCACAAGGCGTCCGGTCCGTACGGGCGACAAGACCCAGCGGTTCACGACCAAGGGCCTGCGGGTGATGAAGTAGCGGGCCGATCGCCTGCTAGAGACCGAGCACCACCTCGCCCGAAACGGCATCCGTCACACCGCGGCCGTTGCCCTGGTCCTCGAGCACCGACCTGAAACTATCGAGGGTCTTGATCATTGCTGGTCGTGCCGCGAGCAGCGCATCCTGGCTGGACCATGTGCCGATGAGGCAGAAGGTCTGCTCGCCGGTCTTGATGATGACGCCATGCTCGAGGCCAGGCCATTTGGCCTTGCCGTTCCGGTGCGCGTCGAGGAAGGCGGCTTCCTCGCCCGGCTTCACCCTGAACTTCACCACATTGTAAACCTGCATGATGCGCCTCCAAAAAATGGATGGATGAAAACCGGCGCCGCGCGAGGTGAGGGACAAAAAGTCCACGCGGTGTCCGGCTGATTGTTGTCCTCGCGCGCGGCGGCGTCACCGTGACAAATCAGCATGGCGGCCTCGGTCCTTGGGCTCACCGAAACAAAAAAGTCGAAAACAACCCCATGCACAGTAGCCGGCATGAGCGGGATCAATGGGTTAGCGCGCAGCAAAATCGGGGGATTGTCATCGGGCCTTGGCCATTTGACATTTGAGCATCACGTAACATATAGAGTTACATGAAACGAGATTCCCGGCTGTCCGGCGTGCTCCATGTGCTCTTGCACATGAAGCAACAACCCGGCCCGTTCACGTCCGAGACCCTTGCGAAAGCCATGGACACCAACCCGGTGGTGATCCGCCGCATCATGGCCGGGCTGCGCGACCTCGGTTACGTCCGCTCCGAGAAGGGGCATGGCGGCGGCTGGACGCTTGCCTGCGACCTGTCGAAGGTGACGCTGCGCGATGTCTACAACGCGCTCGGCAGTCCCTCGCTGCTGGCCATGGGCAATCGCACGGAGGCGCCGGGCTGCCTCGTCGAGCAGGCCGTCAACGCCGCGCTCGACCAAGCCTTTCACGATGCCGAGGCTCTGCTGCTGTCGCGGCTCGGCGAGGTGACGCTGGCGATGCTGAGCGAGGATTTTCGCAAGCGCCTCGGCTCCCGCAAGCTTCAAGGCATCAGCGCGCATCACGCCTGATGCCGGCTTCAGCAAGGACAACGCAATGACCAGCATTCAAGATATGTTCTCCGATCCGCAAGCGGTGGCGACCTACACCAAGGGACCGCCGCGCTTCGTTCCCGGCTACAATTCCATGCTGTCGATGGCGGCGATCCTGCTGGCCGAGCGCGCGCGTGAGGATGCACGGATCCTCGTGCTCGGTGCCGGCGGCGGCCTCGAGTTGAAGACGTTTGCGCAGGCGCAGCCCGCCTGGCGTTTCGACGGCGTGGATCCGTCTGCGGCGATGCTGGCGCTCGCCCGGCAAACCCTGGGCCCGCTCGCATCGCGCGCACATCTTCATCAGGGCTATATCGACGACGCGCCGCAGGGACCGTTCGACGGTGCCAGCTGCCTGCTCACCCTGCACTTCGTGGACGTCGCGGAGCGACGCCGCATTGCCTCGGAAATCCGCCGCCGGCTCAAACCGGGCGCCGCCTTCGTGGTCGCGCATTTGAGCGCGCCCGACGGCGAGAAGGAACGTCCGCTGTGGCTATCGCGGTACTCCGCGTTCCTGGCCGCCTCCGGCGTCGAGCCCGACAAGGCCGCGGCCGCGCGAAACGCCGTCACCAACCACCTGGAAATTTTGGAGCCCGCGCAGGACGAGGCGGTTTTGCGCGATGCCGGCTTCTCCGAGCCGACCCTGTTCTATACCGGATTCACGTTCCGAGGGTGGGTGGCCTACGCCTGAGGCGGCACGGCTTCGCCAACCCAGCCGGGCATCAGGCAATGCCGGATAAGCCCGGGCGCGCAGTCACGATTCACTAGCCCGCGCGTCCGCTCTGGCTTCCAAACCGGACGTCGCCAGCTTCGCCCTGGCGAATCGGCGCCGGCCAATAAGTGACATAGTCACGGACTGGTCTAGGATGACCGCCAACTGAGCGGCGAGCAATGAAGGGCGCTCAGGCGCCTGGATCTCTCTTTACCGGGGATGCAAATGACCAGTGAGCAAAGCCACAAAATACACCTAAGTCTCGAGGATGAGCAGCGGTTGCAGGAACTTCGTGCGCAAAAGCCGGCTCGCAACATACCCAAACCTGCTCTAACGCCGGGAGCAATGCTGGCCGACCGGGTTGCCGAAACGGTCGGCTCCTGGCGCTTCATCATCATCCAGAGCGGACTACTCGGCCTCTGGATCATTCTGAACACGACAGCATTGATTGAGAGTTGGGACCCTTATCCCTTTATCTTGCTGAATCTGGTCCTTTCTTTCCAAGCAGCATACGCGGCGCCCATCATCATGATGAGCCAGAATCGTCAATCCGAGATTGACCGCAGACATGCCGAGCACGACTATCGAATCAATGTGAAGGCCGAACTCGAAATCGAACTGTTGCACAACAAGATTGACGCCTTGCGTGAGCAGGAAATCCTGAAGTTGCTCAACATCATTCAGCGCTTGTCCGCTCACCTCGCGCCCGAGCTTGTTGCAGCTATCGGGGCCGAAGCCGTGCCGGGGCGGTCCTAGATGATCCTGCTCGACCTACGTGCTTTCCAATACCGGCGGTCAGCGAGCGCGAATACGAATCAAGAAGCTGCGTGAATATCCCGAACCGTCATTAAGGGACAGCGCCGCTGAGGCATCTGGTCATCGGCCCAAAATAGACCTTGCATCGCGTGCGCAAGGGGTGGCTGATGTCAGCGTGAGCGCGCCACGCTGCTGAACTGCCGGAGGGCGCAATGAAGAATTACGTAAACCACGAAAACATCAGACGTTATGAGAAGCTCATCGCCATCAGTGAAGGTGACCCGTCGCGCGATGAAGCACGGCATCAGACGCTGTTGCGCCTCCTAGCCGAGGAAAAAGCCAAGGACGTGCGGCCGGACGACAGGCCGACCATCTGATCTGGACCGCCATAGGCGACGCAATCCAATTCGCTCCGAGTTCCGTTCCGGGGCAATCGCGTCCGTTTGCCGCTTACTCGCACATGGAAGAGTTTCTTCTTACGTTCGCGGAACCATTGTTCCTCGAGTCCATTGGCTCACTGACACAAGCTTCATTCAGGAGATACTTCATGAGAATATTCACAGTCTTGGCAGCCGCAGCCAGTACACTCATCGTGACGGCTGCTTCGGCAGCACCGCTTACCCTCAGCACGTCGTCCGCGCCGGAGAGCAGCCTCCAAAACGTTCGCATGGTCTGCAACGAAGACGGACGGTGCTGGCGCGAGCGCAGCGAAAGACGCGTCATCATCCGCGAAGGCCGCGATGCCTACGGATATGCACCTCGTGAGCGCTACCTCGAGCGGCGCGGCTATGAGGAACGCAGCGGCGTTGGCTTCCGCGCTCCGGGCGTAAGTGTCGGTATCGGCACCTACTGAGCGGCGAAGCGAGTGAATTCAAAAGGTCGCGGTGCAAACCGCGGCCTTTTTTGCTGGTCTCAGGTGATCGGCCGGCAAGTGATGCCGGCTCGGCTGGAGCGCCGCACGCACGACTTGCCGTCGATCCCGCGACCGAAACCTAGATCTCTCGCAGGCCCAAGCTCACGCTGCCGCGACGACCGAGCCGAGTGGCACGTCCAGTGCGTAAACGAATCCGCTCCGTTCATATGCGAGGCTCACCTGCCCCGTCAGTTGCTGGCCGAGAGACCCCATCATCCGGGTGCCGAAACTCCGGCGTGTTGGCGGTTCGACCGGGGGGCCGCCCCTTTCGGTCCAGACAAGGCGAAGCCTCTGCTTCACCTCATCAATCGCCCACGAAATCTCGACGCGGCCTGTCGGGACGGACAGCGCGCCGAACTTGGTGGTGTTGGTGCACAGTTCGTTGAACGTCATCGCAAGCGCAATGACGGCGACGGAGGTAATCCTTATATCCGGTCCATTGAAGTGGAAGCGTCGGTCTCCCTGACTGTCGTAGGGCTCCGTTGCGCTGCTCAGCGTGTGGGTCAAGCTCGCATCGGCCCAACTCACCTGCATCAGGAGATCATGGGCTCGCCCCAAGGCGAGCAGCCTGCCCTCCATGGCTTTCTGTCCATGCTCGATGCTCGGCGCTCCGCGGAAGCTCTGGGACGCGATCGCACTCACCATGGCAAGCGTGTTCTTGACGCGATGATGCAGCTCTCCGAGGATCAGCTTCTGCAACTTGTCGGCGGCACTTCGCTGCTCGGCATCGATACCGGCCTGAACGATCATAGCCCTTGCGTCGATCTCGGCCTGTTCGAGCAGCAAGCGAAGGCTGTCGTTCTCGGCAGACAGAGAAGCCTCCTGCTCCGACCGGGAGGTGGGCGCAGCGGTCCGCGCGGCGTCAAATATCGTACTTGGCGTCCAGTCGCCTGCCGTCGGAACGATCTGCAAAGCACCTGCGCCGACCATGGCCTTAAGCTCGGTGATCATTTGCTCGACACCGAGCGGTTTACCGAAAAATCTGCTGTCCGCTGGCCGTTCCGCCTCGGACGGCTTCACCTGGCCGGACACCAGAATGATCTTGATCGAGGGCCAGCGCTCGTGCACCGCATGGGCGAGCTTGAGGCCATCGATACTGCCGGGCATCTGAATGTCGGTCAGTAGCAGCGAGATGTCCGATCGGGACTCCAGAACCGAGATCGCCTCGTCGGCATTGATCGCCTCTATGGGACAGAACCCGGCATCCTCCACGATGTCGACCGCACGCATCCGCAGGATCATCTCGTCCTCCACGACGAGAACGTTCGGCACCTGGATTGGATCTGTCGACATGGTGATCTCGCTCTCTCTCGGCGGGGCCCGAGCGGTCTCGGCACCCGCGCAATGCTCTAGGCCGATTGCCCTTGACCGACGTCCGCACCCATTGCTGCGCTTCTCGGGCGGAGAAGGCCAGCCAATTCGCCTGCGTCAGCAGGTATCTCGTCTCGGCGCGACGGCCTGATCACGACCACGCGGGTCGGACGGGAAGCACTGGAGGGTTGGGCTGATCCCTCAAGAGCGGACTGACGGACGACCGATCTAACGCCGGGCAGTCACGAGGCGAGCTTCCTGGATCTTCGTTCCAGCACCGGCGTGTCGCAAGCAGGACGTGGTAAGGTCCGGCCAGACCTGTGCCGAGCAGTCCGTTGAAGCGGCCTGGATTGCGAGCCGGTCCCCTTTGGCCAGTGCCTGAAGCTCATCCGCTTGCACTTTTGGAGCAAAAGCCGGCAAAGCGATCACCGACGCTCCAAGGAGTACGAAAGCCGCGAGGGATGACAGAGATCCTACCATTTTTGTTCTGCTGACTTTTTCTCGTCGACCCTGCACGTCTGAGGATCCGGCATGACAACAACCATAACGAGATATTGTTCCAGTTTCTCAACTCTGCCGTTTGGCTTTACCCATTCCTGTGGCTGGTGCGCCGCGAGTATCCAGCGGAGCGACGCGCGCTGACACAACAGATTTGAACCATTGGCCCTGCCGATCGTCTTCCTCCGTGGAGGACAACAGATGATGGAAGACCAATTGGCGCGCCAGGAGCAGATCGCTTCTCGTTTAGAGCAATCCAAGCGCCTGCTGCGGGCTGCGAAAAGCCCCACGACCACGCAGCGCATTGGGAAGCTGATCAGTGCCCTTGAGCGGGAGCAAGCGGAAGAAGGCGAAAGATAATCACCGCTCGCGGCCGCGAACCCGCCCCGGGTCAGGCTTGCGCCGGCACGGGGCGTCACGCGTCGAACGGTAGCGACGGGTCGCAGCTCCCACGCGACGAACCGAAAGAGACCCGCCAGCGATCATCGGCACCGCCGCCGTTAACCCTGTCGGCAAATGATTCGCCGTGGGTCGGCGGCCGCCGGCAAAGTTGCCTTATTGGCGCGGAGAATTTCCCGCGGGGGCTAACTTGGGTTAGAGGCGCGTAATGCTGAGAATGGCGCTGTTGGGCCTCCTCATCCTGTTGAGCGTGGGAATGCTGTCAGCCATGGAGCTCAGCACTCCACCGCGTCGCTCCGCCGCGATCGTCCAGCCGCCTGCCGAAAGCACAGGCATCTCTGCTACGCATGACGCGCTAGAGAAGGCGGATCGCCTCGAAGTTGCCGCGGTAAGCAGCGCGATGCCGATGGCGCCAACGTCGGTCGACACCCCCGTTGCTCCGCAGGACGTCCATGTCGGTTCGCCCGCGCCGGCGCCGATCGTCCGTCAGCGAAACAAGCCGAAGTCCGTCGCCACCGCCGAACCTCCCAAGCCCAAGCCCAAGCCAAAGCCAACAGCAGCTGTCGTCAAGCGAACAGCCAATGTTCAGCGTGCAAAGGCCGCCAGCGAGAGCGAGTCCTGTCGGCTCAAGGCGTTCGGCGGCTTGCTCAAAGCGCTGAATTTGGCCCGCTGCGAAATCTGAGGGCGCCACAAGCAGCCGAGCCGGTGCCTGCTTCCTCCAGGAGCCGCTTACTGGCACGCGGCTCTTTCCCTCGGCCGGCGTCTCGCAAATTCTCCCCTTCGTCCATATGTTGCCCGCATGAAAAAGATCGGATTCCTCTCCTTCGGGCACTGGACGCCCTCGCCGCAATCGCAGACCCGCTCTGCCAGCGATACGCTTCTGCAATCGATCGAGCTGGCCGTGGCGGCCGAGCAGCTCGGGGCCGACGGCGCCTATTTTCGCGTGCATCACTTTGCGCGCCAGCTCGCCTCGCCCTTTCCGCTGCTTGCGGCCGTCGGCGCCAGGACCAGCAGGATCGAGATCGGCACGGCCGTGATCGACATGCGCTACGAGAATCCGCTCTACATGGTGGAGGACGCCGGAAGCGCCGACCTCATCGCCGGCGGCCGGTTGCAGCTCGGCATCAGCCGCGGCTCGCCCGAGCAGGTGATCGACGGCTGGCGCTATTTCGGCTATCGGCCGGCCGAGGGCCAGAGCGACGCCGACATGGGACGGCGTCACGCCGAAGTCTTTCTCGACCTCCTGCGCGGCGAAGGCTTTGCCGAGCCCAATCCGCAGCCGATGTTTCCCAATCCGCCGGGACTGCTGCGCCTCGAGCCGCATGCGCAGGGCTTGCGCGAGCGGATCTGGTGGGGCGCCGGCTCGAATGCGACCGCCATGTGGGCGGCCAAGCTCGGCATGAACCTGCAGAGCTCGACGCTGAAGAACGACGAGACGGGCGAGGCCTTTCACGTACAGCAGGCCGCACAAATCCGCACCTACCGCGCGGCGTGGAAGGAAGCCGGCCACGTCCGCGAGCCCCGCGTCTCCGTCAGCCGCAGCATCTTCGCGCTGATGAACGATCGCGACCGCGCCTATTTCGGCGGGGAGCGCGGCGGCGAGGACCAGATCGGCTTCATCGACCCGCAGACCCGGGCCATCTTCGGCCGGAGTTATGCCGCCGAGCCCGACGTGCTGATCGAGCAACTCAAGCAGGACGAAGCCATCGCCGAGGCGGATACGTTGCTGCTGACGATCCCGAACCAGCTCGGCGTCGACTACTGCGCGCATGCGATCGAGGCCATACTGAAGCACGTGGCCCCCGCGCTGGGGTGGCGTTGACATCAGCTCGCGCCGCACGACCAGAAGTCCGCGGCCTTCACCCCGTCTTCGTCCCCGTGACGACCGCCAGCGCCTCGACGAGGCGATCGAGATCGGCCTCGTCGGTGAAGAGTGCCGGCGTAACGCGGATGCACTGGCCTTTGGCGACGCCGGCCCGGCGCACCGTCATGATCTTGTGGCTGTCGCGGAGCTTCACCACCATGGTTTCGTTGTCGGCCTTGCTGGTCTTGCCGGCGAGGCGGAACGAGGTGATCGCGCCGTAGGAGCCGGCTTCGTCCGGCGTCAGGATCTCGATGTCCTTGAATCCGCGGACGCGGCTCACCCAATAGTCGCGCAAATGGCGCAGGCGGGCCTGCTTTGCGGCGGCGCCGATCTGCCGATGCAGCGCCAGGGCCGTCGGCAACGTCAGCACCGTCGCGAAATTGACCGTGCCGGTGTGGACGCGCGAGCGGATGTCGCTCTCGGCGAAGTCCTCGTCGCCCATGTCACGATCGATGGCCGCAAGGCGGTCCTTCCTGATGTAGAGGAAGCCGACGCCAAGCGGCGCGCCGATCCATTTGTGCAGATTGAAGCCGACGAAATCGGCCTCAAGCTCACTCACCTTGAAGTCAATCTGTCCCCAGGAATGCGCGGCGTCGACGATGGTGTCGATGCCCTTGGCCTTCGCCATGCGGGCGATCTCGGCGATCGGCATCACCAAGCCGGTGCGGTGGCTGACATGGGTCAGGAGCAGAAGTCTCGTCCTCGGGTTCGCCTCGATGGCGCGGGCATAGGCGTCGAGCACGGCCTGGCGTGTGGCGGGCTCCGGCACGTCGAACCTGACCACGTCGACGCCGCGCCGCGCCCTGAGCGAGTTCATCGCATACTGCATCGAATCATAGTCGAGGTCGGCATAGAGCACGGCGTCGCCCGGCTTCAGCCTGTTGTAGCCGCCGATGAGGAGCTGCAGCGCTTCGGTCGCACCGCGGGTGAGCGCGATCTCCTCCACAGCCACGCCGACCGCTTCCGCCACCTTGGCGCGCACCGCCTCGAAATCTCTCCCCGCGCGCAGCCGCGCGTAGTAGGTGTTCTGATAATTGATCATGTCGGACTGGCGAATGAACTCGTGCCTCACGGGTTCAGTCATGATGCCCCAATAGCCGTTCTCCAGATTGACGACGTCCGACGTGACGGCGTAGAGCCGCTTGACGTCCGCCCAATAGGCCTTGTCGGTGGCGATTGAGGCAGCCGCTCCAGTCGGCTGTGCCGGAAGACCTTCGACGGTCAGACCCTCGGCTGCCATGGCCGGTGCCGCCAGCGACGTGACGGCGGCGGCCGCCAGACCCTTCAGGATCGACCGCCGGTCGGACGAAATTTTCTCAGTCAGATGCATGTCAGCCTCCACGATGCGCGGCGAAGGAAGCAGCGATCAGTAGAGCGCGGATGACAGAGCTGTGACGGTTCGATGATAGCGGATCAGAGCGATCTCACACCAAGGAGGCTTTGGCCGCCTGCTGGTAGATCATCGCGGCCACGAGGGAAAGCAGCAGGCCCGCGCCGGCGAAAATCAGTAGCACCCTCAGAGTTTCGACGTCGAAATTGGTTCGCGTCGCGCGGGAGATTGCCCTTGCCAGTGCAGCCAACATCGCCATCTCCGAACTGGGCCACGCGGTGGCGAGGCCTGGGTTCATCTAGCCTCGCTGGCCACGTTTGCATGTGAAGCAGATTACAATGAGCTTGTGAGCTGCATCGAAGGCGAGCCGAGGGACAACCGGGAAATCGCCGACCACCGATTCATCGCCCGCACTCATAGGCAAGGCAGATTGCGCGGACCCCAATTTCTTCGTCACGGAAACCGGGGCCCCGTTACGTTCAATGCATATAGCCAATGAGATAGATGCCACCGCCAACAATCAGGATCGCCGGCACGGCCCAGAGAATCAATACGGGCATTGTCCTCTCCTCCAGTGACTGCTCCCGGCAAAGAAACGGGAAAAACCAGCAAATGTTCCGTTCGCGCTCGGAACGGCCATGCCAGTGGCGAGTTCATCGCTGCGTCGCATGTAGCGGCGAAGGAGAACGTGATGAAGAAGTTCATGCTGATTTCAGCCGCCGCCCTGCTCGTATCAACGAGCGCGATGGCGCAATCCACCGTCGTCACCACCACCGGTGCGGGCCATGGCGCTGCCGTGCAGATCGAGCCGGAGTATCGCACCAGGATTCGGTCTTACGTCACCGAGCACAAGGTCCGTCCGGTCGAAACGCGCGAAAGGATCGTGATCGGCTCGCCAGTGCCGCGCGACGTCGAGCTGGCGACGGTGCCGAGCGATTGGGGCCCCTCGCTTACCAAATATCGCTACGTCTATTCGGGTAGCCGCGTCATGCTGGTCGATCCCGAGACCCGCATGGTCGTCCAAGAGGTGGACTGATCGCATTGCGTGGCGGGCCGTCGCCGGCGGCCCGCCCGTGCAATTGCTCTTGGCTCGTCTATCGGTAGCGCCTGATGCCCATCATTCGATATTTTGCCTTTGCGGGCGCATTCGTCATAGCGCTGCTCTTCGTGCTCGATCGCAATCTGCCGCAGCCTGCGACGGCGTCCACGGCCCCGGATGTCGATCGGACAATCATTCGAATCCGTTCCGCCCACGCCCTCCCTGAAAAGATCATCCTGGACACGTCGGCCGGCATCGCCGCTGCGGCATCCCCGCCCCCGATCGCCGCCGGGGCGCCAAGCCATGCCGCGAGCGACGCGCTGGAAATGGCTGAGACATCGAAGGCGGAGACGAAAAGTGCGCCTCCAGCCCGACAGGGCGCGACGCACGCAGCCGGTGTCCGCTCGAATCGCATGGCCCGCCCGACGCCCTCGCATCGACACTTCGAACGCCAAGTGATGGTCGGGGCATTCTGAGAGATGCCGGCGTTGCGTGATTGCGAGGCAAGAGACGAGAAGCTTCCGGCAGATGAATGCTGGATGAATAGACGCGATGCGCGGTGCTCGTCGCGCGTTGCGCGTGGAACTGCGAGACCAAGGCGTGAAGAGAACGCGTCTGCGTGCACGACCTAAAGGAACGTTTGAGCGGTTGCCAATTTATCCCGAGCCTGATTTGGCAATTCGTTTTTGGAAACCCTGGAGGAGATCAACATGAGGATCCTGAAGCTTTCTGCGGCTGCGGCCGCGCTGCTGGCCGGCACTGCACTCGCGGTTGCGCAATCGAGCTCGACGATCGGCACCGGCGGTTCTTCGGCCGGCGGCGGCACGAGCAACTCGACGGTCGGTACCGGCGGCTCTTCCGCAGGCGGCAGCGGCTCGGGCTCTGCCTCGACGCTCGGCACCGGCGGCTCGTCGGCGGGCGGCGGCACCAGCAGCTCGACCGTGGGGACCGGTGGCACTGCGGCCGGCAGCGGTTCGGGCAGCGGCTCGGCCTCGACGCTCGGCACCGGCGGCTCATCGGCCGGCGACGGCAAGAGCTCGTCCAGCGTCGGCACCGGCGGGTCCGCTGCGGGCAGCGGCTCGACCGTTGGTCAGTCGGGCGCATCGAAGTCGCCCGGCATGGGCGACGGCAAGTCCGGTAGCCATGCCAGCGATACGGGCCTCGAGAAGGGCAAGGGCCACAACAAGGACGAGTGGAAGAAGGACAAGAACTAGTCCGATCCCGGGAGCGGCCATGTGCCGCTCCCTTCGTCCATGTTGAGGAGGACACGCAATGAAGAAGTCACTCGTTGCGATCACGGCGCTGGCTCTGATGAGCGGTGCTGCATCGGCAGAAACCATGGAAAAGACCGGGAAGACGACATCCGGCGAGACCTGCAAAGTCACGGTCGAGAAGCACGCTGACGGCAGCATCACCGCGGCCGGCGCATCGCGCTCGGGCACGACCGGATCGACGTCGTCGAGCGGTTCGCTGTCGAGCTCGAGCTCGGCGGGCGGATCGTCGGTGCATGTGCAGGCCGGCGGCGGCAGCGTATCGAGCTCGTCGTCGACGGCGGGCGGGCCTGGCTCCACCAGCGCCAGCACCATCACCGTCAACGGCTGCACGATCTCGACGTCGTCCCCCTGAATTCATAGAAAAGGATTGAGACATGAGAACTCTACTCACGACCTCGGCGGTCGCGCTTCTGCTTGCTGCCGCCTCGCCAGTTGTCGCACAGACCAGCATCACTGGCGGAAGCGGCGGCTCGGCCGCAGTGGGCGGCACTTCCGCTTCCACGGTCGGGACGGGCGGCACCTCCACTTCGACCGACGGCCGCACCGGCTCCTCGATCGCGGCCGGCGGGAGCGCTGCGGCCACCGACGGCAAGGCCCGGACCGGCGTCAGCATGAACAAGGGCAACGGCCCGGTGATGAACTCCAACGCCCGGGCCCAGGCCCATGACGGCGGCACGTTCAGCCGCTCGCACACCCGCACCAAGGTCAAGGCCGGCCAGGAGGTGGGTTCGACCACAAAGACGATGTCGCATGTGCCGGGCTCGAAGCCGACCATGTCGACCACATCGACAACGGCGCGATAATCCTCACGACCTGCTGCCCGGCTCGCCCCCGGGCAGCTTCTTCTCGCTCCGCTTCAGCCTGGGCTCAGACTGTGGCTAATCCGCGTGACGACACGATCCCATTGCCGCTTCTCGGCCGCGGGATAATTGATCAGCACGCAGTGCACGTAGCCCCGCGAAAAATTGCAGCGGTTGTACCAGATCGTGTCGCGCTTGATGCTCGAGACCACGAAGAAGTTCCGCGCAATGCGCTTGTAGATGATCCCGGGCGGCGGATTCTTCGCGGCGAGGAATTGAGCCGGCGAAAGGCCCTGCTGGTTGGCAACGGCCTGCACGGTGAAATCGGCCCTCCCGTCTGACGTACGAAATCGCTGGCCGTAGCCGTCGGGCTTGCCGGCTGTCTCCGTAAAGAGCGAGGCGGGAATGTCGACCGACGTTCCGGATTCGACGATGCGGTAGGTCGTCCAGCTCTCCGCGCGAGCGGCCGAAAGCGAGGTAAGGAGTGCAACGGTGACAGTGAATGTCGCCCTCATGACCGCCTGCCTATTCACGCGGCACCAGTTGCAGCTCCAACAAGGCGATCCTTTGCAGATCGACGGCGTTGCGCTCGCCCGCGCCGGCGGTACGCAGGATGGATTCGGCCAGCGCGTTGACATGCGAGGCATGCACGGGCTCGGGCAGGCTCGCAATCGCGGCTTTTAAGGCGCCCGTCATGACCTCGATCACATCGGGAGAAAATGCAGCGTTTGAAAAATCCTTCATCTCTCGCAATCGGCTGGGTGAGAGGCCACCCAGGATCAACGCCGAGAAAAACGGTCGGTTCCTGCGACAGTGAGTCAGGCCCGCACTGATGCGGAGCTACGCTCGGGCTGGTAGTGAGTGAGCTGCTCGAACGCGGCCTCCTCGCGGGCGAGGGCCTGCATTCTCACATGACTGCCGATGACGAGGCCAGTGAGCGAGAGCATGAGGCCGAGCGCCAGCGGCGCGAACAAGGCTTCTTCCTGAAACAATCCGTTGAGCAGCACGACCATGACGCCGAAGCCGGCGAGCCCCTGTGTCAGATATCCCGAGGACGCGTAGAGACGCCAGGCCTTGAGCGCCATCGCGAAATAGAAGGCAAGCGGCACGAAGGCGGCGATGCCCATCTGGTAGAGCAGCACGCCGATCGCGCTTTCGACCGCGCCGTCGATCGTGCCGGCCGCCTGCGCGGCGTTCCAGTCGATGGAAAAATAACTATCCGACAAATTGCCGCCGATGCCGAGCCCTCGGCCGAAGGGTCTCTGCACGAATCCATCCAGGCCACCCATCAGCCCAATGACATGATAGTCGCCGATCTGCAGGCCGAGGCGGATCGCCAGGACCGCAAAGGCGATCATACCCAGGAAGCCGAGCAGCAACGTCACCACGGCGCCGAGCAGACGGGTCGCGATCCAGGCCGCGACCACGAAGACCACGACGATGAGCGCTCCCTTCACGCTGCAAAACACCAGGAGCGGCAACGCCGCGAAGGCCAGGAGCGGACGTCCCACCGAGAACAGGAACAAGCCGAGAAAGCCGATCCCATAGGCGAAGCTGATCGGGTGCATGTTCGGACCGTGGATACGCAGCATCTTCGAGAGGCCGAACCCTTCGAGCAGAGGCGTGTTCAGGAAGTCGAAGCTGAAGCGATCCTTGAGATCGACCGGCACGTTTCCAGTCTGGCGCATCTGGGCTTCCCAGACACCCGAATGGGTCGCCTTGAGCTCGTCGAAACCCCAGAACGTATGGCCGTTGGTCATCGCCAGCCAGACGTCGCGGAAGACGAGTTCGACATAGCCGCAGAGCATGAGCACGACCGCAAGGGCCACCAGGAACGGCGTGATGCGCACCTCATAAGTCGCGGCGGTCAGAAGCGAGAGCTGGAACAGGAACAGCGGCAGCACGATGTTGCGCAAGTACACCGCTGCCGGCTGTCCGTCCTGGACGAAGCCGATCGCGAAATACAGCGACACCACGGCGAGGGTGACGACACCCCAGCGCATGATCCGGTTCACCTCGGCCGATTGTTTCCTCTGGCCCAGGACGTACAGGCCGAACGTCGCCAGCCACATGACGGAGCAGACGAGGAAGTTGTAACCCTTGATGAAGTCGAGATCGGACGGCAGCGGGACCAGCGGCGACAGAAGCGAGACGAACAGATTCTGGAAGAACAGAACGAAGATCGCAATGGCGGGCGCATAGGTCGGAACGCTAAGGACAATGGCGATACCGACCAGAGCCTCGACGGCAATGGCCAGGGCCGGATTGGCAAGGTGCAGGACCGGCGCGAAGCCGATCGTCGCCACGGCGATGCAGAATGTCGTGACCAGCTCGCGCCAGGCCGGCGGCGACGGCTCGGCCTGCTCGGTCTGCTCGGTCTGAACCTGGGTTAAGTCCCCGGCACTCATCAATCGTCCTTTGGCAGCGCGCGGGGAGCACGATAGCGGGGGGTGTGTAAGGATTCGTTAACGATAGCGGAAGCGAAGAGGTCAGCGCCGGCCGGGCCGCGGCGCGCCGAGCAGCGCCCGCATCACATCGGGATCGGGCTTGCCGGTGCTGCGGTCGACGAGGCCAAAACCCTGCGCCAGCTCCCAATGCGTCCAACCCCAGCAATGGTCACGGGCAAAAGCGGTGACTTCCGCCAGCCAGCGCACGCGGCTCTGCCTGGGCGCGCCGGCTTTCAACACGCCGAATTCGTTGATGATGATCGGCCGCGCAAACTGCTGCTGCCATTGAAGCGCGGGCGCGAGCCAGCGATCGGCACTTGGCCTGTCCCTGGCGGCGGCAATCGCGACGTCGAGCATACCGAGCGCCTTGGTCGCGCCCCGATCCTGCAGATCCTGGCGCAGCGCGCGAACTTTGGGATCGTCGGCGTTGATCGGATAAGGCAGATCGATGATGTCGTGCAGCGGATCCTGCGCATCCCAGTGGGCCTGATGGGTGAACACCATGGGATCGTAGAAGTGGATGGCATAGACGATGTCGGGATCCGGCAGCGGCCGGAACTGTGGCAGCGAGTCCGCGCGCTGCCAATTGACCGGACCGACAACGAGAGTCGTCTTGGGAAGCAATCCGCGCACGAAGACGGCGAGCGCCTCGACCTCGGTTTGCCATTTGCCGGCATCGACATCGGGCTCGTTGAGCAGCTCGGCGAAGATGCGATCGGGCGGATAGGATCGAATGACCTGAGCAAGACCGCTCCAGGCCTCCTGCATCTGACGCAGCGCCTCGTCCGGATCCTCCTTGTGCAGGCGGTTGAAGCGCTCGCCGGGATGAAGATCGACGGAGATGGCGTAGCCGAGCGCCGTGAGCTGCTTCAGCGCCTGGTCGAGCACGCGCAGCGCCTCGTCGCGCTCGGCCTTCGCAGCGAAACGAGGCATGACGCGCTCTGCCGGCACCGGAAGGCGGACATGTCTCATTCCCGCCTTGCGCAATTGCTGCAGCAACTCGCGGCTCGGGGCCGCACCGTTGATCCAGCCGTCCGCATTGAAGCCGCGGGACAGCGCGGCAAGCCGCTCCGGTGCGACCGTCTGCGGCAAGGGCACACAGTCCCCGGCAAAGACCGGCGGGCCTGACGAGATCGACAGGAGCATCGCAGCAGTCAGCAGGCGACGGCGCGAGCCCGTCATCGTCAAACCGCAAGGCCCAATGCGCCACCCTCGGGGTGCGGCGAGAGCGAGCCTGCGGGCGCATGATTGACGACGAGACCTGTCGGCACCGCGTCATACCGCGACAGCGCCGCGGTCACCCTGCGCATCGCCGCCGAGCCGAGCTCGCCGGAGCGCGCCACCAGCACGATGAGGTCCGCGTGCGCCGCCAGCGCGATGGCGTCGGGCTGCAAGGCGAGATTGCCGGCGTGGACGATGATCAGATCGAATTCCGAGCGAATATCGTCCTCGGGCCGCGCATCGGCCTTGCGGCCGGCGCTCAGGAGCTCGTCGATCGACTGAAGTCCCGCCGTGGTCGAGCCGTCATTCCATTCGGTCACCGGAGGCTGGTGACCTGCAAATTCCGGCTGCAGCCGGATCAACACGCTCATCATGCCGCGGTTCACGGCGGCGCGATTCAGGGAGCGGGCAACGGTGTTGCCGCCGGCGCTCTTGCCGACCGACAGCACGAGGGCGACCTTGCAGCCGCGCACCGGCACGCGATCGATCCGCTCGAGCAGCGGCCGCAGATAGGCACCGAGATCGAACTCGGCCGGGGTCGCACCCGGCCTTTGCCACACGGTGTTGATGGTGTTGGTCCCGGCTCCGGACGAAAGATCGGGGATGCGGGCCCAGACGGGAAGGCGCGGCATCGCTTCGGGCCGGCCCATGGCGGCGGTCGGTGGTTGAATTTGAGGCTGAACGTGAGCCTGGACCTGCCGGCCTTGCGTGCCCTCCACGACGGAAGGCACGGGAGCTTCAGTGGGCGCAGACTGGTCGGACATGCTCGTCATCGCCGCAATTGCGGCGGTCGACGTCAGCAGCGAGCCGATCGCCAGCGCCGCCAGCAGCAGAGCGAGGGGCGGACGCGTCGAGCGCAGCGGCGGAATGGCGGGCGAGGCGATCTTGGTCTGGGACGCCTGCAGTTGACGCTGCTCGTTGGTCGTCTTGAACCGTGACAGGAACTGCTCGTAGATGTTCCTGTTGGCGTCGGCATCGCGCTGCAGCTCCTGCAGCTTCACCAGTGCCTGACCGTCGACCAGCATCTGCGTCTCGACCGCCTTGAGCTGCTTTTCCAGCGCCTTCTGCTGCTCCAGCTGAGCTTCAAATTCGGACTTGGCGGTGTCGATGTTTTTCTTCCGCTCGACCTCGATCTGCCGGTTGATGTCGGCGAGCTGGCTGTAGGAGATCGCGAGGTCGGGATGGCGCTCGCCGTACACCGCCTTCTTCTGCGCGATCTGGTCATTGAGGGTCGAGCGCTGCGCCCGCAACATGCTCAGAAGGTCCTGCTTCACCGGTCCTTCGACATTGGCCTTGAGATCACGCTGCACCTGCTCGTAGCGCGCCTTGGCTTCCTCGGCGCGAAGACGTGCGGCAGAGACCTGCTGATTGAGATCGGTCACCCGCAATTGCTGGGTGGTCGAATCCTTGCCGGCATTAAGAATCTTGTGCTCAAGCCTGAAGGCGGCGACGGCGTCTTCCGAGGCGCGCAGGCGCTCGTTCAACGTCTTGAGCCGGTCCTTGAGCCAGTCGGCCGCCTCGTCGGTGGCCTCGGTGCGGACGCGGCCTTGGCTGGCGACGAACGCCTCGGCGATGGCGTTGGCATAGTAAGCGGCCCGCTCGGGGCGGTTCGAGGTGAAGGAAACCGCAATGACATAGGTGAGGCCGCGGCGCGTGATCTCGAGGCGGCTGCGGAATTTTTCGAGCAGGCGCGTCATGTCGGTATGACCGCCCGCGATATCCTCGTCGTCGGCGATCTTGAGCTGCTCGATCAGGGGGCGGAGAAAGCCGTCCGATTTGGCGATCTCGATCTGGCTCTGAAGCGCGGCGGCGTCCTGGCCGATGCCCGGCAAGACGTCCTGCTCCGTGGTGATCCGCAACTCGCGGGGATCGAGCACGACCAGGGCCGTCGCCGCGTACCGGACCGGCAGAACCATGAGAACGACGACGCCGAGGGCGAACAGCGCCAATGCCAGCGTCAGAATGCGCCGGCCGTTTTCGCGGAGGAACGAGAGCGCTCCGGAGACGGTCAGCGATCCCTTGATCAGCGCCGGCGCGGCGCCGTCAGGTTTCGTCCGCGCAGCCCGCGGCGCTTCCCACGAAGCCGCTGGCTCCGTCGGGGCGATGCTTCGCGGAGATGGGCGGCTACCGAACGCCATGGGCTCGACTCGAAATCAACTGACACAGTTCAGAGGCTTTCGACACCGTAAATATGCATGGTTAACCGGCGGTTACGGCCGGCGCGAAGCCGCAGGACGTCTGGCTTGGCCAGGCTGTCAGCCACGGCGCCATTGCAGATGCCGAAAGGCCTGCGAACGGCCCCGTTCAGGCTGAAAAGAACGGCTTTGATGATCTGCGCGCCGGACTTGCGGTGCCGGCTGCCTCGACCAGACTTGGCGCGCTCAGCAGATGTTCAGCAGAATTCGCCCCGATGTGCCGCTGCGCATCAGGTCCAGCGCGTCATTGACGTCGTCAAGCGCGAACTCGTGGGTCACGATCCCGCGATAGCTCACCTTGCCGGCATCGCTCAGCCGAACGAGACGCGGGATATCGCGCGCCGGCTGGCATTGCCCGCCTTCCGAGCCCTTCAGCACCTTCTCGAAGTGGAGCGGCAGCGTGTAGATTTCGGCCTTCTCGCGGGGAACGCCGACGAGGATGCAGCGGCCCTTCTTCGCCGTGATCTCGTAGGCGAGCTCGATCAGATGCTTGACGCCGGTGGTCTCGACGACCTTGTCGGGTCCCTCAGTACCCGTGATCGACCGAACCTCGGCAGCGATATCCCCGGCCGCTTCGGAGTTGATGGCGTGGGTCGCGCCGAACTGCCGGGCCATCTCGAGCTTGTTGTCGAGGCGGTCGATCGCGATGACGGGATAGGCGCCGACCATCGCGGCAAATTGCACGATGTTCAATCCGACGCCGCCGACACCGAACACGACGACGGCTTCGCCGATGGCGATCTGGGCGTCGTTGTTGACGACGCCGAGCGCGGTCGTCACCGCGCAGCCGAGCAGCGGCGCGCTGGTGCGGTCGATCGAGGCCGGAACGGGCGTGACGCGATTCTCGGACACCACGGCATAGTCGTTGAAGGTGGTGACCCAGCCTGCATTGAGGCGCTTGCCGCGCCAGGAATAGACCGGCGTGTTAGACTGGACGCCCTTGCCCGGGCGCCAATGCATGATGACGGTGTCACCCTGCTTGCAGGAGACGACGCCGGGTCCGGTCTCGACGATCGTCGCCAGCGCCTCGTGCCCGAGAAGGTGCGGCAGGAACTTGTCGACGCCTTTGACGGCGTCGATTTCGTTGATCTGCGCGCCACAGATGCTCGACGTGTGCACATGCGCGAGCACCTGACCGTGTTCGAGCCTGTCGGGCAAGGTGAACTCGTCGACGATCAGCGGCTTACCCGATTCGACGAGAATGGCCGCCTTGGCTGTCTTGATGTCCATGAGGAGCGCCCGATCACTCGAAATAGATGAATTCGTAATCGCCGGTGTAGCCGAGCTTGCCGTACAGCCAGATCCATTCCGAGGTGTGCAGGATGGACTCCGCCGTCAGCGCCCAGCACTCGAGATTGTGCAATTCGGCAACGGTCCGGTAGCCCTCGACCATGACGTATTTGTTCTTGCCGACGCGCTCGATCTCGTTCAGCGCGGCATTGAGTTCGTAGAGACGGAGATTGTGCAGCGTGCCGAGCGAGATCACGAGGTCGAAGCTCTGGTCGCCATAGGGATAGATGTCCTGGGCGCGATAGTTGAACAGATACGGCTTCACCTGCTCGTGGGCATTGGCAAGACCGTGCCTGGAGATGTCGAAGCCGACGACCTTCAGGCCGGGCAGGATCTTCTGCATCTCGTAGAGCAGAAAGCCCTTGCCGCAGCCGACGTCGAGCACGCTGGAGCCGTCCTTGAGGCCATAGGTCTCGATCAGCGCCTTGGCGACCGGCGCCCAGCGCCCTTCGATGAAGCGGTAACCGCCATAGCCGAAGCGGCGGTCGCCATCCCAATAATCGGCCTCGTATTCCCGCGCCTTCAGCGAGCAACCGATCTTGTCGTCGTTCATGCGGCCCATGTAGTCGCGCTTGGTCGCCGTATGCAGCGGCGTCACGATATTCAGGAGTCGTCCCATTGAGTCCTCGGGTTCCAGCACGCGATGCTGTTCTCGCGACCGGCTGGTCCGGAGTCGCGACTTGCGAATCGCTCTAGCATTTGTGGTCGAGATCATCATTGCTTCAGATCAATGACCCTAACCGTGCGACGGTGCCGTCGGCGATCGGCATGGGTCCTGTCACCGGCAGTGACGCGCAGACACATGGAACGGAAATGCGAGGCACAGCGTTTCGCCTCGCAGGAGTCCCGCCATGCCGACCAAGCCGACCATCGCCCGCATCTGGCGCGGCCGTACCCGCCGCGATCTCGCCGATGCCTACCAGGCCTATCTGCAGGCCGAGGGCATTCCACCGTTGCTGAAGACCGCACTCGGGGTGCAGCAACTGCGCGAGGACCGCGATGAGGAGACGTGGTTCACGACCATTTCCTATTGGGCCGACATTGCGGCCATGACGGCCTTCACCAAGGGCGAGCCGACCAAGGTCCATCATCTCGCGCGCGACGCGGAATTCCTGATCGAGCTGCCGCAGCGCATCGAGATCCACCGCATCTTGATCGACGAACAGGGCCTGCGGTGAAAGCCTGAGCTATGGAACTGAAGCTCGCATGGCCATGAAGCCGCTCGGCGCGACTTGATTCTCCGGTCTGCCGCTGTATACGTTCCCGCATGATGTTCATGTCCACATTCTTTCCGCTGATCTGAACGGCTGACGTCGCCGCGGCGCATCCGCGCCAATCAGATCAAACCGGCTGCGCTTGATGCGATAGCCGCACGGAGAATGTGCTATGCCCCAAACTGAACAGGCTGGCCTGACGTCTCGTCAGGTCCAGAACTTCATCGACGACGGTTTCGTCAAGATCGAGAACGCCTTCAGCACCCATCTCGCAAAGCAATGCAGGGACGAGCTGTGGGCGGAGATCGGCTTGTCACCGGACCGACCTGAATTTTGGACTCGACCCGTCGTCCGGGTGGGATTCAAGGCTTCGCCCCCTTTCATTGAAGCTGCGAACGCGGCGCCCCTGCACAAGGCCTATGATCAACTCGTGGGCGAAGGACGCTGGCTTGCACCCACCGGCCTCGGGACCTTTCCGATCCGCTTTCCGTCAGCCGAATCGCCCGGTGATGACGGCTGGCATGTGGACGTGAGCTTTGGCACCGCCAATCCGGATTTCATGGAATGGCGCGCCAATGTGAAGAGCAGCGGACGCGCATTGCTGATGATCTTCCTGCTCTCCGATGTCGGCGCCGATGATGCGCCGACGCGAATCCGGAAAGGCTCGCATGCCACCATCGCGCGGGAGCTGCTGCCCTATGGCGAGGCCGGCGCGACGCTCCGGCAGCTCGCTGCCGAGGACTGGGCCTCGACGAATGATTGCGAGATCGAGCTGGCGACCGGTACGGCAGGCAGCGTCTATCTGTGCCACCCGTTCCTCGTTCATGCCGCACAACCCCACCGAGGGACACGGCCGCGCTTCATGGCCCAGCCTCCGCTGTTGCCGAAGGGCGAGTTTGACCCGGCGTTGCCGCCTTCGCCTGTTCAGATCGCGATCCGGCGGGCTTGCGGGCTGACGGTGTAGTCGCAGCACGCCGTCAATGCCGGCGAGCAAATCCGTGACGCCCGCAGTCGCGATTCGCCGACGACCGGCAGCTTGCAGCACGATGGCGAGGCGGGACGCATCAGCGTCCGGCTGTCGTCACCACCCCTGATATTCGGCCCAGCAGTCCGCCGTTTCGTCGACCTGGACCGCCGCCAGCTCGTCTGCCGATCAGACGCCAAGAAATTCGTCGCATCAATTCAATCAGGCCCGCCATTGCGCGGCGTGTTCTCACCCGGAAGGGTGATGTGGCGTGCATTCGATTTGTCTAATTCAGCTTGGTCTTCCCGACTTACAGCAGCTGATAGCTCCATGCGATGAGGATGCGATGCCGCAGATCACCTTCAACCTATCGCAAACCTCTTTGTCTCCCGGCTGGGACCCTCACTCAGCGCTTCACGATCATCTCTGGAGAAACTTCGCGGCGGGTTACAAGTACAGAATTCTGGACAGCGACGGAACGCAATACGACAGTCTGCGCGGCTCCGATCCCGCTACACGCGGAACCTCTGACACATTTCAATCGTCAGCCGGGTCGCTCGACCTGTCCGCGAATAACTTCGCGGGAAATGTAAGTCTGGATTGGTTGGACGCGACCACGGCGCGGCTCTCGCTCGATTCGGCCTGGAATACAATCAAGAACGTCTATGTCAGCGATTTCTCAGGCTCCAAGCTGATTCTCGAGAACTGGGTCGATGCTTGGGTGTCGCTCGACAACACCGCCGGGCAAGAAATTCTGGTTGACGGCGCCAAGCGCGGTGAAATCTCGACGGGATCCGGGAGTGACGTCGTTTGGATAGGCGCGGACAGCAACGGCGCTGATTGGACGAATTATTTCAAGATCGATACCGGCGATGGCGACGATGTGATCACCATCGCAGCCGCCTCTCGCGACTATAGCGGCTCGGCTTTCTCTGCCGCCTACAATCCCGATTGGACAGATACGGATATTCACTCCGGCGCAGGTCATGACACGATTACAGGAAGCGGTGGAACGGATACAGCCGACGGTGGAGGCGGGTTGGACACCTTCGTATTTCACGGCCCGCGTTCTGCTTACGATCTAAGCTGGGACGGCGACACCTTGACCGTGACGGATACGCGAATCGGCCATTCAAATCTCGACGGGACGGATTTCTTGACGGGGATAGAGCGGCTGCAGTTCGAGGACCTGATCGAGTATGTCGGCTCGCCCGAGGACGGTGATGGTGTAGGCGTTCTCGCTCCGAATTTTTCTGCGCAGGACATCGACATCTCCCCGAGTCCCGCTCTTTTGACGGCGACACTCGATTTTGGCGATGATCCATATGACGCGACCGACTTTGGCGAGCTCAGCGAGGCCGCTCAGACCATCATCAGCTCGCACGCTCCGGGAGCCAGCGCCGCTTTATCGGAGGCTTTTTCCTTCGAGGTGCTGTTTCGTGCCGCCAATGCTGAACTGATCAAGACTGAGGATCAAATTCAGTACCTCGATCAAGGTGGCGAGAAAATCGACTACACTGTCGAAATCGACGGCGATGTCTTCGGCGTTTCGGCCGGCAAGGCAGCCGAATTTCCTCCGGGCACGCCGATAGGCGCCCCTGACGCCCTTGCCTTTGTGGAGAGCAGTCTGCAAGAAATTCAAATGGCCCGCGCAAACGTCACGATGGATGATCAATGGAGCAAGGGAATCCTTCATTATCTTGCCATCGATCAGCAAGCCGCGGATGCGGTCAGCGCTGCCTGGAACGCGGTAGACGACGGAACACGCGGTGATACGATCCTCATCGTCACTCGCACGGACGGTCTCGATCAATCCCTCTATTTCGTTCTGTAGGAGCAGCTTCGCGTCCAGAGCTGCCACGGCCAATGGGGAGCTCGAAAGCCGGCGTAGGCGTTCAGCTCATCCGCGGGCTATTACAACAATCGTCCTGCCGCGCCGTTACAGCTTTCCATAGATGCGCCCGGCGACCGCCTTCAGGCGCTCGACCGAACCGGACTCGGGATGCGGCTTGACCGGTGCGAACACGACCGAAGCCTGCCTGCCGTTCTTCCAGACATAGATGGTGACGGCGTTACCGTTGCCCTTGGTGCAGGAATGCTCGCCGAACGCTTCACTGCCGAGTTCTTGTATCGCCACATGCTTGCAGGGTCCTGCGCGCTTCATCATGCTGATGGCGGTGTCGCGCGAAGTCGCGATCACCGAGGCGATCATGGTGTTGGCCTCGCCATCGAACATCATGCAGCTGCCCGCGCCGGTCCGCTGTACCGTCAGCGTGCTCTTGTCGAGAAAGCCGTCGGCATCCGCGGCCGTGAGCCACTCGCAATTGCCGAACCGCTCGCTGCTCCTGCTCACGCTTCCGACGGCAATGCGCGCGGCTTCGGTCAGCGGCCCGAGCAGCGCATCGTCGGCACGCCGGCCTATCGGATGGACGGTGATCTGGAGAATGTAATCGCCGGCCAAAACGACGACCGAGGCCTCCTGGCGCTCCGCGCCGGCGGCGCTCGTTCCGCGCTGGGCTTCGTCGCCGATCCCGGACACCGCGCTCAGTGGCATGCGCTCGCCGAGGGTCTTGACGAAGGTCGCGTACAATTCCTTTGCGCGGTCCTTGTCGGGATTGCGGAAGACGGTGAGCATCATCGTGTCGCCGCGCCCGGCCTGGTAGATGCAGCCGCGGCCATCCTGATTTGAAATCAACGACCATTTGATCGCCGGCATCGCGCCGGCGAGCTCCTTGGCACTGATGAACGGGCAGGGTTCGGCCGCGGCTGCGGGAAGCGCCGGGGCGGCTGCGATGGCAAGGAGTAGGACGAGGCGGAAGAATAGATGATCGATCGTGCGCATCGGACGAACTTACTATCGAAACGGTGCGCCCGACGAGATGAAACTGAACAAAAATCCTATTACGCAGCCCCCGGTGCCTTCGCCCGCGTCAGGTCCTTCAGGAACTGCTCCATGAGTGGCTTGTTGCCAAACCGGCGATAAGAGCGCTCTGCCTCCAACGAAAATGTCGGTTGGGCTCCTACCAAGCTTGCCATCGTCAGCTGCGCCGCTTCTTCATCACCGCGCCGCCCTTGCAGCGCAGCCTGGATGAGCAGGCAGTTGGCATCGCGCGGCGCCCTTACAAGGCATTCGGAGATCACGGTAGCCGACTCATCGCGACGATCAGCGGCGTAAAGAGCCTGGCCATGCACATAGGCGTAATATTCCGGTGCCATGGGATGAAGGCGACGCGCCCGCTCGGCATTGGCAACGGCGTCCGCGTAGTCCCCGAAACGGACTTGCGCTTTTGCCAATGCCATCATGCTATCCGGGTCATTGGGATTCAGTTCGACGGCGCGCTTGGCGGCCTGCAAGCCGCCCGCATAATCGCCCTGCACCGCCAGCCCGAAGCTGATCACCTGATAGCCGAGCGAGAGATTGGGATCGAGGCGCACAGCCTGGCGCGCTTCGCTAAGACCTAGTTCCAGCTCATGCGCTGTCGCCCGACCACTCGACCTCTTGGCCACATCCGCGATGTAAGTGAGGGCCAAGCCCGCACGGGCGGCGGCATAGGCCGGGTCCATTTCCAGCGCGCGGTGATATAGGCCGCGTGCCTCCATAAGTGCTTCCGCATCCTGGACGCCATGCCGGTATCGATGACGGGCCCGCAGGAGAAGATCGTAAGCCTGGAGGTTGTCGGTCGGACGTTGCGCGGCAGCGATGGCTTCATTTCGGCCGATATACGGCGCGAGCTGGGCGACGATTTCCGTGGTCAGCTCGCTTTGTACGGTGAAGACGTCGGCAACCTGCCTGTCGAAGCTGCGCGACCAAAGGTGCGCGCCCGATTTCACGTCGATCAGCTGCGCCGAGACGCGAAGCCGGTCCCCCTCGCGGCGCGCGCTGCCTTCCACCACGTAGGAAACGCCCAGCTTTGCCCCGAGCTTGCGCATATCGCTTTCTTGCCCGCGCACGGCATAGGTGGAGTCGCGCGCGATGATCTGAAGCTCGGAATTCCTTGCAAGCGCCGTGGTCACATCCTCGGTCAGCCCGTCTGCAAAGTACGACTGGTCGCCGCTCATGGTCGCAAAGGGCATGACCGCAACTGACGGCCGCGGGTCGGCGCGGGTCTGGTCGAAAAGCAGCGCGGCCGGGAGCCGACTGACCATCGCCGCCAGGGAAAGCGGTTGGATTTGGGTACCGATGAGGACAAGGGCTACGGCGGCGACGCCATACGACCAGCGCGCAGCGGTACCGTGTAGAACGCGCTGGACTTTTCGCCAGCGGGACCACGAGGATTGCGCGCGCCGGACCCGGTAGACATTAAGACGCTCGGGAATGTTCTTGGCGCGCCTGCGGCCCACACGCGCGAACACATCGCCGCGATTGCGGTCTGCGGCCATGACGACAGCGCCGCTAACGAAGATGCTACCGGGATCGGCCATCGTCTCAAGCCGTGTGGCGACATTAACGCCGTCGCCGTACATGTCGCCATTGTCCTCGATGACATCACCGAGGTTGATGCCTATGCGCAGCTCAAACGGGGCGTTGTCGAACCCTTGCTGGATGGCAGAGCCCGCATCAACGGCTTCGTTGACGCTTGGAAACATCGCCAGAAACCCGTCCCCGGTCATCTTGAAGATGCGTCCACCATGCTGCGCGACTGTGGGCTCGATCAGGTTGTCGAAGACCGCGCGCAGCTCTTTATAGGTGGAGGCCTCGTTTTCGGCCATCATCAGGCTGTAGCTGACGATGTCGGCGGCCATGATCGCGGCGAGCTTGCGTTCCATCAGCGGTTTCCCTGAACGGGGGCCAAGCATAGACTGGCATTGCAGACATTCGACGCCAGCTTGAAATTAAACCCTCCAACCCGCGTGCGGTTATCAACACAGCTCATATATTCGTGAGTAATGAGACCCGTCCGGCGGCGCGCAAGCAGCACCACTCCGCTCATACGGCTGATCCTGAGTTTCCCTGCGGGTTCCCATATGGCGACGGTGAGGCCGGCGCTGGGTCAGCGGGCCGTCGTCACCGCCCCTGATATTCGGCCCAGCAGTCCGCCGTTTCATAGACGCGGACGGCCGACAGTTGCGCAAGGCCCGGCTTCAGCCGATCCCAGATCCAGATCGCGATGTTCTCGGCGGTCGGGTTTTCGAGGCCTGCGACCTCGTTCAGGCAGTGGTGATCCAACGCGCCGATGATGTCGGCGAAGCACTTTTCAATATCGAAGAAATCAGCGACGAAGCCGGTGTGCGGGTCGACCGGCCCGTCCAGCTGGACCTCGACCCGGTAGGAATGACCATGCAGCCGGCGGCATCGATGGGTCTCGGGCACGTTCGGCAGCCGATGCGCTGCCTCGAACTTGAACGCCTGCGATATCTTCATCCAGCTTTCTCACACGGCATGGCCACTTGGTCCTAGGCCATCTGGCGACGGCGACCGGATGCTGCTTTGTCCTGATCTTTCGTCGAAGAATGGCGCGCCCGGAACGATTCGAACGTCCGACCCTCAGATTCGTAGTCTGATGCTCTATCCAGCTGAGCTACGGGCGCGTTTTTCGCAGACAGCGCGGGCTGGGCCCGCAGGCAGCCTCCGGACAGCGCCGGAGGGGTGCGAAAGAGCGCTCTGACTAACCGCTCTTGTCCCGATTGGCAAGGTCCGGGATGGGGGATTTTCGCGTACCTCCACCTCACCGTCGTCATTCCGGGATGGCCCGTAGGGCCAGGTCCGGACTCCATAACCCCGGCTGGTGGTTATGGATTCCGGGCTCGCGACTTCGTCGCGCCCGGGAATGACGGGTTAGATGGCTGTGCACGGCCGCGCGCAAAAATCGCCAACTCGGCCCATGGCCGACTTACGCCCTCTGCCGCTCGTTGCGGATGGAGAGCAGTTCCACGGGGCGGTCGGGGATGACGATGCGGAAGGTGGCGCCGATGGTGCCTTCGACCAGATGAATGTCGCCGCCATGGGCGCGGACCAGCTCGGCCGCGATGGCGAGGCCAAGGCCGCTGCCGCCAGGGCGGCCGGAGGTCTGGAACGCCTCGAACAGGTGCTCCCGGGTCTTCGGGGGCACGCCGGGACCGGTGTCGGACACTTCGATGATCGCCACGGCGCCCTCGCGCTTTCCGGTGATCCGGATCTGCTGCGGGCCACCCTCGCCGGAGGAATGGCTCTCCAAAGCCTGGGCGGCATTGCGCACGAGATTGAGCAGCACCCGGAACAGCTGATCGGGATCGGCATCGATCGCAAGCCCGCGCTCGATCGCAGCGACCCAGGCGATCGAGGCATCGGAGGCGAGGCCCGCGGTCTCGCGCACCTCCAGCACCACGGGCTCGATCAGGATCATGCGGCGATCCGGCGCCGCCTCCTGGGCGCGGCCGTAAGACAATGTCGACTGGCAGAAGGCGATGGCGCGCTCGAGCGAGCGCACGAGCTTGGGCGCAAAGCGCTGCACCCGCGGATCCGGCACGCTGGCGAGCTGATCCGACAGGAGCTGGGCCGAGGCCAGCAGATTGCGCAGATCGTGGTTGATCTTGGAGACGGCAAGGCCAAGGGCGGCGAGCCGGCTCTTTTGATTCAGCATCGACATCAAATCGCGCTGCATGTCCGACAATTCGCGCTCGGCGACCCCGATCTCGTCGCTGCGCTGGCTCGGCACGATGATGCGCGCGGAGCTTTCAGGGTTCTCGTGGAAGCCGACCAGGCTCGCGGTCAGCCGCCGCATCGGGCGCACGAAGAGATAATGAAGCGCGAGATAGACGAGGCCGGCAGTCAGCGCCGCGATGATCAGCGCGACCACCACGAGGTTGCGGGAGAAGCGGTACATCTGCTGCCGCAGCGGCAGCTCGTCGGTCACGATCTCGATGAACTGGGCATTGCCGACGCCCGGCCCGACGATGCGGATGGCCTGGTTGCCGGTCTCCAGCATCATCCGGAACGAGCCGGTGATCGCCTCCCACGCGGTCATGTCGCGCAGGTCGAGGTCGTGCTCGATCGTGGCCGGAATGTTGTCGCTGGCGAGCAGCCGGCGCTGCTGGCCCATCTTGATGGCGACGGCGCGGGCATTGATGCTTTTCAGGATCTGGCGCGACAGCGAATCGGGAACCATGCCGAGCGGCGCCGCATCCAGCACCAGCGCCGCGGTGTTGGCCGCCGCGACGCGGTCGTTCAGCCGGTTGACCCAGAAATTGGCAATGGCAGGCACGTAGAGCAGGATGGCCGCGATCATCACCAGAGGAATGGTGAGCAGCAGCAGTTTGCCCGACAGCCCAAGCCCGCGCGTCCCGCGGGGACGTATCGCCGGCGGGTCCGGCTGATCCTGATCCTGGATCGGCTGGAGGTCTGTCGCTGCCACGGATTTCGCCCTTGCTGCCTTTGGCGGGTGAAGGATTGGCGGTATGAAGATGCGGCCCGACCCCCGGTCGGGTCAAATTACGGATCGCTAATCTGCCAAGGTGGGATGTAAGCGCTGATATCGCGAGTCGCTACCTCAAGGGTTAAAAACCCCGCGCAACCAGCGATATTCACCGGAAACGTGCGCTTGTGCGGCGTTGACGAAAACAAGGCGCTCGCTTATAAGCCGCGCAAATTGTCCGCGATGACCCGGTGCGACGCCGGGAGCGGCTCTCTTGGGGCCGGAAACGGCCCGTTTTGGGCCGCATCTTCCGGACTTTACCTTCAATTCTACAGGCAAATTGCCCGGTCAGCGGAGAAAAACCCGTGAAGCGGACTTATCAACCCAGCAAACTGGTGCGCAAGCGCCGTCACGGCTTCCGTGCTCGTCTCGCCACTGCCGGCGGCCGCAAGGTTCTCGCCGCCCGCCGCGCCCGCGGCCGCAAGCGTCTGAGCGCCTGAGCCGGACCCCCTTTTCGGGATTTCATCATGGATCGGCTGAGGCAGCGGGCGGATTTCCTCGCCGTTGCCAATGGCGCGCGGGTGAACAGTCCCGCGTTCGTCCTGCAAAGCCGCCTCCGCGATGACGGCGGCCCGATCCGGATCGGCTTCACCGTTACCAAAAAGAACGGCAACGCCCCCGAGCGCAATCGCATCCGGCGCCGGCTTCGCGAACTGGTGAAGCGGCTCGATCCGGTGTCGATGCAGCCCCATCATGATTATGTGCTGGTCGGCAGAAGGGACGCGCTCTCGCGCCCCTTTGCCACCATGCTCGACGATCTGCGCATAGCGTTCACGAAGCCCGCGCGGCATACGGCCAAAGCGCGCGGCCAGAGGCCAGGTCACGCCGCAGCGACCAGCCGCAAACCGGATTGATGGCGAGACAATAGTGATGACCGACAATCGCAATACCATCCTCGCCGTCATTCTCTCCGGCCTGGTGCTGATCGCCTGGCAATATTTCTACAATGTGCCGCAGATGGAGAAGCAGCGCGCCCAGCAGGCTCAGACCGAGCTCCAGAAGGGCACGCCGCAGCCGAGCGCGTCTGCGACGCCGGGCGCCGCGCCGCAGCCTGGCGCGGCCCAGCCGTCGACGCCGGCGGTGACCCAGGTCCAGCCGGTCGTGTCCCGCGACGCCGCGATTGCAGCCAGCCCGCGCGTGAAGATCGAGACGCCGCGCATCGTCGGCAGCATCTCACTGAAGGGCGGCCGCATCGACGACATCGCGCTGGTGCAATATCGCGAGACGGTCGATCCGAAATCGCCGCCGATCGTCCTTTATTCGCCCTCGGGCACGGCGGAGCCCTATTACGCCGAGTTCGGCTGGGTGGCGGCGACCGGCGTGACGGCGAAGATGCCGGACGCCCAGACCGTCTGGCAGCAGGAGGGCGGCGGCAGCCTGACGCCGTCGACGCCCGTGCTGCTGAAATGGGACAATGGCGACGGCCTGACCTTCCGCCGCACCATCGCCGTCGACGACCATTATCTCTTCACCCTCAAGGACGAGGTGAGCAATGTCGGCAACGCGCCCGTCACGCTCTATCCGTTCGCGCTGATCTCGCGCCATGGCGCGCCGCATGTCTCGGGCTATTACATCCTGCATGAGGGCCTGATCGGCTATCTCGGCGAACACAGGCTGCAAGAATACGCCTACAGCAAGATCGACGAAGCCAAGCAGGTGAACTTCAAGGCCACCAATGGCTGGCTCGGCATCACCGACAAATACTGGGCTTCCGCGCTGCTGCCGGACACCAATGCCCAGCTCCAGGCGCGTTTCTCGTCGAACCCGGTCGGGAAGGTCCATACCTACCAGACCGACTACCTGCTCGATCCTGTCACCGTCGCGATCGGCGGCACCGCGACGGCGCACGCGCGGCTGTTTGCAGGCGCCAAGGAAGCCGGCGTGGTCGGCATCAATTTCCCGCTCGCAGGCCTCGGCGGCTACAACAAGGAGCTCGGCCTCAACCAGTTCGACCTGCTGATCGACTGGGGCTGGTTCTACTTCCTCACCAAGCCGATGTTCCTCGGCCTCGACTTCTTCTTCCGCTTCTTCGGCAATTTCGGCATCTCGATCCTGCTCGTGACGGTGATCGTGAAGCTGTTGTTCTTCCCACTGGCGAACAAGTCCTACGCCTCGATGGCGAAGATGAAGTCGATCCAGCCGCAGCTGATGGCGCTGAAGGAGCGTTATCCCGACGACAAGGTGAAGCAGCAGCAGGAGATGATGGAGATCTACCGCAAGGAGAAGATCAACCCGGTCGCCGGCTGTCTTCCCGTGCTGATCCAGATCCCGGTATTCTTCGCGCTCTACAAGGTCCTGTTCGTCACAATCGAGATGCGGCACGCACCGTTCTACGGCTGGATCAAGGATCTCTCGGCGCCCGATCCGACTAATCTGTTCAACCTGTTCGGGCTGCTCCCGTTCGATCCGACCACGATTCCGGTTTTCGGCTATTACCTCGCGCTCGGCATCTGGCCGATCATCATGGGCATCACGATGTGGTTCCAGATGAAGCTGAACCCGACGCCGCCGGATCCGACGCAGCAGATGATCTTCAACTGGATGCCGCTGATCTTCACCTTCATGCTGGCGGGCTTCCCGGCGGGTCTCGTGATCTACTGGGCCTGGAACAATCTGCTGTCGGTGATCCAGCAGAGCTACATCATGCGTCGCAATGGCGTGAAGGTGGAGCTGTTCGACAATCTCAAGGCGACCTTCGCGAAGAAGGCGACGTAGTTTCACACGAGCGTGCCCGGTTATGCGGGCGCAAATGCCTCCACATCGTCATGCCCGGGCTTGTCCCGGGCATCCACGTTTTGGAAGCTCGCCCAGTAACAAGACGTGGATGGCCGGGACATTTGGTTGAAAGCCGCGCTTCGCGCTTTTGCCCGGCCACGACGAGAGGATAGGTCCTTCTCATGAACGAGAAGAACGACGACAAGGATGCGAAGCTGATCGAGGCCGGGCGCAAGCTGTTCGCCCGCGACTGGCAGTTCATCTGGGCCTCGCCCTCGATCCAGACGCTGCCGCCGATGGCGGGGCTGGAGGTCGCCTTTGCCGGACGCTCCAATGTCGGCAAGTCGAGCCTGATCAACGCGCTCACTGGCCGCAACGCGCTCGCGCGCACCTCGCATACGCCTGGCCGCACCCAGGAGCTGATCTTCTTCGAGGTCCCGGGGAAGACCGACCTGCGCCTCGTCGACATGCCCGGCTACGGCTATGCCAAGGCCCCCAAGAGCCAGGTCGCGTCCTGGACCGAGCTGATCCACAAATTCCTGCTGGGACGTGCCTCACTGGCGCGCGTCTACGTGCTGATCGACGCGCGGCACGGCATCAAGGACGTCGATCTCGAAGTCCTGAAGACGCTCGACCGCTCCGCGGTCAGCTATCAGATCGTGCTGACCAAGACCGACCAGGTGAAGGCCGCCGAACTGCAGTCGCGCATCGCCGAAACGGAGGCCGCACTGGCCAAGCATCCCGCCGCGTTCCCGAACGTGCTCGCGACGTCGTCACGCAGCTCGACTGGCATGGAGAGCTTGCGCGCGGCAATGGCGAAGCTGCTGGAGGAGCGGGCCTCGTGACGGCGGCGCACCGCCTGTTGATCGGGCTTGCCGGCTTGATGGGCGCCGCCGGCGTCGCACTGGCCGCCGCCTCGGCGCATGGCGGCGATGCGAGCCGGCTGGCATCGGCGAGCGCGATGCTGCTGTTTCATGCAACTGCCATACTTGCGGCCGTCGCCCTGCTCGCGCGCGGCCTTCTGCACGGCGGAATTGGCCTCGTTGGTGCATCCGGCTTCGCGATCGGCGCCGTGCTGTTCGCCGGCGACCTCAGCTTGCGGCAATATGCCGGGCACTCGCTGTTTCCGATGGCGGCGCCGACCGGCGGAATGGTGATGATTGCGGGCTGGCTTGCGGTGACGTTGGCGGCGGTGGTGGCGCAGAAGTAGCGCTCGTGTCCCGGACGCGGTGCGGCACCTAAAGCGCGGTTACGCGCGTCTGTGACGCGCTATGGACGCTCCGCAGAGCCGGGAGCCAGCGGCCACATGGGCCCCGGCTCTGCAGCGCACCGCTGAAGAAGCGCTGCGCTGCGTCCGGGGCACGAAGACCACTTTGCGCTGCCCCCGCCAATCGGATAGAACGCGCACCGACCGTCCCGCCAGCGAGACCGCGACATGACCGACATCTCCCCGCTCGACCAGGCCCGCATCCTGTCGGAAGCGCTGCCGCACATGCAGCAGTACGACGAGGAAACCATCGTCATCAAATATGGCGGCCATGCCATGGGCGACGAGGAGACCGCGAAGAATTTTGCCCGCGACATCGTGCTGCTCGAGCAGACCGCGATCAATCCCGTCGTGGTGCATGGCGGCGGGCCGCAGATCGCGACCATGCTCAAGCGCCTCGGCATTCAATCGGAATTCGCTGCCGGCCTCCGCATCACCGACGCCGCGACCATCGAGATCGTCGAGATGGTGCTGGCCGGCTCCGTCAACAAGCAGATCGTCGGCTACATCAACGAAGCCGGCGGCAAGGCCGTGGGGCTGTCGGGTAAGGACGGCAACATGGTGAAGGCGTCGAAGACGACGCGCACCATCATCGATCCCGGCTCGAACATCGAGAAGGCGATCGATCTCGGCTTCGTCGGCGATCCCGAGAAGGTCGACCTCACGCTGCTCAACCAGCTGATCGGCTACGAGCTGATTCCGGTGCTGGCGCCGCTCGCGACCTCCAAGGAAGGCCAGACCCTGAACGTCAACGCCGACACCTTTGCAGGGGCCGTCGCCGGTGCGCTGAAGGCCAAGCGCCTGTTGCTGCTCACCGACGTGCCCGGCGTGCTCGACAAGTCGAAGAAGCTGATCCCGCAGCTCTCGGTGAAGGACGCACGAAAACTGATCGCCGACGGCACCATCTCCGGCGGCATGATCCCGAAGGTCGAGACCTGCATCTACGCACTGGAGCAGGGCGTCGAAGGCGTCGTCATCATCGACGGCAAGATGCAGCACGCGGTGCTGCTCGAGCTCTTCACCAACCAGGGCACGGGCACGCTGATCCACAAGTGATGCGGAAGCAAAAAACGAAAGCCGTCATGGCCGGGCTTGTCCCGGCCATCCACGATCTTTCGGCCCGCACCAGGAACGTGGATGCCCGGGACTCGTCCGTCCAGATGCGCTCCGCGCTTTTGCCCGGGCTTGACGGATCGAGAGCGAAGCAACGCCGCCGCTCCCCCCTCACCCGCTTCCTGATGACGCTGCCGGCCGCGGCCGTCTCGTTCTTCTTCTCCTCCGCTCCGGCCGTCGCCGACCTCAAGATCTGCAACCGCATGTCCTATGTGGTCGAAGCCGCGATCGGCATCGACGACAAGGCGGCGACCGCAACGCGGGGCTGGTTCAGGATCGATCCCGCCACCTGCCGTGTGATGGTGCAGGGCACGCTGACGGCCGACCGCATCCTGCTCCACGCCCGCGCGCTCGGCGTCTATGGCGCCTCGCCGATCCCGCAGAACGGCCGCGACATGCTGTGCGTGGCGCAGGACAATTTCGTCATCGCGGCGGCACGGCAGTGCCGCAGCGGCCAGACGCAGGTCGCGTTCACGCAAGTGACGCCGACGCAAGCAGCGGACGGCAACCTCACCGCCTATCTCGCCGAGGATTCCGAATATGACGACGAGCAGGCCCGCCTCGCCGGCATCCAGCGCCTGCTGGTGATCGCGGGCTACGACGCCGCGCCGATCGACGGCGTCGACGGGCCGAAGACGCAAGGCGCGCTGGCCGCGTTCCTGAAAAGCCGCGGCTTATCGGCGGACATCGTGGGCTCGCAAAACTTCTTCAAGACCATGGTCGATGCGGTGCAGACGCCGTCTGCGACCGGCCTCACCTGGTGCAACGACACGCCGCACAAGGTGATGGCGGCGATCGCGACCGACGACGGCAAGTCCGTGACCAGCCGCGGCTGGTATCGCATCGATCCCAGGACGTGCCTGCACCCCGATGTGACCGGCCAGCCGAAACAGATCTTCAGCTTCGCGGAAGCCGTCGACGCCGACAACCGCGCCGTCAAGCTGAAGGACAGGCTGCTGAACTGGGGCGGCGACAGGCCGCTGTGCACGCGCGAGACCAAGTTCGAGACCAATGAGCAGACCGATTGCGGCGCGCGCGGATTTTCGGCAACGGGCTTCGGCGCGGTCGACATGTCGAGCGGCGGCAAGACGCTGCGGTTCGCGGTGCCGTGAGATTGGCGTCATGATTAGCATGCAAGCGACTACAAGCTCCGCTGTCGTCCCCGCGAAGGCGGGGACCCATAGCCACAGGCCGCTGTTGTGGAGCGAGATGTCACCACGATCCGCAAACGATTGCTTCCCGTGGTTATGGGTCCCGGATCGGCGCTCCGCTTCGCTGCGCTTGTCCGGGACGACGAACTGAGAGTTTGTTGAAATGGCCTCCCCCCGCACCTTCGATCACGTCGACACCTGGGTGTTCGATCTCGACAACACGCTCTATCCGCATCACGTCAATCTGTGGCAGCAGGTCGATGCGCGGATCGGGGAGTTCGTCTGCAACTGGCTGAACGTCGGCCCGGAGGAAGCGCGGGCTATTCAGAAGGACTATTATCGCCGCTTCGGCACCACGATGCGCGGCATGATGACCCTGCATGGCGTTTCCGCCGACGACTATCTCGCCTACGTCCACAAGATCGACCACTCGCCGCTGGAGCCGAACCCGGCGCTCGGCGCGGCCATCGCAAGACTGCCGGGACGAAAACTGATCCTGACCAACGGCTCGGTCGACCATGTCGATGCGGTGCTGGCGCGGCTCGGCTTCGCCAGCCATTTCGACGGCGTGTTCGACATCATCGCCGCCGGGTTCGAGCCGAAGCCGGCGGCGCAGACCTATCAAAAATTCCTCTCCGACCACGCGGTCGATCCGACGCGCGCCGCCATGTTCGAGGACCTCGCCCGCAACCTCACCGTCCCGCACCTGCTCGGCATGACCACCGTGCTGGTGGTGCCGGACGGGACGAAAGAGGTGGTGCGAGAGGATTGGGAACTGGAGGGCCGGGACGCCGCCCATGTCGACCACGTCACGGATGATCTGAGCGGGTTTTTGGCACGGGTGTCGCCACGATAGCCGCCGTCGTCCCGGGGCGCGGAGCGAGCCCGGGACGACGGTGGAGTTTGCCTTGACTCCTCCCCGCCAAATCCCGAAAAAGCGCTCCAATTCACGCGAAACCACGTTGCCCCAGAGGAAATCCCGATGTCCCTGTCCGCCCTCGAATCTACCATCAACAGCGCCTTCGACGCGCGTGACGGCATCTCGATCTCGACCAAGGGCGAGGTGCGCGAGGCCGTGGACCAGTCGCTGGAGATCCTGGACAAGGGCGAAGCGCGCGTTGCCGAGCGCGGCGCTGACGGCAAGTGGAAGGTCAACCAATGGCTGAAGAAGGCGGTGCTGCTGTCGTTCCGCCTCAACGACATGGCTGTCATTCCCGGCGGATCCGGCAAGGCGACCTGGTGGGACAAGGTGCCCTCGAAGTTCGAGGGCTGGGGCGAGAACCGTTTTCGCGATGCTGGTTTCCGGGCCGTGCCCGGCTCGATCGTGCGCCGCTCGGCCTTCATCGCCAAGAACGTCGTGCTGATGCCGTCCTTCGTCAATCTCGGCGCCTATGTCGATGAGAGCACCATGGTCGACACCTGGGCGACCGTGGGCTCCTGCGCGCAGATCGGCAAGCGCGTGCACATCTCCGGCGGCGCCGGCATCGGCGGGGTGCTCGAGCCGCTGCAGGCCGAGCCCGTCATCATCGAGGACGATTGCTTCATCGGCGCGCGCAGCGAGGTCGCCGAAGGCGTGATCGTGCGCAAGGGCGCGGTGCTGGCGATGGGCGTGTTCCTGGGCGCCTCGACCAAGATCGTCGACCGCGAGACCGGCGAGGTCTTCATGGGCGAAGTGCCCGAATATTCAGTGGTGGTGCCCGGCGCGCTGCCCGGCAAGCCGATGAAGAACGGCCAGATCGGCCCCAGCACCGCGTGCGCGGTGATCGTCAAGCGCGTCGACGAGCGCACACGGTCCAAGACCAGCATCAACGAGCTGCTGCGGGATTGATGTCAGGCGAATAGCGAATGGCGGGTTGGCGAATGGGTCCGCACCCTATTCGCCACTCGCAATTTTGCATTCGTCCCTGAATCGAACCCACCCTCCTCCCATCGCGACCAACTCTCCGGGTGGCCTCTCCCGCCTGGAGCGGTTCGCATGGACTGGACCTGGTATTTCTTCCGCTTCGACGGCCGCATCAACCGGGCGCTGCTGTGGCAGGCGCTGCTGATCGTCGCGGTGCTGGCGGGCCTGCTGGAGATCGCCAGTCAAGTCATCGGAATCATTGGAGGGACCAGATCCACCTTGAAGCCCGGCATTGAGCTCGATTTCGACTTCGGCCTCGGCGACCTCTTCAACCTGGTCGATCCCCGGGCCTATCGCTCGCTGGCGTCCGTCGACCGCACGGATCTGATCCTGAAATCGTCCGGCCTGGCGCTGTTCTCATGGATTTTCCTCGCGACGGCCATCAAGCGGCTGCACGACCGGGACCGGAGCGGCTGGTGGATCGTTCCGTTCTTTGTCGCACCCTGCCTGTTCGGCCAGTTCTCGGACCTGCTTCCTGACTCCAGCTGGATGCTTCCGTTCGGCCTGACCGCCTCCGGCCTGTGGCTGTGGGGCTTGGTCGAGATGTTCTGCATCGCCGGCACTATCGGCCACAACCGGTTCGGCCCCGATCCGCTCGCTGAGATCGAGGACAGCTCCGCCACGCCCCCTGCCAAAGGCTGGGACCAGAGCCGCGAGATCGAATTTGTTCCGCCCCGTGCTAGCCCACCCGGCGGCATGCATGTTAAGCGGGACGCATGACCGATGCTCTCTCCATTGCCCGCGATCTCATCCGCTGCCCCTCGGTAACCCCTGAAGATGCCGGTGCGCTCGGGGTGCTCGAAAAAAACCTCTCCGCCGCCGGCTTCACTTGTCACCGCATAACGTTCAGCGAGGAAGGCACCGCCGACGTCGACAATCTCTATGCACGGATCGGCAGCGAGGGGCCGCACATCGCCTTTGCCGGGCACACCGACGTGGTGCCGCCAGGCGACGAGAGCGCCTGGAGCGTCGGCGCGTTCTCCGGCGAGGTGAGGGACGGGGTCCTGCACGGCCGCGGCGCGGTCGACATGAAGGGCGGCATCGCCTGCTCGGTCGCAGCTGTCCTGGAGCATCTCGCCGCCCATGGCGGCAAGCCGCGCGCCGATGGAAAAGGCTCAATCTCCTTCCTGATCACCGGCGACGAGGAAGACGTCTCCATCAACGGCACCATCAAGCTCCTGAAATGGGCCGCGGAGCGCGGCGAGAAGTTCGACCATTGCGTGCTTGGCGAGCCCTCCAATGTCGAGACGCTCGGCGACACCATCAAGGTCGGCCGCCGCGGCTCACAGTCCGGCACGCTCGTTGTCGAGGGTGTGCAGGGCCATGTCGCCTATCCCCATCGCGCCTCCAATCCGGTGCCGGATATTTCGCGCCTGATCGTGGCGATCTCCGACGAGCCGCTCGACCATGGCAGCGCGCAGTTCCAGGCCTCCAATCTCGAATTCACGTCAGTGGACGTCGGCAACAAGGCGAGCAACGTGATCCCCGGCGAGGCCCGCGCGAAATTCAACATCCGCTACAATGACAACCACACGCAGGCGAGCCTGCGCGAGCTGGTCGAGACGCGGCTGACAAAAGCCTGCGGCAACCGCATCCGCGCGCGCATCGTCTGGGACCCGTCGAACTCCAACGTGTTCGTGACCAAGCCCGGCCCGTTCACCGACCTCGCGGTCGCCGCGATCGAGGAGGTGACGGGACGCAAGCCGGAGCTGTCGACCTCGGGCGGCACCTCGGACGCGCGCTTCATCTCCAGCTATTGCCCGGTGATCGAATTCGGCCTGGTCGGCCAGACCATGCACCAGGTCGACGAGCGCGTGCCAGTGACGGATCTGGAGAAGCTGACGAAGGTGTATCGCGGGATTCTGACAAGGTATTTTGGGTAGGGCGACTGCGGCCTCACATTCCGCTGTCGTCGCCCGGCTTGACCGGGCGATCCAGTATTCCAGAGACAGCAGAGATTGAACCGAGAAGCCGCGGCGTACTGGATGCCCCGGTCAAGCCGGGGCATGCCAGCGGTGAGTGGAGCGTGAGGGCGCGCCTCGCGTTTAATAATCCACCTTCATCAGATACAGCCCGTCCGGCGGCGCCACGATGCCACACGCGGCGCGGTTGCGCGCGGCGAGTGCGGCGGACAGATCGTCCGCGGTCCAGCGGCCGTCTCCGACCCAGACCAGCGATCCCACCATCGAGCGGACCTGGCTGTGCAGGAACGAGCGTGCCGAGGTGACAATGGTGATCTCGCGACCCTCGCGCGTCACGTCGAGCTGATCGAGTGTCTTCTCGGGCGACCTGGCCTGGCATTCGGTGTCGCGGAAGGTGGTGAAATCGTGCTTGCCGAGCAGACGTTGTGCCGCCGCATGCATCGCATCGGCATCGAGCCGGCGCGGCACACGCCAGGCATGGCCGATGTCGAGGGCGAGATTGGCGCGCGTGTTGATCACGCGGTAGCGATAGTGGCGCTTCACGGCAGAGAAGCGCGCTTCGAAAGTATCGGGCACGATCTCGGCCTCCAACACCCCAATCGGATGCGGGCGCAGATGCGCATTCAACCCGTCGCGAAAACGGCCCGGAGGAAACTGCTTGTCGACATCGACATGCGCGACCTGGCCGCGCGCATGCACGCCGGCATCGGTGCGGCCCGCGCCATGCACACGCAGATCCGCGCCGGTCATCGCCTTCACGGCTGCCTCCAGCGCGCCCTGCACCGAGGGCAGCGTCTCCTGCACCTGCCAGCCGAAGAACGGCGCGCCGTCATATTCGATGGTGAGCTTGTAACGGGGCATCAGACGAGCCGCATCGGCGGCTTCAACGGCACTCCACGCAAAAAGTCGGTAGCCTGCATCCGGGCCTTGCCTTCGCGCTGCAGCTCGATGACGCGGATCGCGCCCTCGCCGCAGGCGATGGTGAGCTGATCGTCGATTACCTCGCCCGGTGTGCCCGAACCCTTCGCCAGCTCGCAGCGCAGGATTTTGACGCGCGCGCCTTCACCGACCTCCGCGAGCTCGGTCCAGGCACCTGGAAATGGCGACAGGCCGTGGATGTGGCGCAGCACCGCGCGTGCCGGCTTGGCCCAGTCGATCCGCGCCTCCGCCTTGTCGATCTTGGCGGCGTAGGTGACGCCGTCCTCGCTCTGCTTTTTAAGCTGGAGCCCGCCGCGGGCAAGCGCGGCCATCGCCCGCACCATCAGGTCCGCGCCAAGCCGGGACAGGCGATCATGCAGATCGGCCGCGGTCATGCCGTCGGTGATGGCAAGCCGCTCGGCCATTGCGACGTCGCCAGTGTCGAGACCGACATCCATCTTCATCACCATCACGCCGCTCTCGGCATCATCAGCCATGATCGCGCGGTTGATCGGCGCCGCGCCGCGCCAGCGCGGCAACAGCGAAGCGTGCAGATTGTAGCAGCCGAGTTTTGGCGCATCGAGGATCGCCTGCGGCAGGATCATGCCGTAGGCGACGACGACGGCGGCATCGGCATCGAACGCGCGGAACTCCTCCAGCGCTTCTTCGGTCTTCAACGTCTTCGGTGTCAGCACGGGCACGCCGAGTTTTCGCGCGGCCTCCTCGACCGGGGTCGGCTGCAATTGCAGGCCGCGCCGCCCGCCGGGCTTCGGCGCGCGGGTGTAGACGGCGACGATCTCGTGGCCATGCGCGACCAGCTCGAGCAGCGTCGGCACGGAGAAATCGGGCGTGCCCATGAAGATCAGGCGAAGGGGCATGACAAGGACTCAGGTATGTTCCCTCCCCCCTTGCGGGGGAGGGTTAGGGAGAGGGGTGCCACACGACGCGCTCACTCGGTTGAGCGCCGATCAATTCTATGCACCGGTTAGACTACCGCCGGGGTTACCCCTCTCCCCCGCCCTCCCCCGCAAGGGGGGAGGGAGCGCAGGAGAGCGTGCGGCAACGCCAGTCGCTCACAACATACTCACTCCGCCCGCTTGGCGGCCTTCTCGAACTTCTTGATCACGCGGTCGCGCTTGAGCTTCGACAGATAATCGACGAACAGCACGCCGTTGAGATGGTCGATCTCATGCTGGATGCAGGTGGCGTAGAGGCCTTCGGCGTCCTCCTCGTGCACCTTGCCGTCGAGATCGGTGAAGCGCACGCGTACCTTCGCGGGACGCTCGACCTCCTCGTAATATTCGGGGATCGAGAGGCAGCCTTCCTCGTAAGTGGACAGCTCCTCGGACGAGGCGATGATCTCGGGGTTGATGAAGACGCGCGGAAGCGGCTTGGTCTCGCCATTCTCGTCGCGCTTGGCGAGGTCCATGGTGATCAGCCGCAGCGGCTGCGCGACCTGGATCGCGGCCAGGCCGATGCCGGGCGCGTCGTACATGGTCTCGAACATGTCGTCGGCAAGCTTGCGGATCTCCGAGGTGACCTTCTCGATCGGCTTGGAGACCAGACGCAGCTGCTTGTCGGGCAGGATGATGATTTCTCTAAGGGCCATGGCCGCGATTTAAGCCGCTGCCTGCAGCCGGTCAATGCGGCCCGGAACCCGTTAACACTCCGCTAACCATAAAACTTCAGGCTTTATTAACCATAAAAATCAAGGGGCCGACAACCATAACCGTTCGCTATTCGTTCGCGCCTCCCGGCGAATCGGATAGAACGTTCGGCATGAACGAAATCATTTTCCTGGCCGGTGACTGGCCGGTACGCGCCATCCACGCGCTGATCGGCTTTGGTGCGCTCGTGCTCGTCCTGCTGGTGGCGATCGCCATCGTCATCTCGCGGTCCGGGCGGCGCGGCGCGGAACTCGCCATGGCGCACGCGATCCGGGCCGACGAGCTCGAGGAGCGCCTCAGCGAGGTACTCCGCGCCCAGAGCGAATCCTCAGGCCGGGTCGACGCCATGACCCAGGCGCTGGCCGGCCGTCAGGCCGAAATGGCGCGGGCGGTCAACGAGCGGCTGGATTCGGTGACCCACCGGGTCGGCCAGTCCATGGAACACTCGACTCGCAACACCATGGAGAGCCTGCGGGCGCTGCATGAGCGGCTCGGCATCATCGACAGCGCCCACAAGAACCTCACCGATCTGACGACGCAGGTGACGACCTTGCGCGACGTGCTCGCCAACAAGCAGTCGCGCGGCGCCTTCGGCCAGGCGCGGATGGAGGCGATCGTTCAGGATGGCCTTCCGAAAGGCTCCTACGAGTTCCAGTTCACGCTCTCGACCGGCAAGCGGCCCGACTGCGTCGTGTTCCTGCCCGACCAGCGCCCACTCTGCATCGACGCGAAATTCCCGCTGGAGGCGATGACCGCGCTGCACGACGCCCGCACCGACGAGGAGAAGCGCCTCGCCACGCAGCGGCTGCGCGGCGACGTGATGAAGCATGTCAGCGACATCGCCGAAAAATATCTCGTTACCGGCGAGACCCAGGAGATGGCGCTGATGTTCGTGCCGTCGGAATCGGTCTACGCCGAGATCCACGACGGCTTCGACGACGTGATCCAGAAGGCCTACCGCGCCCGCGTCGTGCTGGTGTCGCCCTCACTGCTGATGCTGGCGATCCAGGTGATGCAGCAGATCATGAAGGACGCGCGCATGCGCGATGCGGCCGACCAGATCCAGACCGAAGTGATCAAGCTCGGCGACGACCTCGGCCGCCTGCGCGACCGCGTGGTCAAACTACAGAAACATTTTTCCGATGCGAACGAGGACGTCCGCCAGATCCTGATCTCCGCCGACAAGATCGAAAAGCGCGCAGGACGAATCGAGGAGCTCGATTTCAGCAAGAGCGACGCGCCGGAGGGACCGCGGCTGGTGGCGACAGACCCGGGCGAGTTGTTTCCGCGGAAGCTCCAGGCGGGAGAGTGACATTCTGCCGAGGCACGCTGTCTGCCCTCAATACCAGTGTCGTCGCCCGGCTTGACCGGGCGACCCAGTATCCCAGACGGCAGATGGGCGGACGGTGCTACTACGTCTACATCCTCGCCAGCAGGATCGGCGGCACGCTCTATATCGGCGTCACTAGCGATCTCATTCGTCGCGTGGCAGAGCACAAGTTAAAGCTGATCGATAGCTTTACGAAGGAATATGGCGTTGTGAAGCTCGTCTACTTCGAGCAATTCGATGATCCCGAGAATGCGATCAAACGCGAGAAACGCCTCAAGAAATGGAAGCGCGATTGGAAGATCGCGCTGATCGAGAAAGACAATCCGAATTGGAACGATCTCTACGCCGAGATTGCAGGCCCTCCATAACTCAGGCCTCTGGGATACTGGGTCGCCCGGTCAGGCCGGGCGACGACACCTCCCTTGTGGCCCCCAGAATCTGCTAACACCTCCGCATGACCGCACCCGACGCGACTTCTCCCGCCGCGACTTCCGCTCCCGCGCCCTCCTGGCGCGAAAGTCTTGCCGTGTACCTGCAGCCGCGGGTGCTGATCGTGCTGTTCCTCGGCTTCTCGTCGGGCCTGCCGCTGGCGCTGTCGGGCTCCACGCTGCTGGTGTGGATGGCGGAGGCGGGGGTCGATCTCGGAACGATCGGGCTGTTTGCACTGGTCGGAACGCCCTACACGCTGAAATTCCTGTGGGCACCGCTGGTCGATGCGCTGCATGTCCCGTTCTTCACGCGCGCCTTCGGACGTCGCCGTGGGTGGCTGGTGTTTTCGCAGCTACTGCTGATCGGCGCGATTCTGCTGTTGGCGCTGACCGACCCTGCGCGTTCGCCGCTGTTCGTCGCGCTCGGCGCGCTCCTGGTGGCGACCATGTCCTCGACGCAGGACATCGTCGTCGATGCATTCCGCGTCGAGAGCCTGCCCGAGAGCGAGCAGGCGGCCGGTATGGCCGCCTATGTCGCGGCCTATCGCATCGGCATGCTGATATCGACAGCGGGCGCCTTGTTCATCGTCACGGGCTTCGAGGCGATCGTCCCTCGTGGCGCCGCCTGGATGTGGGGCTATGTGGTGATGGGGGCTCTGGTGCTGATCGGCACGATGACCGCGCTCGCCGCCACGGAGCCGCCCCAGTCCCTGCGCGCTGAGGCCGCCACGCAGGCAGACGATGCCCTGACGCGGGTGCTCCATGCCGCACTCGGCGCATTCTCGGAATTCCTGCAGCGAAAAGAAGCGTGGGCCGCGCTTGCCTTCGTCGTGCTGTTCAAATTCACCGACGCGTTTTCCGGAAACATGACCGTGCCGTTCGTGATCGACATCGGTTTTACTCGGAACGACTATGCGGTCATCGTCAAGGGTGTCGGGATTATCGCCACTCTCGCCGGCGGATTCGCCGGCGGCTATGTGGCCCGACGCTATCCGCTGGCGCTGAGCCTGTGGATCGGCGGCATCGTGCAGGCGATGTCCAACCTGTCGTTTTCGTGGCTGGCGCTGGTCGGCGTCAATGAATGGGCGCTGACCCTCGCAATCACGTCCGATAATTTCTGCAACGCGATCGGCACCGTGATCTTCGTCGCCTATCTCTCGGCGCTGTGCCAGAATCCGCTGCATACCGCGACCCAATATGCGCTGCTGACGGCGCTCGCCGCCGTGGGACGCACCTACTTGTCGTCGGGCGCAGGCTATCTGGCGAAGGCGACGGGCTGGCCAATGTTCTTCGCGATCTCCGTGCTCGTCGCGATCCCGAGCCTGGTGCTGCTGGCCTGGTTGCAGAAGCGCGGGCATTTCGAGGCGCTGAGGCCGGTGAGGGTGTGACGATTTCGTAGGGTGGGCAAAGCGAAGCGTGCCCACCACGTCCAAATGGTGGGCACGGCGCGTTGCGCCTTTGCCCACCCTACGGCAGCTCATCGGCCTCCTACTGCTTCTTGATCAGGCTCCATTTCGTGACCACGGCTTCGCTCATCTGGCCGGGATCGCTGGCGCAGGCGATCTCGTCGACCTTGACCGAGATTTCCTTGCCGACGAAGGATTTCAACTGCGTGGCCTGCGCGTCGCTGGAGGTGACCAGTTGGAAGGTCTCCGGCCCGGTCTCGAGATTGCACAGCCCGTTCGGCGCAGGCAGGCGGCGCGGCTCGGAAGTGATCTGGTACATCGCGATCCGCTTGCCGGCCTTCTTGACGTCGCGAACTTTCATCGCGTTCAACTCGCCCGACAGCACGTCGCCGGCGTTGATCGGCTTGCCGGGCTTGGACGGCGGCGCCGCCTCTTCGCCCTGCTGCGCGGAGATGGCCGGGCTCACCAGCATCGCCATCGTCGCGACCAAAGCCAATCGTGTGGCGAAAAGTTTCGTCATGTCGTCCGTTCCGTGAGATCTCTGGGATGGCTAGAACAGGGTCCGCTGCCGCATCGCTGCGGATAGCGTACCTTCATCGAGATAATCAAGCTCGCCGCCGACCGGAACCCCATGGGCGAGCCGCGTCACCTTCACATTGGCATCCTGAAGCAGGTCGGTGATGTAGTGCGCCGTGGTCTGGCCGTCGACCGTCGCATTCAGCGCCAGGATGATTTCGTGCACCTGCGAATCATGGGCGCGCGCGACCAGCGCGTCGATGGTCAGATCCTGCGGGCCGACGCCATCGAGCGGCGACAATGTCGCGCCCAGCACGTGATAGCGCCCCTGGGTCGCATTGGCCCGTTCCAGCGCCCAGAGGTCGGCAACGTCGGCGACGACGACGATGATGGATGGGTCGCGCTTCGGATCGGTGCAGACGGTGCAGGGATTTTGCGTGTCGATGTTGCCGCAGGTCTTGCAGACTTGGACCTTGTCCAGCGCGACCTGCATGGCCGAGGACAACGGCATCATCAATGCTTCGCGCTTCTTGATCAGATGCAGCGCCGCGCGCCGCGCCGAGCGCGGACCGAGGCCCGGCAGCCGTGCGAGCAGCTGGACCAGCCGTTCGATTTCGGGACCTGCAACAGCGCCCATATTACTGGCCGAACAACCCCGGCGGCAGGCCGAGCCCACCGGTGAGAGCCTGCATCTTCTCCTGCATCGCGGTCTCCGCCTTGCGGCGCGCATCGCCCATGGCGGTGACGAGCAGGTCTTCCAGCACCTCGCGCTCTTCCGGCTTCATCAGCGAGGGATCGATCTTGACGGCCTTGACGTCCATCTTCGCGGTCATGCGCACGGCGACGAGGCCGCCGCCGGAGATGCCCTCGACTTCCACGTTGGCGAGTTGCTCCTGCAACTCCTGCATCTTGGATTGCAGCTGTGCCGCCTGCTTCATCATGCCGAGAAAATCAGCCATGGGTGCTTGTCCTTGAAAGAGGCCTAGAGATCGTCGCCGTCGGAATCGTCGGGCGGATCGTCGCTGCCATAGTCTGCATTGATATTGGTTTCCGGCGCCTCGGGGGCAAGCCTGCGGACCTCGACGACCTTCGCACCGGGAAAGCGCGACAGCACCTCCCGCACGCGCGGATCGGCCTCCGCGGTACGCGCATGCTCCTGCTTGGCGGCCTGGTTCACCGAGCGCAGCGTCGGCTGGCCCGCCTCGTTCGAGACGATCACGGTCCAGCGCCGTCCGGTCCACAGCTCGAATTTCTTCGCGAGCTCGGAGATCATGGTCTTGGAGGCGTTCGGCTCCAGCGCGACCTCCAGCCGGCCCTCCTCGAAACGGACGAGGCGCATGTCGCCTTCGAGCGCGCTCTTGGTCATGATGTCGCGCTTCTGCCCGGCGAGTGCGACGAGCTGAGTGAAGCTGGTGACGCGCAGCACGGGCGCGGCAGCTTGCGGATCCGGCGCCGGCGCCGCCATCTGCGGCCGGGCTCCGCCACCGCCAAACGAGGACGGCGAGGATGCCGGCATACGAACTGGCGCCGCGGAGGCCACCGGCGCGGCCGGCGCACTGCTGCGGGCGGCACCGCCCCCGCTCACGACCGGCGAGCCACCGCCGTTCTGCTCCAGCATCTTGATCGCTTCGTCCGGCGTCGGCAGGTCGGCGACATAGGCGATCCGCACCAGCACCATCTCGGCGGCGGCAGCGGGACGTGTGGCGGCCTGCACCTCGGTGATGCCCTTGAGCAGCATCTGCCACATCCGCGACAGCACGCGCATCGAGATTTTCGAGGCGAATTCCTTTGCGCGCACGCGCTCGGTTTCGCCATAGGCGACGTTGTCGGCGGTCGCGGGAACGATCTTCACGCGGGTGACGAAATTGACGAACTCGGCGAGGTCCGAAAGCACGACGATCGGGTCGGCGCCGACGTCGTATTGATCGCGGAACTCCTTGAAGGCCGCGGCGATGTCGCCGCGCGCCAGCGACTCGAAGAGGTCGATGACGCGGGTGCGGTCGGCGAGCCCCAGCATCTGCCTGACGGCGTCGGCCCTCACCTGCCCGGCGGCATGCGCGATCGCCTGGTCGAGCAGCGACAGCGAATCGCGCACAGAACCTTCGGCGGCGCGCGCGATGATGCCGAGCGCCTCCGGCTCGATCTCAACATTTTCTTTCGTGGCAATGTTGGCGAGGTGCTTCATCAGCACGTCCGCCTCGACGCGGCGAAGATCGAAACGCTGGCAGCGCGACAGCACCGTGACCGGAACTTTGCGGATCTCGGTCGTCGCAAACACGAATTTGGCGTGTTCCGGCGGCTCCTCCAGCGTCTTCAGGAAGGCGTTGAATGCCGCCGTCGACAGCATGTGGACTTCGTCGATGATGTAGACCTTGTAGCGCGCGCTGGCCGGCGCATATCGCACGCTGTCATTGATCTGGCGAACGTCGTCGACGCCGGTATGCGACGCCGCGTCCATCTCCAGCACGTCCATGTGCCGGCTTTCCATGATCGCTTGGCAATGCACACCCAGGGTCGGCATGTGGATGGTCGGGCCCTTCACCGAACCATCCGGCATCTCGTAGTTGAGCGCACGGGCCAAAATGCGCGCGGTAGTGGTCTTGCCGACGCCGCGGACGCCGGTGAGGATCCAGGCCTGCGGAATGCGCCCGGTTTCGAACGCATTGGAGACGGTGCGGACCACTGCCTCCTGGCCGATCAGATCATCAAAGCTGGAGGGGCGGTATTTGCGCGCCAGCACCCGGTAGGGCGTGTTGCCGGCTTGGCCGGCGCTGTCGGGGTTTGGAGGGGCGCCAGCGTCGGTCATCGGTCGATCCGCAATGAAATGTCTCTTGGCCGGGTTTTGCGGAAAGGAGCACGCTGGCGGCTGGTGCCGCCGGCGCTGGTTCGCTCGAAAAACAGGTAGGAGACTGACGAGCGACCCGATCCGGACCTCGTTAGGGCTGCTTCCTTCCGGACCTGACCCGGTTGGCGAGTGGCTCGTCCACCGCCAATCTCCCGGTCCCTATTTGGGGCCAAAAGGACCGGAAAGCAAGCCGGGTGTACGGCTGTTCCGCAGCCGCTGGGCCCTTCCAGGCCCGAACCGCTCCGTTTCCTCTCGGGGTCCGTTTTCCGAGCAGGGAAGCGCGGGGCTGGCCGGGTCCGGGCGCATACGGACCACGGCGCATACGGATGTTGTCTGAGAGCGAGGTCTCTGCGACGGTAGGAATCAATCCAGAGAAGTCTTTATGCCCGAACCCGCCTGGTCGCTGCATTCCCGCCTGAAAGACGACACCATCGATATCGGCGATTTGCCGCTGTCGAAGGTGCTGGTCATCAAGGATGCGCATTATCCCTGGCTGCTGCTGGTGCCGCGGCGCCCCGACGCGGTCGAGATCATCGATCTCGACGAGGTACAGCAGGCGCAACTGATGACGGAGATCTCACGCGTGTCGCGCGCGCTGAAGGAGATCACCAAATGCGACAAGCTCAATGTCGCCGCGCTCGGCAATCTCGTGCCGCAGCTTCACGTTCACATCATCGCACGCCGCACCAGTGACGCCGCCTGGCCGCGACCGGTCTGGGGCGTGATGCCGCCGTTGGCGCATGACGCCGCGGAGGTTCAGAATTTCATCAGCGCACTTCGCCGCAAGATCTGGTTGGGTTGAAAGAACGATAATGTCAGCATTCGACGCATTTCCGCTGGGGCGGCCGGCCTTCGTCACCAACATTCTCGACCGCGCCGCGCATCTGCGCCGCGACGACGAGAAGCTGTTCGCGATGGAGCAGAAGCCGACCTCGCGCGCCTATGTCGTCTACCGCGACTCGCTCCTGGTGAAGCGCGAGGGCGACAAGATCCGCGCGCGGCTCTCGATCGACGAGGCGCTGAAGTGCGGGGCCAATCCCGGCACGATCTTCCTCGGTCTGCGTGACGGCGCTGCGATGTTCGGCATGGGCCTGTCGCAGGCGACCGCCGAGAAACTGGTGGGACGCGAGGACTATACCCTGACCGAGCTGCGCGGCATGGCGATGCAGGGTGCGATTCCCCCAGAGGAGCTCTCGGCGATCGCGATGGCGAAGTCGATGGTGAGCTGGCACCAGCGCCACGGCTATTGCGCCAATTGCGGCACGCGCAGCGCGATGAAGGAAGGCGGCTGGAAGCGCGAGTGCCCGGCTTGCAAGGCCGAGCATTTCCCGCGGACTGACCCTGTCGTGATCATGCACGTCGCCTCCGGCGACAAGTGCCTGCTCGGCCGCCAGAAGCAGTTTCCGCCGGGCATGTATTCATGCCTCGCCGGCTTCGTCGAGGCCGCCGAGACCATCGAGGACGCCGTGCGCCGCGAGATCCTCGAAGAGTCCGGCATCATCTGCACCGACGTGCAGTATTACATGACCCAGCCCTGGCCCTATCCGTCGTCGCTGATGATCGGCTGCAGCGCGCGGGCCGTGAGCGAGGACATCGTGGTCGACCGCACCGAGCTGGAGGACGCGCGCTGGTTCACCCGCGAGGAGGCCGCCTTGATGCTGACACGGACGCATCCGGACGGGCTCGCCGGCCCGCATCCCTTCGCCATCGCCCATCACCTGCTCGGCCGCTGGGTGCACGACAAGAGCTGACCGCCGATGGCGCTATCTGAGGCCGCGCCGCGCATTCTCTGCATCGGCATTCCCGTCCGCGACCTGACCTTCCGGGTCGAGGCGGTGCCCGTACGCGGCAGCAAGGCCAACGCCACGCATCTCGCCGAGATCTGCGGTGGCAACGCGCTCAACGCGGCCATCGCGATCGCCCGACTCGGCGGCCGCGTCGCTTTCGCGGGACCGATGGGTGATGCTCGCGAGACGTCGAGCGACTTCATCCTCGAACGCATGGCCGCCGAAGGCATCGAGACCAGCCATATCGTGCGCTTGCCCGGCGTGAGCACGCCGGTCTCGGCGATCATCATCGACGCGACGGGCGAGCGGACGCTGACCATCTATCGCGATCCTGTTCTCTGGACGGTCAAGCTGCCCGAGACCGACGAGTTGCTCGACGATTGTCGGGCTGTCCTCGTCGAGAGCCGCTGCGCGGGGTTCGCGATCTCCCTCTGCACCGAGGCACGCCGGCGGGGCATTCCCGTCATCGTTGGCGTCGACCGCGCGATGTCGTTGCAGGACGGCCTGCTCAAAGCGGCCTCGCACCTGCTGTTCGCCAGCGAGCAGGTGCAGGAGACGGCCGGCGTCACTGATGACGGCGAGGCCTTGAGGCGTCTCGCCAAGCTGACGCCCGCCTTCCTCGCCGCGACCCGCGGTCCGCGCGGCACGATCTGGCTGAACGAGGCGGGCGAGCTGGAGGAGACACCGGCCTTCCCGGTCCGGGCGGTCGATACGCTCGGAGCTGGCGACGTCTTCCATGGCGCCTTCACGCTTGGTCTCGCCGAGGGCGACGCACTGCGGGAGGCGCTGCGATTCGCCGCGGCGGCCGCGGCGCTGAAATGCACCCGCCATGGCGGTGGCCTGGCGGCCCCACAACGCATTGAAGTTGAAGGGCTTTTGCGCGACGTGCCGTAGAGCGATTCTACTCTCGCGCCGAGATTCTGGGCTTGCCGTGGAAAGATTTTCTCTATATCAGGGAAATTGGCCCCTGAAATGGAACAAAGTTCTTCAAATGACCGATGTCGCTGTCCAGATCCCCGAGACCAGCCGCCGCCTCGATGCCATTGACCGCAAGATTCTGATGGTGCTCCAGGAGGATGCCTCGCTGTCCGTCGCCGAGATCGGCGACCGCGTCGGCCTGTCCTCGACCCCCTGCTGGAAGCGCATCCAGCGGCTGGAGGCCGATGGCGTGATCATCAAGCGCGTCGCCCTCGTCGACCAGAACAAGATCGGGCTCGGCATCTCCGTGTTCGTGTCGGTCGAGAGCTCCGACCATTCCGACGCCTGGCTGAAGAAGTTCGCCGAAGCCGTCAGCGCCATGCCCGAGGTGATGGAGTTCTATCGCATGGCCGGCGACGTCGATTACATGCTGCGCGTCGTGGTCGCGGACATGCAGGCTTATGACGTGTTCTACAAGAAGCTGATCAGCGCCGTACCGCTGAAGAACGTCACCTCGCGCTTCGCGATGGAGAAGATCAAGTCGGTCACCGCACTGCCGATCCCGGCGGTGGTGGCGGCCTGACGCTTGGAGCATTGTCGGTTCTGATCGAATCCGAGCCGAGTCCCGGGATTTTTGTCCTCTCGCGTTTTCGTCACGCAAACCGGTATCCACGTCGTTCGAAAGCGCTCTAAGCCGGCCGAAACACCGGCAACGTGACGTTGACGCGCGTGCCTCCGCCCGGGGCCGCAACGATCTCGATCGTTCCGCCATGGGCCTCCACCAGATTGCGGACCACAGCGAGGCCGAGACCGGCACCGCCGGTCGCGCGATTACGCGACTTCTCCAGGCGGTGGAACGGTTCCAGCACGGTCTGCCGCTGATCGGCGGGAACGCCGGGTCCCTCGTCGTCGATGGACACGACGAGAGCTCCGTCCTTCACCGCAATCGCCACATGCGCGGCATGGCCATAGACCAGCGCGTTGTCGAAGATGTTCGCGAAGATCCGTCGCAGCGCCAGCCTGTCACCGAGCACCACCACATTCCGCCCAGTCTCATCGCGAACCAGGTCGATTGCCGCGCCCTGAACGCGCCGATCGTGCACCTCGGCAGCGATCAGCGCGGGGAGCTCGATCATCTCCTGCGACAGGCCGCCGGCGCCGGCCCGCGTCGACAACAGGGCGTCGTCGAGCAGCCGGATCATGTCATCGATATCGGCTATCGCTCGCTGCCGCTCGGCATCGTCGGGGATGTGCTCGACGCGCAGCCGCAGCCGTGTCGCAAAGGTCCTGACGTCATGCGCGATGCCGCCAACCAGCGTCATGCGCGCGCGTAGCATCTCCGCGAGCCGCCCCTGCAAGCGGTTGAACGCGGCGATGACGGCGCGGATCTCCGGGGCGCTGCGCCGTGCGTCCGGCAGCGGCGGCGGATCGGCCGACAGGTCAACGCGATCGACCGCGGCGGCCAACCGTGCCAGCGGCCGCGTCTCACGCTGCATGACGAGCAGCGCCAGCAGAGCCACGATCGAGCCGAACACGCCCGCACCGAAGCCGACGGGCAGGCCGAACGGGGTGACCGGCAGGCGGGTATAGGCATCGATGATCAGCAATTCGCCGCCGCGGAGGCCAATACGGAATTCGACCGCGTTGGCCATCAGCCGCGCGAGGCGGGGAAATGCCCGGCCGCTCCGATGATCGGACGGCGGCACGATCTCGACGGGGCGGCCCGCAAGGCCGGCCGCATAGGTCTCGCGCAGCTCCTGCTGCGGTGGCGGCGTCTCGCCGCCGACCGGCGCGCCCGTCGGCACGATGCGCACCGTGAACTGCGGCGAAGACACCGCATCGAGCACGGCCTGCCGTGAACCGGCGGCCGTTCGCTCCAAGAGCGTGGCCAGCGCATCGAGACGCGCGGGCGAAGGCCGTGCCAGCTCGTTCTCGCGGAGCGTCGTCCGGTAGAAGATCGCAACGACCACGGTACTCACCAGGATGAACCCCACCAGCCCGATCAGGGCGAGCCGCGCGGCCAGCGTCACGCGCAGCATCACGACACCTGCTTCACGGAGGCGGTGAACAGATAGCCGCCGTTGCGCACCGTGGTGATCAGGTTGGAGCCGGGGCTGGCGCCATCGAGCTTGCGGCGCAGCCGCGAGATCAGCATGTCGACGGTGCGATCGAACGGCTCGGCCGAACGACCGCGGGTCCAGTCGAGGATCTGGTCGCGCGTGAGCACCCTTCGCGGCCGCTGCACGAAGCAGCCGAGCAGGTCGAACTCGGCGCTCGTCAATTGCAGCTCAGACGCCTCGGCCTCGGTCGTCTCGACACTGCGCGCATCGAGATCGATCACGAAGCGGTCGAACGCGAAGCGCCGGACCAGCGGCTTTGACGGTGCACCGTTGGCCCGGCGCAGGATGGCGCGAACCCGCGCCAGCAGTTCGCGCGGACCGAACGGCTTCGTCAGGTAATCGTCGGCGCCCATTTCGAGGCCGACCACGCGATCGATCTCGTCGCTCTTGGCGGTCAGCATCAGGATCGGGATGGAATCGTCGGCCCGCAAGCGGCGGCAGATCGAAAGCCCGTCCTCGCCCGGCAGCATCAAATCAAGGATGACGAGGTCGGGCCGCAGGCGCTGCAGCATGGAATCCATCGCCTTGCCGTCGGCGACGCAGGCGACCTCGAACCCCTCGCGCCGCATGAAATCGGCGACGAGGCGGCTGATCTCGGGATCGTCTTCCACCATGAGAATCGTGGCCGGATGCGTGTTCATGGTCGGCATTTTGGCCGACGGCACGCCGCACGCAAGAGCGGCGGCGCGGTTGTTACATACTGTTACGTGCGTCCGACAAAGCCATAACTATCGTTTCGTCCCGGTCATGCGGCACCGACGCCGTCCGTCCAGTCTCCTCCGCACGGCTCCCGCTCCCGGCAGCCTCACACGGAGACGACGACCATGAGCAAGTTCTTCCTCACTTCCCTCGTCATCGGCACCTTTGCGGTTGCCGCTGCGGCCGACGCCAATGCCTGGACGCGATCGGGGACCGCGAGCGGCCCGCGCGGCACGTCCACCGTCACCGCGAGCGGCGCCTGCGCCAACGGGAGCTGCACGCGCAACGTCACCCGCACGGGCCCGGCCGGCAGAACCTACACCCGCACCGGCACAATCTCGCGCTGACGCCGCGCCGCCGTCGCCGCGCCAGCCGGCCCGCGCGGCGACGGCCAGCCTTGCCTGATCAGAAAGGACCATCACCGTGTCATCGATCTTCCATCCCATCTCACTGCCGCGAATCGCAACCGTCGTCGCCCTCGGCGTCACGATCTCGACCTCCGCGCTCGCCCAGACCCAGCTACAGACGCAGATCACGCCGCAGATGCGCAGCGAAGCGAGGAGCCTGATGCAGGCCTGCCGCACCGACCTCGACAAGCTCTGCGGCACCGTCACGCCGGGCGGCGGCCGCGTCCTCGCCTGCCTGCAATCCCATGCTGGTCAGCTCACCTCGTCCTGCGCCCAAGCGCTGCCCCGCGCCCAGGCGCTGCGCAACAGTGCCGCTGGCGCCGGCGTAGCGCCGAAATAGGAGGAGAACGTGGGCTACGCTTCGCTCCTGCTCGATCCGGCGCTCAAGAGCGTGATCCTCGCAACCGCGCTCGGCCTGATGCTGCTCGAATACGGCATCGGCCGCCTGGCGCATCGAGACACCTACGACTGGCGCGAGAGCGTCGCGTCTTTTGGCGTGGCATTGGGACAGAACCTGCTGCGCGCGCTGGAGGCCGGCATCCTCGCCATTCCGTTCGCATTCCTGTACGAGCACCGGCTGCTCGACTTTGCGCAAACAGCACCGCTCGCACTCGCCGGATTATTCGTCGGCAGCGAGTTTCTCTATTACTGGCAACATCGCGCCTCGCATCGCATCCGCTGGATGTGGGCGACGCATGCGGTCCATCACTCGACCACGCGGCTGAATTTAACCGCGGCGATCCGGCTCGGCTGGACAGGAAACATCTCGGGCAATTTCCTGTTCTTCCTGCCGCTGGCGCTGATCGGATTTCATCCGCTCGCGATCGTGGCGATGCTCGGCATCAACCTGCTCTATCAGTTCTTCATTCACAGCGAATTCGCGCCGAAGCTCGGCATACTGGAACGGGTGCTGAACACGCCCAGCCATCATCGCGTGCACCATGCCTGCAACGAGCCATGCCTCGACAAGAACTACGGAGGCGTCCTGATCGTGTTCGACCGCCTGTTCGGCACCTTTGCCGAGCGGCCGTCGGATCAGCCGCTTCGCTTCGGCCTCGTCGGCCGCACGCCGTCCTACAATCCGTTCCGAATCGCGCTCGGCGAATGGGTCGCGATGCTGAGCGATGCCTGGAAGGCGCGCGGCGCAGGTGCAAAGCTCCGCGCGCTGTTCGGTCCGCCGGAAGGCTGAGCGCGCAAGCGCTCAGATCTTCTGATTGTACTCGCCCACCTCGGGATGCGTGCGCAGCACGCTGTTCACCATCTCGAACATGTCGTGCATGCGCTGCTCGGAGACCGGGCTTTCGACCACGACGACGAGCTCTGGCTTGTTAGAGGAGGCGCGCACCAGGCCCCAACTGCCGTCCTCGACCGTGACGCGCACGCCGTTGACGGTGACGAGATCGCGGATCGACTGGCCGCCGATCTTGGCGCCCTTGGCCTGCAGGTCCTCGAAGTGCTTCACCACGGCGTCGATGACGCCGTATTTGGTCTCGTCGGCACAGTGCGGCGACATGGTCGGCGACGACCATGTCTTCGGCAGCGCGTTCTTCAGGTCCGCCATCGACTTGCCCGGCGCGCGGTCGAGCATGTCGCAGATCGCGATCGCCGACACCAGACCGTCGTCATAGCCGCGGCCATAGGGCTTGTTGAAGAAGAAGTGGCCCGACTTCTCGAAGCCCGCGAGTGCACCGGTCTCGTTGGTGCGGCGCTTCATGTAGGAATGGCCGGTCTTCCAATAGGCAACCTTCGCGCCCTGCTTCTGCAGCACGGGATCAGTGACGAACAGGCCGGTCGACTTCACGTCGACGATGAACTGCGCGTCCTTGTGGATCGCCGACATGTCGCGCGCGAGCATCACGCCGACCTTGTCGGCAAAAATCTCCTCGCCGGTATTGTCGACGACGCCGCACCGGTCGCCGTCACCGTCGAAGCCGAGGCCGACATCGGCCTTGTGATGCAGCACCGCGTCGCGGATCGCGTGCAGCATCTCCATGTCTTCCGGATTCGGATTGTATTTCGGGAAGGTGTGATCGAGTTCGGTGTCGAGCGGGATCACCTCGCAGCCGATCGCCTCCAGCACCTGCGGCGCGAACGCGCCGGCGGTGCCATTGCCGCAGGCCGCGACCACCTTGAGCTTGCGCTTGAGCTTAGGGCGATTGGTGAGATCGGCGATATAGCGCGCCGGATAGTTCTCGTGGAATTGGTAGGCGCCGCCGGCCTTGTTCTTGAAATCGGCGTTCAGCACGATCTCCTTGAGCCGCGTCATCTCGTCGGGGCCGAAGGTCAGCGGACGGTTGGCGCCCATCTTGACGCCGGTCCAGCCATTGTCGTTGTGCGAGGCCGTGACCATGGCGACGCAGGGCACGTCGAGATCGAACTGCGCGAAATAGGCCATCGGCGTCACCGCGAGCCCGATGTCGTGCACCTTGCAACCCGCCGCCATCAGGCCGGAGATCAGCGCATATTTGATCGAGGCCGAATAGCCGCGGAAATCATGCCCGGTGACGATCTCCTGCTTGACGCCAAGCTCGGCAATCAGCGCGCCCAGCCCCATGCCGAGCGCCTGCACACCCATCAGGTTGATTTCCTTCTGGAACAACCAGCGCGCGTCGTATTCGCGAAAGCCGGTCGGCTTCACCATCGGCTCGGATTCGAAGGCGTAGGTGTTGGGCAACAATACGGATTTCGGCTTCGGGAACATTGCGACGGTCTCGTGAAATGGGGGCAAGATCTGATGCAGCCTTAGCGAATGCCAGGCCGCAACGAAAGGCGGGATTGAAGGCTTATGGCCGCTAATTGCGGCAGTTTGGTAACGAAGAAGCGTTACCGCGAGGGCGGTCGACGCAAAGAAATCTCATTTGAAATGGACGGTGCCTATGCGCGGAAAGCTCCGCCTACTGCTCCAGCACCATCTGGCCGTTGGCGTATTCGAAGCGCTTGAGGCGGGAGAGGAAGGAGAGGCCGAGCAGGTTCTCCGACAGCGCCGCGTCCGGCAGCACCATGGCATCGACGTCTCGCACGATGAGGCCGCCGACATCGAGCATGGCGATGCGGGTGCGGGCGGCCTTGATGGTGCCGTTGGCAGTGGAGACGGTGGCGTTGTACTCGCTGCGCGAGGGACGCAAGCCGAACCGTGCGGCCGAGGTCTCATTCAACGCAACCACGGAGGCGCCGGTGTCGACCATGAAACCGATGCGCTGACCTTCGATCCTGCCCTCGGTCTGGAAATGACCACGGCCGTCGCGGGAAATGGCAAGGCTGCGGCCGCCGGTTGGTGCCGCAGCAGCCACCGCAACCGTCGTGCGCGGCGCTGACGTGGCGGACGCCGAGCTCATCTTGTCCGCAATCTGGGCCATGAAGGTGCCGAGGCCGATCATGACGGCCGCGAAAATCATAATGTTACGCATTACACCACTTCCGAGCCGAAAGCCCGATTTCACCACGCGACACGCCGGGCCGCGAGTGACGCCGCGGCCTGGATGGTGACATTTTGGCGAAAAGGATGAGCGGAGGGTTAATGCGACCGCGCAGAACCCCTCACCGCGCGTCATGCCCGGCCATGACGCCTTAGGCAGTCACGTCCCGCGCGGCTTTGCCCGGCGGGTCGGCACTGCACTGGCCGGATCGTCCGGCCAGGGATGGCGCGGGTAGCGGCCGCGCAGGTCGGAGCGCACGGCGGCGTAGCTGCCGCGCCAGAAGCCCGGGAGATCACGCGTCACCTGCACCGGGCGCTGTGCCGGCGATAACAGCTCCAGCACCAGCGGCACCTTGCCGGCCGCGATCGAGGGATGGGTGTTGAGTCCGAACAATTCCTGCAGCCGCACCGCGATGGTCGGTCCCTGCTCGGCCTCATAGTCGATCGCGAGCACGCTTCCGGTCGGCGCCTCGAAATGCGTCGGCGCCTCGCGGTCGAGCCGCGCGCGCATCTCCCACGGCAGCAGCGCCATCAGCGCGTCGGAGAGATCCCCCGGCGAGATCTCCTTCAGCGCGATCTTGTCGTAGAGCGCAGGCACCAGCCAATCGTCGCGCCGCGCGATCAATCCGTCATCCGACAGGTCGGGCCAGCTGCCGCCCTCGGCCCTGCGCAGGAACATCACGCGGTCGCGCCATTGCTTGGCCGCCTTCGACCAGGGCAGCCGGTCGAGGCCGGCGGCGATTAATCCGTCGGCGAAGATGCGCGCGGTATCTTCCGAGGGCGACACGGCCAGTGTCGCCTCGGAGAGCGTGATGGCGTGCAGCACACGCTTGCGCCGCGCGCGCAGCGCCATCGCGCCGCGATCGAACGAGATCTCGTCGGCGGTCTCGACATGCTCGGCGAAATGCCGCTCGATCTCGCCCTCGGTAATTTGCGCGGCGAGCAGGATGCGCCCGCTCGCCGCCGTTCCCGTCATCTCGCCGATCGCGATGTAGGGTGCACGGGCCAGTGATGAGGTCTGCTCGACGGCGGCGCCGCGGCCGTTGGCAAGTACGAAACTGCCATTGCCACGGTTACGCGCGACACGGTCCGGGAACGCGTAGGCGAGCATCAGGCCCGTCGAGAGATCCTCCTGCGGTCCCGCTTTCTCTGAAGCTGCCACTTGCGAGGCCCAGCGCCGCGCCAGATCACGCGCGCTGGAGGCGCGCGGCGAGCGGTCGCGGCGGAACTGATCGCGGCGGTGCTCGAGATCGACGCTGTCGCCGCCAAGCCCGCGCTCGGTGATGATCGCGGCGATCTCGGCGGCAGCTTCGCCCTCGCCGGCACGATGCGAATCCACGATCATGCGCGCCAGCCGCGGCGGCAGCGCCAGCGCGCGCAGGCTCTTGCCTTCCGCGGTGATGCGGCCGTCACCATCGAGCGCGTTGAGCTCGGTGAGCAGGCTTTTGGCTTCCTTCCAGGCCGGCGCGGGCGGCGGATCGAGGAACGACAGCGCGGCGGGATCAGTGACGCCCCATTGCGCGAGATCGAGCACCAGCGATGACAGATCGGCGCTGAGGATTTCCGGCTGGGTGTAGGGCGCGAGCGAGGCCGTCTGCGGCTCGTCCCAGAGCCGGTAGCAGACACCCGGCTCGGTGCGGCCGGCGCGGCCGCGGCGCTGATCCACCGCCGCACGCGACGCACGCACGGTCTCGAGCCGGGTCAGCCCGATGTCCGGCTCGTAGCGCGGAACGCGGGCAAGACCGGAATCGACTACGATGCGCACGCCTTCGATCGTCAGCGAGGTCTCCGCGATCGATGTCGCCAGCACCACCTTGCGCGTGCCCTTGGGTGCCGGCGCGATGGCTCGGTCCTGCACGGCGGCATCGAGCGCACCGAACAGCGGCACGATCTCGATCGAGGCGTCCTGCACGCGCTCGGAGAGGAAATTCTGGGTGCGGCGGATTTCGGCGGCACCCGGCAGGAATGCCAGAACCGAGCCGCCATCGGCGCGCAGCGCGGAGGCGATCGCTTCCGCCATCTGTCGCTCCACCGGCGCGTCCGCCTTGCGGCCGAGATAGCGCGTCTCGACCGGAAAGGCGCGGCCTTCGCTCTCGACGACGGGCGCTTTGCCGAGCAGTCTTGCCACGCGCGCACCGTCGAGCGTCGCCGACATCACGAGGATGCGCAGATCCTCGCGCAGGCCGGTCTGCGCATCACGGGCCAGCGCGAGGCCCATGTCGGCATCGAGCGAACGCTCGTGGAATTCGTCGAACAGGATGGCTGCGACGCCGGAGAGTTCGGGATCATCGAGGATCTGGCGGGTGAAGATGCCCTCGGTCACCACCTCGATGCGGGTGGCGCGCGAGATCTTCGAGCCGAACCGCACACGATAGCCGACGGTCTCGCCGGCGCGCTCGCCGAGCGATTTGGCCATACGATCGGCGCTGGCGCGCGCAGCGATGCGGCGCGGCTCCAGGACGATGATCTTCTTGCCCTTCGCCCAGGGCGCATCGAGCAAAGCCAGCGGCACGCGCGTGGTCTTGCCGGCCCCCGGCGGCGCCACCAGCACCGCGGCGTTACTGGCTTCCAGCGTGCGCGACAGATCGTCGAGCACGGCATCGATCGGCAGGGGCGTGTCGAAGCTGCGGGGCAAGAAATCATCCCGTCGTCATGCCAGGGCTAGTCCCGGGCATCCACGTTCTTTCATCTGGCAGTGAACAAGACGTGGATGGCCGGGACAAGCCCGGCCATGACGAATCGTTCGCAATGGAGGATCGTCAGCCCTGCACCGGCGGGCGGCCGACGCTGTCATAGGTGAAGCCGGCGGCTTTCATGTCCTCGGGACGGTAGATGTTGCGCAAGTCGACGACGACGGGCTGCGCCATCACGGTCTTCAGCCGGTCGAGATCGAGCGCGCGGAACTGGATCCATTCGGTGACGATGACGAGCGCATCGGCGCCTTGCGCGCAGGAATAGGCGTCCTCGCAATAGGTGATGTCAGGCAGCTCGCTTTTTGCCTGCTCCATGCCGACGGGGTCGAACGCCTTCACCTTTGCGCCCATGTCGATCAGGCCCGTGACCAGCGGGATCGACGGCGCATCGCGCATGTCGTCGGTGTCGGGCTTGAAGGTGAGGCCGAGCACGGCGACGGTCTTGCCGCGCAGATTGCCGCCGAGCGCCTGGCTCACCTTGCGCGCCATCGCGCGCTTGCGGTTCTCGTTCACGGCCAACACGGATTCGACGATGCGCAGCGACACATCGTAATCCTGCGCGATCTTGATCAGAGCCTTGGTGTCCTTCGGGAAGCACGAGCCGCCAAAGCCGGGACCCGCATGCAGGAACTTGGTGCCGATGCGATTGTCCAGGCCAATGCCGCGCGCGACCTCCTGAACGTTGGCGCCGGCCTTTTCGGAGAGATCGGCGATCTCGTTGATGAAGGTGATCTTGGTCGCGAGGAACGCGTTGGCGGCGTATTTGATCATCTCGGCGGTGCGACGTTCGGTGAACATCAGCGGCGCCTGGTTCAGCGACAGCGGCCGGTAGACGTCGCCCATCACCTTGCGGCCGCGCTCGTCGGAGGTGCCGACCACGACGCGATCGGGAAACTTGAAGTCGCGGATCGCCGCACCCTCGCGCAGGAACTCGGGGTTCGAGGCGACCACGACGTCGGCGTTGGGATTGGTCTCGCGGATGATGCGCTCGACCTCGTCGCCGGTGCCCACAGGCACGGTCGACTTCGTCACCACGACGGTAAAGCCGGTCAGCGACTGCGCGATCTCGCGCGCTGCGGCATACACGTAGGTCAGATCGGCGTGGCCGTCGCCGCGGCGCGAGGGCGTGCCGACCGCGATGAAGACGGCATCGGCATCCGCAACCGGCTTGGACAAGTCGGTGGTGAAGTCGAGTCGCTTGGCCTTGACGTTGGTCGCAACAAGCGCGTCGAGCCCGGGCTCGTAGATCGGGATCTCGCCGCGATGAAGACTGGCGATCTTCTTCTCGTCCTTGTCGACGCAGGTGACGTCGTGACCGAAATCCGCAAAGCAGGCCCCGGACACCAATCCCACATAGCCCGTGCCGATCATCGCGATGCGCATGAAGATCCCTGTTTCAGATTGGTTAACGAAATCCCGACGCGGGGCGGTTTAGCATTTTCCCGAGGGGAGGGAACAGTCCGCAGACAAAAAAGCGGCATAGGAATTGAACCGGTAAAGAAGTCGGAAACCCCTGGGGCCCCACACTGCCCCACACCCGAACAGGACAGGCGAAAGGCGCCTCGAAAAAGGACACCATGGCACCATCAGGCACAATCGCGGGGAGCGGAAGCGCCAGAGCCGCTTCTGCCGCGCGTGTCGACTGGGTCGACTACGCCAAGGGCATTTGCATCATCATGGTCGTGATGATGCATTCGGTGCTGGGGGTCGAGCTCGCCGCAGGGCAGACCGGCTTCATGCATGTCGCCGTCGCCTTCGCAAAGCCGTTCCGGATGCCGGATTTCTTCCTGATCTCGGGCCTGTTCCTGGCACTGGTGATCGACCGGGACTGGCGAACCTATCTCGATCGCAAGGTGGTACATTTCGCCTATTTTTATGTCGTCTGGGTGACAATCCAGTTCGGCTTCAAGGCGCCGGCGTTCGCGGCGCAGACGGGTTGGCGTGACGTCGGCCTCTTGTATCTGGAATCCTTCATCGAGCCGTTCGGCACGCTGTGGTTCATCTATCTGCTGCCGATCTTCTTCGTCGTCACAAAACTGACACGCAAGATCCCGCCGCTGGCGATCTGGCTCGTCGCCGCCGCGCTGGAGACGGCACGCATCACGACAGGGTGGACCGTCATCGACGAGTTCTGCTCGCGCTTCGTCTATTTCTATTCGGGCTATCTGTTCGCGCCGTGGGTGTTCGCACTGTCGGACCGCGCGCGGAAGCATCCCGCGTTTGCGCTCGCAGCGCTCGCGATCTGGGCGCTGGTCAATGCCGGCCTCGTCGTGCTCGGGGCCAGCGAATGGAAGATCGTCTCGCTCGTGCTCGGCTTTGCCGGCGCCTGCGCGATCATCACGATGGGCACGCTGCTCGCGCGCGCCCGATGGATGAATTTCCTGCGCTTCTGCGGCGAACATTCGATCGTGATCTATCTCGCCTTCTTCCTGCCGATGGCGGCGACACGGACGCTGCTGCTGCGCACCGGCATTATTCCCGACATCGGCACGGTTTCGCTGATCGTCACCGTCGCCGGCGTGATCGGTGCGATTGCGATCTGGCGGGCCGCCTTGCAGTTCAATGCCCGCTTCCTGTTCGAGCGGCCTGACGCGCTCTGGATCGCGCCGAAGAAGACGGGGCCGGCGTTGCAGGCGGCGGAGTAGCCGCACCCTCGGTGGCGTCGCCCGGCTTGCGGGGGACCCAGTATCCCAGAGACAGTCGTCGTCGACCGATAGGCCGCGGCATACTGGATTCCCCGGTCAAGCCGGGGAATGACAGTGGGGATAGCGGCGGCAACGTCGTAAAAACTCGCGGCCTGAGGCTGTCAAAGCCCGCAAAAATTCATACATTGCGGCCATGCCCAAGACCTCCCCGAAGACCTCCGCCAAAGCTGCTGCGCCCAAGCCTGCCACTGAAAGCAAGGCCGCCGCCGAGAGCAAGCCCGCCGCGACAGCTGCCGCCAAACCTGTTGCGGCCAAGGCCGCCGGCAAGGGCGACCACGTGTTCCTGGTGGACGGTTCCTCCTATATCTTCCGCGCCTACCACGCGCTGCCGCCGTTGAACCGCAAGTCCGACGGGCTGCAGGTCAATGCGGTGCTCGGCTTCTGCAACATGCTGTGGAAGCTGCTGCGCGACATGCCGGAGGACAACCGGCCGACGCACCTCGCCATCGTGTTCGACAAGTCGGAGGTCACCTTCCGCAACGCGATCTACCCCGAATACAAGGCGCACCGGCCGCCGGCACCTGACGACCTGATCCCGCAATTCGCGCTGATCCGCGAGGCGGTGCGCGCCTTCGACCTGCCCTGCCTGGAACAAGGCGGCTTCGAGGCTGACGACCTCATCGCGACCTATGTGCGCGAGGCCTGCGAGCGCGGCGCGAGCGCGACGATCGTATCCTCCGACAAGGATCTGATGCAGCTCGTGACCGATTGCGTCACCATGTACGACACCATGAAGGACCGCCGCATCGGCATCCCCGAGGTGATCGAGAAATTCGGCGTGCCGCCGAACAAGGTCGTAGAAGTGCAGGCGCTGGCCGGCGATTCCACCGACAACGTGCCCGGCGTGCCCGGCATCGGCATCAAGACCGCGGCGCAGCTGATCACCGAATATGGTGACCTCGACCAATTGTTGTTCCGTGCCGGGGAGATCAAGCAGCCCAAGCGGCGCGAGGCGCTGCTCGAGAACGCGGAGAAGGCGCGGATCTCGCGAAAACTCGTGCTGCTCGACGACAAGGTCAAGCTGGACGTGCCGCTCGACGACCTCGCCGTCCACGAGCCCGACGCGCGCAAGCTGATCTCCTTCCTGAAGGCGATGGAATTCACCACCTTGACGCGCCGCGTCGCCGACTATTCGCAGATCGATCCCGCCAATGTCGACGCCGATGCCAGCAACAGCAGCGCCGCCAGATCCGGCGAGGGCGCATCGAAAGCAAGAACGTCCGAGGCGTCCGGCGATCTCTTCGCCGCCCCCGCAGCTGGCCCGACGGGCGGCGACAAGGGCGACAAGGGCGCCAGCCTGAAGGGCGCGCCGATCTCGCTGGCTGCCGCGCGCGAAGACGCCATGCGCAAGCTCCCCGTCGATCGGGGCAAGTATCAGACGATCAAGACGCTCAAGGAGCTCAACGCATTCGTCGCGCGCATTCATGACGCCGGCCATGTCGCGATCGAGATCAAGGCAAACTCCATCGATCCGATGCAGGCCGATCTCTGCGGCATAGCGCTGGCGCTGGCGCCGAACGATGCCTGCTACGTGCCGCTGGCGCACAAGCAGTCCGGCGGCGGTGCCGGCCTGTTCGACGCCGGCCTTGCGCCCGACCAGGTCAAGCATGAAGAGGCGATTCAAGCGCTGCGGCCGGTGCTGGAATCATCAGGCGTCCTCAAGATCGGCTTCGACGTCAAGTTCACCGCCGTGATGCTGGCGCAGCACGGCATCATTTTGCGCAATATCGACGATGCGCTCCTGATCTCCTACGTGCTCGATGCCGGCCGCGGCTCGCATGCGCTGGACTCGCTGTCGGAGCGCTGGTTCGGTCATGCCATGCTGAAGGAAAATGAGCTGCTCGGCAGCGGCAAGGGCAAGATCACCTTCGACCAGGTGCCGATCGACAAGGCCGCGGCGCTGTCGGCCGAGGGCGCCGACGTCGCCTTGCGCGTCTGGCACGTGCTGAAGCCGCGCCTCGTCGCAGAGCACATGACCGCGGCTTACGAGACGCTGGAGCGGCCGCTGGTTGCGGTGCTTGCGCGCATGGAGCGGCGCGGTATCTCGATCGATCGTCAGGTGCTGTCGCGTCTTTCCGGCGACTTTGCCCAGACGGCGGCGCGCGTCGAGGCCGAGATCCAGGAGATCGCGGGCGAGCCGGTCAATGTCGGCAGCCCCAAGCAGATCGGCGACATCCTGTTCGGCAAGATGGGATTGTCAGGCGGCACCAAGACGAAAACCGGCGCATGGTCGACCACCGCCCAGGTGCTGGACGAGCTTGCCGAACAGGGCCACGACTTCCCGAGAAAGATCCTGGAGTGGCGCCAGGTCTCGAAGCTGAAATCGACCTACACGGACGCCCTGCCGACCTATGTCAATCCGCAGACCCATCGCGTGCACACCACCTACGCGCTGGCCGCGACCACGACGGGCCGACTGTCGTCGAACGAGCCGAACCTGCAGAACATCCCTGTTCGTACCGAGGATGGCCGCAAGATTCGCCGCGCCTTCATTGCCACGCCCGGGCACAAGCTCGTCTCCGCCGACTATTCGCAGATCGAGCTGCGGCTGCTTGCCGAGATCGCCGACATTCCCGTGCTGAAGCAGGCGTTCCGCGACGGGCTCGACATTCACGCCATGACGGCGTCGGAAATGTTCGGCGTGCCGATCAAGGGCATGCCCAGCGAAATCCGCCGCCGCGCCAAGGCGATCAATTTCGGCATCATCTACGGCATCTCGGCGTTCGGCCTCGCCAACCAGCTCGGCATCGCCCGCGAGGAAGCCTCGGCCTACATCAAGAAATATTTCGAGCGCTTCCCCGGCATCCGCGCCTATATGGACGAGACGCGCGATTTCTGCCGCAGCCACGGCTACGTCACCACGCTGTTCGGCCGGAAGATGCACTATCCCGACATCAAGGCGTCCAACGCCTCGGTGCGCGCCTTCAACGAGCGCGCCGCGATCAACGCCCGGCTCCAGGGCACCGCGGCCGACATCATCCGCCGCGCCATGACGCGCGTGGAGGACGCGCTCGCCGAGAAGAAGCTGTCGGCGCAGATGCTGCTCCAGGTGCACGATGAGCTGATCTTCGAGGTGCCCGACGCCGAGGTCGAGGCGACGCTCCCCGTCGTGCAGCACGTGATGCAGGACGCGCCGTTCCCCGCCGTGCTGCTCTCGGTGCCGCTGCACGTCGACGCACGAGCGGCCAATAATTGGGACGAGGCGCACTAGCGCCACTCACAGTGTCCTCCCGGCATCATGCGCAATTGCGCATGGGCCGGGACCACCATGGGGCATGATTCTGACCGGCCCTCAATTGCTCTCCGAGCAATTGCGCGGTGGTCGTGCGATCCCCCGCATATTAGAACCGAACCATCCTCGCACCGGTTCGCCCATGCCCCATACCCCCGCCCTGCTCGGCTTCGCCCTCGTCTGCCTCGGTCTCGTGCTCACGCCCGGACCGAACATGATCTACCTGATCTCACGCTCGATCACGCAGGGCCCCGCGGCCGGCATCGTCTCGCTCGGCGGCGTGGCGCTCGGCTTCGTGTTCTACATGCTGTGCGCGGCGTTCGGCATCACGGCGCTGCTGCTTGCGATTCCCTTTGCCTATGACGCGCTGCGCCTTGCGGGTGCCGGTTATCTGCTCTGGCTGGCCTGGCAGGCGGTGAAGCCGGGCGGCCGCTCGCCGTTCCAGGTCCGGAAGCTCGCCATCGACAGCCCGCGCAAATTGTTCGCGATGGGCTTCGTCACCAACCTGCTCAACCCGAAGATCGCGATGCTCTATCTGGCGCTGCTGCCGCAATTCATCGATCCCGCCGCCGGCAGCGTGCTGACCCAGTCGGTGGTGCTGGGCGCGATCCAGATCGCGATCAGCGTCAGTGTCAACGCGATGATCGCGCTGGCCGCCGGATCGATCGCGTTGTTCCTGGCAAACCGGCCGAGCTGGATGCTGGTGCAGCGCTGGTTGATGGGCACCGTGCTGGCCGGGCTCGCGGTGCGGATGGCGGTGGAAGCGAAGAAGGTGTGAGAGTTTCTCTTACCCTCTCCTGAAGGGGGAGGGTCGATACGCATGCAGCGAAGCGGAATGCGTAGCGGGGTGGGGTGACGGCCCCTCCCCGTCCAACAGTATTGGTGTGGAGAGATCACCCCACCCCGGCGCTACGCGCCGACCCTCCCCCTCCAGGGGAGGGTAAGAGCGCCCCTCAATCCAACTTCGCATCCATGCCCCGTTTCACCGCTGGACGGGCCATCAGGGCCTCATACCAACGCTTGACGTTGGGGAAGTCCGCCAGCTCGACCTTGTGGCGCGGGTGGCGCCAGGCCCAGCCCAGGATGGCAAAATCGGCAATCGACAGGTCGCCGGCAACGAAGTCGCGCCCCTCCAGGCGGCGGTCGAGCACGCCGTAGAGCCGGCGCGTCTCGGCCATGTAGCGCTTCAAGCCGTAGGCGCGGTCCTCCTCGTTCTCGAGTGCGATGAAATGGTGCACTTGGCCCGGCATCGGACCGAAGCCGCCCATCTGCCACATCAGCCATTCGTAGACCGGAATCCGTGCGCCAAGTGATTTCGGCAGGAATTTGCCGGTCTTTTCACCGAGATAGAGCAGGATCGCGCCTGATTCGAAGATGCTGACCGGCTTGCCGTCGGGGCCCTCGGGGTCGACGATCGCGGGGATCTTGTTGTTCGGGGACAGCTTCAGGAACTCCGGCGCCATCTGCTCGCCCTTGGTGATGTTCACCGGAACCACCTTGTAGGGCAGCCCCATCTCCTCCAGCGCGACCGAGATCTTGCGGCCGTTCGGCGTGTTCCAGGTGTGCAGCTCGATGGTCATGCGTTGTTTCCTTGCCCCTGACAGGTTCGGCCTCCACCTACTCCATAAGGTCGCAGCCCCACAACCGGCAGCCGGGGATGGCCGATCCCTGTTGACGAGGGACGCCCCCTCTGGAATGTCGCGGCCGTCGCGGATAAATTCCGCCTCCTCCAAAAAGCTGTTCGAGGGACCGCCGTGTCGAAATCTGCCTCCCGCGCCCGCCTGTTCGAAATCATCCGCCGGCGCTCCTTCGGCCGCGGCGAGGTGACGCTCGCGTCGGGCCGCAAGAGCGATTTCTACTTCAATCTCAAGCCGACCATGCTCGACCCCGAGGGAGCGACCCTCCTCGCCGAGCTGACCTATGAGGCACTGAAGGACGACAATCTCGATTTCATCGGCGGCCTCGAGATGGGCGCCGTGCCGCTCGCCGGCGCGCTGGCGCAGATCTCCTGGATCAAGGGCCATCCGATCGCTGCCTTCTTCGTGCGCAAGAAGCCGAAGGAGCACGGCGCCAAGCTCGCGATCGAAGGTCTGCCAAAAGGCGAGACGCTGGAAGGCAAGCGCGTCGTGATCGTCGAGGACGTCACCACCACGGGCGGCTCGGCGATGAAGGCGGTGGAATCGGTGCGCGAGGCCGGCGCCAATGTGGTGCTGGTCCTGACCATGGTCGACCGCGAGGAAGGTGCCACCGATACGTTCGGTGCGGCCGGCCTGCCGTTCCGCTCGCTGTACAAGGCGTCGGAATTCTTGAAGGCGTGATGCCTCTCGTGTCCCGGGCGCTGCGTTCGGGGCACGAGATCAACTCCCCCTCAACCGCTCATTTACCATCCCGCCTTATGGTGAATCATGTGCTGAGGCCCTGGGGTCTCGGCCAGTTCAGTAGCGTCGGGTGGAGTGAGCGTTGCGTACAGTTCTGTCCCATGCGCGCCGGCGGCGTCGCGCGATGCTTGTAGCCGCCACCCTCGCAGCACCACTGCTTGCGGCTCCCGCCCCGGTTTCGGCCGAAGGCCTGTTCGATTTCTTGTTCGGCGGCATGCAACAGCAACGGCCGCGGCGCGAGGTGCCGCAACAGGCGAACTCCTACGCCGATCCCTTCACCGGCCAGCAAGATGCCGCGACCCCGCATTATGTGCCTCCGACGCGGTCAGCCGCGGCTGGCGGCTCGGGCCCTGCCTTCTGCGTGCGCAGCTGCGACGGCAAATACTTTCCGCTGATGCGCGGCCTCGCCTCGCCGGCACAGATGTGTCAGGCGTTCTGTCCTGCCAGCGCGACCAAGGTCTATTTCGGCTCCTCAATCGACGGTGCCGCGTCGCAGACCGGCGAGCGCTACGCCGACAGCGAGAACGCGTTCGCCTACCGCAAGGCGTTACGCGCCGACTGCACCTGCAACGGTCGCGAGCCGGTCGGGCTTGCGCCGGTCGATCTGGCGCTGGACTCCTCGCTGAAGGCCGGCGATGTGATCGCCACCACTGACGGCCTCGTCGCCTATACCGGCATCCGCGTCGGCAACGACCAGGCGGCGGACTTCACCCCGGTTGCCTCCTATCCCGGCCTCACCGCCCAGGTCCGCGCACGTCTCGGCGAGATGAAGGTGGCGCCCGTGCGGGCGGAGACGGTGTCCGCGGATGCGCCGACCTCGCCTGAGATCGTGCGCGAGGCGCTGCCCGATGTGACGGTGCCGAAGACACAGAAGCCGGCGAAACGCGCGGGATTGGAATAACTCGCTCTCGCGTCCCGGACGCGGCGCGTTGCGCAGCGTCCGGGACACAAGACGATTATCTCCCGATGATCACCCCGATCACATTCGGCGCCGCCAGATATTTCTCCTCGATCGCCGCGCGCGCGGCGGCCCGGTTGTCCGGCGTCAGGAGACCGCGCTTCTCAGCCAGGATCATCCAGCAGAAGCCCCACCAATCCGTCAGCATGCCAGCCTCGCCGACGAGGTCGTAGCCCTGCTCGGCTGCGAAGATGCGCGCATGCGCTTCGTCCAGCGTGTCGAGAAACAGATGATCCTCAGTCGAGAACAGATCATCGCTGACGTCGTCGATGGTGTAGCCCCAGATCGACTGGCACACCGCGTTGAACTCGCGGTCGAACTGATCGTCGTCGATCCTCTGGCGCCGCGCGGCCTGATGCAGCCGCGACAGCGAGCGCGCAAAATCGGCGATCCGGGTGAGGGCGAATTGATCGAAGGCGATGGTGGACATCTAGTCCTCGCAAAGTCTGACAGACGCTAGATATTGTGTCGGCAATGCGCCGAATCACTATGATATATCAAAGACTTGCTAAAGTGTTCTTAATTTGTTCCAGAGCAGGGCTGAAATCTCAGCAGCAGCGCGAGGCCGCGATGGCGTGGACCCGGCGATCGCCCAGGAGATGGGCGACAAAACAATTGGCCGGAAAGATCTTTGCAAATGCAGCATCGCGGATGCTGAGGCCGCCGGCGTAAGCGCCGAACGCCGGCATCACCGCGCGCATCCCGTCGGAAGCGAAGCAGCGGCGCTCCATCGAGCGGCCGCGCGCGGAGACGCGCGCCTTGGGATGGAGATGGCCCGCGATCTCGCCGTGGGCGCCGGTGGGCTCGTGACGAAAGGTGATCGCGCCGACCGAGACCTCGCCCGCGACGGTGCCGCCGAGATCGCGGGGCAGCATCGGATCGTGATTGCCGGAGATCCAGATCCAGTCGCGGCCGGTCTGGAGCGCGGCGACGGCATCGCGGTCGTCCGGCGACAACCGCTCATGCGCCCTGCGGTCGTGAAAGCTGTCGCCGAGCGCGATGACGGTGCGCGGATCATGGCGGGAGATGGCAGCAGCGAGACGGCCGAGCGTCGCGACGGTATCGTAAGGCGGCAGCAGCACGCCGCGAGCGGCGAAGCTGGACCCTTTTTCCAGATGCAGATCGGAGACGACGAGCAGGCGCTGCTCTTCCCAGAACAAAGCGCCGGAGAGATCGGCGGCGAAAGTCACATCGCGGATGGTGACTGTGGACACGCGCATGTCGTCGACATCCCCCGAAACTTGCGCGCCTGCCGTCACGTCTTACCCGCTTCTATCCATCGCCTCTTTGACGAGCTCGTCGGCGGCTTCGGCCAAAAGCTCGTCAGCCGCTTCGCCATAAACTGACTCGCGGCCGATTTCCAGCATCACGGGCACGGCCAGCGGAGAGACGCGATCGAGTTCCCGGTGCGTGATGCGGCCGTGGATGCGGGCGAGCATGTCGCCGAGGCGGCGCAGGTCGAGCAAACCGGTGGCAGCGTCGGCGCGCGCGGCACGCAGGAGGACGTGATCGGCCTGATGCTTGCGCAACACGTCATAGACGAGATCGGTCGAGAACAGCACCTGACGGCGGCTCTTCTCCTCGCCGGTGTGGCGGCGCGCGATCAGGCCGGAGATGATCGCGCAGTTGCGGAACGTGCGCTTCATCAGCGCGGATTCCGCGAGCCACGCCTCGAGATCGTCGCCGAGCATGTCGGGGTCGAACAGCGCATTGAGGTCGACCCGGCCGTCGCGGATCATGAAGGAGAGATCTCCAAGCCCCCAGATCGCCACCGCATATTCATTGGCGACGAAGCCGAGCGGCCGCGCGCGGGCGCGCTCGAGGCGCCGCGTCAGCAGCATGCCGAGGGTTTGATGCGCGAGGCGTCCCTCGAAGGGGTAGCAGACCAGATAGTGCTTGTTGGCACGCGGAAAACTCTCGACCAGAAGCTCGCGCACGGCCGGCACCTGCGAGACGTCCTTTTGCAGCGACAGCCAGTCGCGCACCTGTTCCGGCAATGCGCCCCACGCGCGGCCGTCATCGAGCAGCCGGCGCACGCGTTCGGCGAGATAGGTCGAGAGCGGAAACTTGCCGCCCATATAGGACGGCACTTTCGGGTCCTTGTCATGCGCGCGCGAGACATAGACCTGGTCCTCGACCAGGGTCTCGTAGCGCACCACCTCGCCCGAGAACACGAAGGTATCGCCGGCGCTCAGGCCCTCGATGAAGGCTTCCTCGATCTCGCCGAGCAACCTGCCGCCGCGCGCGATCACGCCGGTCGAGCCGCCCGCTTCTCCCTGCCTCCCGCCGCGTGAGCGCACCAGCCGCACCTTCAGCATGTCGTCCTCGACGATGGTGCCGACATTCATGCGGTAGCTCTGCCGCACCTTGGGATTGGCGACGCGCCAGCGTCCCTCCTTGTCCTGCTTGATGCGGGCGAAGCGCTCGTAGGTCTTCAGTGCGTAGCCCCCGGACGCCACGAAATCGACGACGTCGTCGAAATCCTGCCGCGACAGGTCGGCGTAGGGGGCTGCGGTGCGAATCTCGGCATAAAGTTCATCGGAGAGGAACGGCTCGCCGCAGGCACAGCCCAGCACATGCTGGGCCAGCACGTCGAGGCCACCGGTGCGCAACGGCGGCGTATCCTGCGCGTTCTCGGCGATCGCGTCGATGGCGACGCGGCACTCCAGCACTTCAAAACGGTTGGCCGGCACCAGCACCGCGCGCGAGGCCTCGTCGAGGCGGTGATTGGCGCGACCAATGCGCTGCATCAGGCGCGAGGAGCCCTTTGGCGCGCCGATATTGACGACGAGATCGACATCGCCCCAGTCGACGCCGAGGTCGAGCGAGGATGTGCAGACCACGCCGCGCAAGCGTCCCGCCGACATCGCGTCCTCGACCTTGCGGCGCTGGGCGACGTCGAGGGAGCCGTGATGCAGCGCGATGGCGAGGCCGTCGTCGTTCATGCTCCAGAGATTCTGGAACAGCATCTCGGCCTGGCTGCGGGTATTGACGAAGACCAGCGTGGTCTTGTTGGCCTTGATCAGCTCGTAGATTTCAGGGAGCGCATGGCGCGCGCTATGGCCGGCCCAGGGCAGGCGCTCGCGCGTGTCGAGCATCTCGACCTCGGGCGGGGCCGCACCGCCGGCGACGACGATGTCGGCGGCGGCTTGCTTGCCGCCCGGCTGGGGCACCAGGAAACGCGCGAGCTGATCCGGCTCGGCCACGGTTGCCGACAGGCCGATCGCGCGCATCTGCGGCGCGAGCCGCCACAACCGCGCAAGGCCCAGCGAAAGCAAATCGCCGCGCTTGGACGTCACCAGTGCATGCAGCTCGTCGAGCACGATGCGCTTCAGGGAGGAGAACAGGAACGGCGCGTCGTCGGAGGAGAGCAGCAGCGCGAGCTGCTCGGGCGTCGTCAGCAACACGTCCGGCGGATAGCGCCGCTGCCGCTGCCGCCGCGACACCGGCGTGTCGCCGGTGCGGGTCTCGACCTTGATCGGCAGGCTCATCTCGGCGACCGGCCGCTCCAGATTGCGCGCGATATCGACGGCGAGCGCTTTCAGCGGCGAGATGTAGAGCGTGTGCAGGCCACCCGTCCGTTGCACGCTGCGGCCGGTGGAGACGAGGCTTCTCTTCTCACCCGCCTCCCGCTCGATCGGCTGCATCGACAGTTCCACCAGCGTGGGCAGAAATCCCGCCAGCGTCTTGCCGGCGCCGGTCGGTGCGATCAGCAGCGCGCTGGCGTCCTCGCGCGCCTTCTCCAGCAGCGCCAATTGATGCGCACGCGGCGACCAGCCGCGGCCCGCGAACCATTGCTGGAAGCGGCGAGGCAGCAGCGCGGCCGGCTCGGCCGATGTTTGGAGAGTACGGGGCGGCACGGCATGACAGGTAAGCCGTGGGGATGGCTTCGTCGAGGGGTTCGACCATCCGTCCGTGGCAGACCAATCGCGTGTGAGCCTGTACATTGGGGCGACGATAGTCTCCGCATCGTCATGGCCGGGCTTGTCCCGGCCATCCACGCCTTCCGACGGCTCACGGAGAACGTTGATGCCCGGGACAAGCCGGGCATGACGACCTCTTGTGAAGGTCCAAACGCAGTTCCCCTCCCGCACGTGCGGCGAGGACGGCGAGCGGCCTCACGCCCCGGCCGGCACCTGATCGAGAAATCCGGTCACGCTTCTGATGCGGCCGTCCTTTAGCACGGCAAAATCGGTGCCCTTGATAGGGCTATCGGTGCCGTCGGGACCAAGGCCCCAGGAAAAACGGACGTGCTCGCCATAGCCGTTGGGCTCACCGATCAGGCTGAACTTGAAATCCGGAAAGCGCTGCTGCACGCCTGCGATCAGCGCCTCGATGCCGTCGCGGCCATCGCCCTTCATCAGGGGATCGACATAGCTCGCATCCGCGGTCCAGTTTTCGCTGAGCAGCTCGCGGCGCCGGCCGGCCGTGCGCTCGTTCCAGAGCTCAATGTAGCGGCGGGCGATGGTGACGGGGTCGGTCATGGTACTCTCCTTCGATGGCGCCGTGTTGTCCGGCTGACCTGACTATCGAAGGTTCACGCGCGTTGATCGATTACCTGGGAGGTCATCAACGCGCGTGAAGTTTTCGCGAAATCACTTCGCCGCAATGACCATGATCTCGACGGTGTATTGCGGCGCCGCCAGCTTGGCTTCGACGGTGGCGCGCGCCGGGGTGTTGCCCGGCGAGACCCAGGCGTCCCACACCGCATTCATCTCGCCGAACGTCTTCATGTCGGTGATGTAGATCGTGGCCGAAAGCAGCTTCGACTTGTCGGTGCCGGCCTTGGCGAGATGGCCGTCGATGGTCGCCAGGATGTCCTGGGTCTGCTTCGTCACGCTTTCGCCGGCGGCTTTGTTCGCGACGACGCCGGCGAGATAAACGGTGTTGCCGTGCACGACGACCTGGCTCATGCGCGGGCCGGTTTCGAAACGTTCAATGCTCATTGGGGATCTCCTCACTGGAATGGCGGCCCTGTCTAGCCCAGCGACCCGCGCTCTGCCACCCCCGGGGTGCATGCGCTGCCCGCTCAACGAGACTGGCTGAAGAACGACCAGATCGTCTCGGCGCCGTCGATGTCGCCGTTCTGCGGGCCGAGCAACTTGGTTGCGACCCTTGGGAAGCGGGCATCCGGGGCGAAGCCGGGCATGCGGTGGCCGCCCTGGTTGATGCGATAGAGCATGACGTCGTGCCCGGGCGGGCAGCGCGAGGTGATCCGCGTGACCGTGGATTGATCCGCAACGTTCCTGTCGGGTAGATCGGACACGCTGGCGTCACCCGTCTCGCAGCCATTGAGCTTGCGCCAGAACGCCAGTGTCTCGTCGGTCGACCAGAATCCGTCCGCGGCATAATAGCTCGATCCGCGTCCGCCCTCATAAGGCACCAGCGGATCGGCCGTGCCGTTCATGAGCAGCATCGGCAGCGGCCGGGACGGATGACAGGTGACCGCGGCCTCGTCGGTGAGATTCATGATCACGCTCGCGCCCGCGGCAAACAGATCGGCGCGGGCGCAAACCAGCGTCATCGCCATGGCGCCGCCATTGGAGAGGCCGGCGACATAGACGCGCTCTGCATCGGCCGTGCCGTCGGCCACCAGCTTTTCGACGAGCTTGGCGATGAAGGCGACGTCATCGGTCCCCACCGGTGGGCCGCGCAGGGCAGGTCCCGCCTTGGTCCGCGCATCGGCCCAGGCGTGGTTGAGCCCGTCGGGAAACACCACGGCAAAACCTTCGCGTTTGGCGACCTGCGGCCACCCCGTCCGCGCGATCATGTCGGCGCCGCGCTGGGTCTTGCCGTGCAGCACGACCACCAGCGCGGCAGGCTTTTTGGCCGGCAGTTGCGTGGTGTAGGAACGCTTCACGCCGCCAACGTCGATGGTCTCGGCGGATGCGGCCGAAGCGGCGGCCAATACCGCGACCAGCGCGCCGATGCACAGCATCCACCACCGCATGGATCTAGCCCACCGCTTTGGCCGCGGCACGTCCCGCATTGCGGCCCGAGAACAGGCAGCCGCCGAGGAAAGTACCCTCCAGCGAGCGATAGCCGTGTACGCCGCCGCCGCCAAAGCCGGCGGCTTCGCCGACCGCATAGAGGCCGGGAATGACGCGTCCCTCCGCGCCGAACACACGGGAATCGAGATCGGTCTCGAAGCCGCCCAGCGTCTTGCGGGTGAGGATGTTGAGCTTCACCGCGATCAGCGGCCCATGCGCGGGGTCGAGGATGCGGTGCGGGGAGGCGGTTCGGATCAACTTGTCGCCGATATAGCGGCGCGCATTGTGGATGTTCATCACCTGCGCGTCCTTGACGTAGGGATTGGCGATCTCGCGGTCGCGCGCCTCGATCTGCATCCTGATGTGCTCGAGCTTGAGAAGGTCGCTGCCGGCAAGCTTGTTCATCTCCGCAACAAGGTCGTCGATCTTGTCGCGTACGATGAAGTCGACACCATGGCTTTTGAACGCTTCCACCGGCGCCGGCGCGCCCTTGTTGGTGGCGCGGCGCAAGGTCATGCGCCAGCTCTTGCCGGTCAGATCGGGGTTCTGTTCCGAGCCCGACAGCGCAAACTCCTTCTTGATGATGCTCTGGGTCAGGATGAACCAGGAATAATCATAGCCCGTCGACATGATGTATTTGAGCTGGCCGAGCGTGTCTGAGCCGGGGAAGAGCGGCGCCGGCAGCCGCGTCCCTGTTGCGTCGAACCACATCGAGGAGGGTCCGGGCAGGATGCGGATGCCGTGGCGCGGCCAGATCGGCGACCAATTCCGGATGCCCTCGACATAATGCCACATGCGGTCGCGATTGATCAGGCGCGCGCCTGATTTCTCCGTGATGCCGATCATGCGGCCATCGACATGTTCGGGCACGCCGGAGATCATGAATTTCGGGGGATCGCCAAGCCGCTTCGGCCAGTGCTGCCGGACCAGCTCGTGATTGCCGCCGATGCCGCCGGAGGCCACGATCACGGCCTGCGCCTTCAGCGCGAACTCACCGACCACGTTGCGCGAGGAGCTCTTTCCGCGCTCGATATTGTCAGGCGCGAGGATGGCGCCGCTGACGCCATCCACCATGCCGTTGGTGATCGAGAGCGCGTCGACGCGGTGGCGGAACCGGAAGTTCAGCCGGCCGCTGCTGGCGGCCTCGCGCGCGCGGCGCTCGAACGGCTCGACGATGCCCGGGCCGGTGCCCCAGGTGACGTGAAAGCGCGGCACGGAATTGCCGTGGCCCATCGCGTCGTAGCCGCCGCGCTCGGCCCAGCCGACCACCGGAAAGATGCGATGGCCCATGGCCCGCAGCCAGGCGCGCTTCTCGCCGGCCGCGAACGCCACATAGGCCTCGGCCCATTGCCGCGGCCAGAAATCCTCGTCCCGGTCGAAGCCCGCCGCACCGACCCAGTCCTGCATGGCCAGGTCGAAGGAATCCTTGATGCCGAGCCGGCGCTGCTCCGGGGAATCGACCAGGAACAATCCGCCGAACGACCAGAATGCCTGGCCGCCGAGCGACTGCTCGCCCTCCTGGTCGACCAGGATCACGCGCTTGCCCGCCTCGGCGATCTCGGTTGCGGCAACCAGCCCCGATAGTCCCGCGCCGACAACGACCACGTCCGTCTCTTCAGCCATGTTTTCCCCCACCATGAATTCCCCTGTATTTGCCCGGATTGAAGCCAGCGGTTGTAACTGAGATCAAGTATGGGGCGCGCAAGACATCATTAACTTGTTCCGCTTTGGGATGGAGACTCTCCGAGTGCAGCGCGGACGCAACACTGGATTTGAATTTGTTTCGAGCGAGCCGGCCTGCCTAGACAAAACCTCGGTTAAGACGGACGCTAGCCGTGCATCACCACCTGACACGCAGATTCGAATTCGACCGGGGCGGGGGCCAATGAAGTTTCTGACGGGGTTGCTTGCGGCGGTTCTGTTGATCGCTGGCATGGGGGTTTCTCACGCGGTGGTTCGGATCGCGGATGACCGCGGCGGCCGGATCGGAACCTACGTCGACAAATACCAGGATCTGCGTCAGTCGGGCGAAACCGTCATCATCGACGGCCTCTGCGCCTCCGCCTGCACCATCGTCCTCGGCGCTATCCCGCACGACCGGATTTGCGTGACCTCGAGCGCGACGCTTGGCTTCCACGCGGCCTGGGATTTCGGCAACAATGGCCGCGCGGTCACCAATATTGAAGCAACCCAGATGCTCTATGCGATGTACCCGTCGCAGGTGAGGCGCTGGATCAGCCAGCGCGGCGGCCTCACCCCGAACATGCTCTTCCTGAAGGGCAGGCAGCTCCAGGCCATGTACAAGCCCTGCTACCTCGACGCGCAGGCCTCGGCAATCAAGCCGTCGCGCCGGTCTCTCCCGCAGGCGGACCGGATCGAGTCCGCCCGGGGCCAGCTCCTGCGCTGACGTTCTCGACCTGACTGGATCGTTCTGAGCCGCCAGCGGCGCCCTGCCCGCCGGCGGCGACTTGTCCGCAGGCGGACTGACGCTTATCTGAAGGTTGGGAACCCGGGCTTTTGCCCCGTCATTGCCATGGCTCAACCACTGCACCCGGCACATCGCCTACAGGACAATTCGCCCAATGCCGGCCGGACGTCATCCGTGCTGCTGTGGGCGGGCGCGGCGACCGGTGGACTGCTGGTGCTCGGCGCGCTGGCGCTGTGGTTCCACTACGGCACGCAGATGTTCTTCGAAATGATCAGGACCGGTTTCGCCGCCTGCTTCTGATCCGCGACAGGAAGTTTTCCGCTCATGAGTTCCGCCACCCGTCCGCTGGTGATCGCGACCGCCTTCGCCGCAAGCCTCGTTGTCGGGCTCCTGATCATGTTCTGGGCCATGGGCGGGGTCAGCAAGGTGGCGCAGCCGGCCGCGATCGGCGGTCCGTTCCAACTCACCGATCAGAACGGCAAGGCCGTCACCGACAAGAACCTCAAGGGCAAGCCGACCCTGATCTTCTTCGGCTACACCCATTGCCCCGACGTCTGCCCGACCTCGCTGTTCGAGATCTCGGAAGTGCTGCGCGCGCTGGGCAAGGATGCCGACAAGATCAACGCCGTCTTCATCTCGGTCGATCCCGAGCGGGATACGCCGGCGACCATGAAGGAATATCTGTCGAGCTTCGATCCGCACCTCGAGGGCCTGTCCGGCGACCCCGCCGAGACCGCAAAGGTCATCAGCTCCTACCGGGTCTACGCCAAGAAGGTCCCGACCAAGGACGGCGACTACACCATGGACCACACCGCCCTGATCTATCTGATGGACCGCGACGGGAGGTTCGTGTCGCCGTTTAACCTGAAGCGGACGCCGGAAGAGGCGGCGGCGGATTTAAAGAAGTATCTCTGAGGGCCAAGCAGCCTGCGCCAGGTGGGGGCTCGCTCCATTGAGGGGTTCTCGCCAAGAGGAGACACCCTCTCCCCCGCCCTCCCCCGCAAGCGGGGAAGGGAGCGCACCCTCCCCTTGGCCGCATTCCGCGCTCGCGTTCCCGGTGGGATGGTCTATAAGGCCCTCCGATCTCACTGAAATTCGTTCATTTCCGGCCGATGGCTCCATCGCACCAGGCGAAATCGTCCAAATCTGCCCGTGGCTTGCTGACGGCACTGGCCGTCGGCGCCTGCCTGCTCACAGGCCTGCCCGGGGCCGAGGCTCAGGCTCCCGCCAAGCGGCCCCCGGCGGCACCTCAGGCCACGCCGCAGGTCGCGCCTCAAGCCGCCCCGCAGGCCGTTCCCGGCTTCTGGGATCCGCGGCGACGACCGGAACGGCCGGACCTGTCGCGCCTGACCGTGATCCGCTTCCTGACCGAGACCGACTACCCGCCGTTCAACTATACTGGCGCTGACGGCAACCCGGCCGGCTTCAATGTCGATCTCGCCCGCGCGCTGTGCGAGGAGATCAAGGTCACCTGCACCGTGCAGATGCGGCGCTTCGAGACGCTGGTCGATGCGCTCTCCTCCAACCGGGGCGATGCCATCATTGCCTCGATGGCGGTGAGCCCGCAGCTGCGCGCCCGGGTCGACTTCACCGATCCCTATTACCGCGTGCCGGCGCGCTTCGTCTCCCGCAAGGACGCGGTGATGCCGGAGATCCGGCCCGAATATCTCGAGGGCAAGAAGGTCGGCGCCATCGCCGGCTCCGCGCACGAGGCCTATCTCAAGGCCATGTTCACCGACGCCGAGCTGCATCCCTACCCCAACGACGACGCGATGCGCGCCGCATTGCGCAAGGGCGAGGTCGATTTCATCTTCGGCGACGCCATCTCGCTCGCGTTCTGGATCAACGGCACCGATTCCGGCGATTGCTGCGCCTTCTCCGGCGGCCCCTTCGTCGAGAGTCGTTTCTTCGGCGAGGGCATCGGCATCGCCGTGCGCAAGGGCAACGACGTGCTGCGCCAGGCGCTGAACTGGGCGCTGTTCCGCGTCTGGGAAAAAGGCCGCTACACCGATCTGTGGCTGCGGTATTTTTCAGTGAGCCCGTTCTAGCCATCGCCTCGGAATGACGACCGAGACCATTTTTGCATTCTGCCCGGAAATCGCTATTTTCCGCGGCCCGGAGGCCCTTCTTGATGTCCGTTATCGATCCCGACATGAACCCGAGCGATTTGCGTGCGCTCGCCGAACAATCCAACGCCTGGCCGTTCGAGCAGGCGAAGGCCATCGTCGCGCGGCTGAAGAAGAGCCCGAAGGACGAGGTGCTGTTCGAGACCGGTTACGGGCCGTCAGGCCTGCCGCATATCGGCACGTTCGGCGAGGTCGCGCGCACCTCGATGGTGCGGCATGCCTTTCGCGTGCTGACCGAGGACAAGATCAAGACACGCCTGCTCGCCTTCTCCGACGACATGGACGGGTTTCGGAAGGTGCCCGACAACGTGCCCAACAAGGAGATGCTGACGGCGCATCTCGGCAAGCCGCTGACGCGGGTGCCGGATCCGTTCTCGAACGAATATCCGTCGTTCGGCGCGCACAATAACGCGCGCTTGCGCGCGTTTCTGGATCATTTCGGCTTCGACTACGAGTTCGCGAGCTCGACCGACTACTACACATCAGGCCGCTTCGACGCGACGCTGCTCAAGATGCTGGCCGCCTACGACCAGGTGATGGCGATCATCCTGCCGACGCTGGGTCCCGATCGCCGCGCCACCTATTCGCCGTTCCTGCCCATCAGCAAGACGACGGGCGTCGTGCTGCAGGTGCCGATGATCCGCCGCGACGTCGCCGCGGGCACGGTGACCTATGTCGATCCCGATACGAACCAGGAAGTCGAGACGCCCGTCACCGGCGGCAATGTGAAGTGCCAATGGAAGGCCGACTGGGCGATGCGCTGGGTCGCGCTCGGCGTCGACTACGAGATGGCCGGCAAGGACCTGATCGACTCGGTGAAGCTGTCCGGTGCCATCGCGCGGGCGCTCGGCGCCACGCCGCCGGAAGGCTTCAACTACGAGCTTTTCCTCGACGAGAAGGGCCAGAAGATATCGAAGTCCAAGGGCAATGGCCTCACCATCGACGAATGGCTGCGCTACGCCTCGCCGGAATCGCTGTCGCTGTTCATGTATCGCGAGCCGAAGGCGGCCAAGCGGCTCTATTTCGACGTCATCCCGCGCAATGTCGACGACTACCAGCAATTCATCGACGGTTTTGCCAAGCAGGACGGCAAGCAACAGCTCGGCAATCCGGTCTGGCACATCCACAACGGCCATCCGCCGAAGGGCGACATGCCCGTGACGTTCCAGCTTCTGCTGACGCTGGTGTCGTCGTCGAACGCGGAGAATGCCGAGACGCTGTGGGGCTTCATCGGCCGCTACCGTCCCGGCGTGAGCCCGCAGACGCATCCGAAGCTGGATGCGATGGTGGGCTATGCCATTAATTATTATCGCGATTTCGTCGCGCCGACGAAGACGTTCCGCGAACCCACCGAGACCGAGCGCGCCGCGCTGCAGGATCTGCGCGATGCGCTGTCGCAGCTCGCGCAGGACGCATCGGCCGAGGACATCCAGAACGTCGTCTACGAGATCGGCCGCCGCGAGCCGTTCCTCGATCCTGTCAAGAAGGGCAAGGACGGCCGCCCCGGCGTCACGCTGGACTGGTTCAACATGCTCTACCAGGTGCTGCTTGGCCAGGAGAAGGGCCCGCGCTTCGGCTCCTTCGTCGCGGTGTACGGCGTGCAGAACGCGGTCAACATGATCGACGGGGCGCTGGCGCGGAGCGCGTGAGGCCGGTGTAGCCCGGATGGAGCGAACCGCAATCCGGGGTTCTCACCAGATGCACGAGCCGTCCCAGATTGCGCTTCGCTCCATCCGGGCTACGAACTCCCGCTCAGATCGACCTTAGCACGTAGCGCCTGTTGTCCTTCTGCACCGGGCGCGCATTCATCGGATAGAGCTTTGCGAATGCGGCGACGTCGGTGGCCGACACCTGGATCGCGGTGGTCAGCAGCAGCCATTCGACCACCTCCGAGCACGGCGGCGTCGTCAGCGAGCCGGGATAGCGGAAATAGCTGAGCTTTTGGGGCAGCATGGCGTGCGGATCGATGCCGGCATCGGCCTTCACCGCCGGGCCTTCCGCCGCCGGCATGGTCTTGACGATCTTGCCGAAGGCCGCGTTCGGCCTGCCCTCGCCATCAGCACGCCGACCACGGCGAGCCCGCCGGCCTCGTGCGATGGACGAAATGCGCCTCCATCGGAAAATTCTTGCCGCCGATCATGTGCTCGCTCGGCCGGTGGAAGTGCACTTGAAGCAGCTTGTACTTGACGTCGCCGAGCATCAACGTGCTGCCCTCGGCGAAATTGAGCTGGATCGTGTGGCCGTTGTTGACGATGGTGTCGGCGCTCTTGCCCCAATTCAGTTTCAGAACCGGCAATTGCGACTTGATCGTCCCCTCGATGTCGATCGGCGATTGCTGCAGGCCGACCGCACAGGCCTTGTTGGCCGCGTCGAGATCGCCCCATTTGGCCGGGCCGCCGACGCCCTCATAGCTCCAATGCGCGCCTTCGGCGGCAAAGGCCGGCTTGCACAGCGGACAGAGCGCGAGACCCGCGAGGGCCTTCAAGGCATGACGGCGATTCATCATATTCCCCTAAGATAAAGGTGGGCCGGCAATATCGGCCGCAACCCATGCGAGAGGGTCGGTGAGTCGCAATGGCGATCACGGGGATCAGGAAGGCTCACGCCTTGTTGCGGAAGGTCTCCAATACCGCCGCGACGATCTTCTGTCCGTTTCTGCGCAGCTTCCTGGAATCGTCCGCGTAGGGGAGCAATAGCCCGATCTTGCAGATCATCGCGTCGATCATCCGGCTGAGCAGATCGACATCCTCCGCATTCAATTCGCCATCGCGCTTCAGCGCCCGCAGCGTCGCGATCAGGAGCGCGGTCGGATAGGTCTCCTCGATCTCGCGATAGCGCGGTTCGCCGAGCACGGCCTGCGCTTCCTGGATGACGATGCGCGCATAGGCCGGCTCTTCGCAGGCGTCGAGATAGGCGTCGATGCCGGCGCTGAGACGGTCCCAGATCTTGCGCTCGCCCCTTGCCGCGGCCTCGATTCTGGCGGCCGCCTCGCGCTGCATGGCGACCACCACGGCGTCGAACAGCGCCTTCTTGTCCTCGAAGTGATGGTAGAACGCACCGCGCGTGACCCGCGCCGCCCGCGAGATGGCCTCCATGCCCGCCGCCTGAAATCCATTGGCGGCGAACGCTTCGCGTCCGGCATCGAGCAGCGCCTGCCTGGTGGCCTCGCTGTACTCTTCCCGACGGCTCTTTGGAGGATCCTTCGCCCGCATCGCGCGCAACCTAATGCTTGACGCGTCGGTATCAAACCGCATATAACATACATTATGTATGTATTAGACATATGGAATGTCATGAGGTGCCCTATGGACGGCAGGCGGATGTTCGAGCTGGCGGAACGGCTGGCGATCGCGAAGAGCCGGCAGGACGTTCCTGCGGCGCTGGAGGTGCTGCATCCGGACATGGTGCTGGAGACGCCGGCCTTCGGCACCAGGGTGCAAGGTCTCGCCGAAAACGAGCGCATCCTGACGCGCTTCTTCAAGTCCTTCCCCGACTATCACGTCACGCTCGACGGCCACGCCAATTCCGCCGATACGCTGATCTGCTGGGGCACCGCCCGGATGACGATGACGGGCGATCGCTTCGGAGGCGAGCCCAACGGACGCCGTGCCGAGCTGCCCGTGTTCATCGCCTTCTCCTTTCGCGACGACAAAATCGTGCATGAACGCTTCGTCTTCGATCTCTCCGAACTGTGCGCCCAATCCGGCCTCTCGACCGACGCGGTCCGGCGCAAGCTGTTCGGCGATGTGCCACGGGCGGCATAGCCGGCACATTCCATCCAAGACGTCCATCCGAGACAATCAAGGAGTGCCAGAGACCATGGCCGATCCCCGCCTCAAATCCGTCGGCGATCTCGAGACCCGGCATCTCCTGGACATCGTCGTCGATCTCGATCCGCGCCTCAATTTCGGTGCCGGTCCCGTCGGGCAGCGCGTGCTGTTCCGCGCAGCCAAGGGATCGTTCGAAGGCCCGCGCCTGCGCGGCGAGGTGCTGCAGGGCGGCGGTGACTGGGCCTTGTTTCGCGCCGATGGCACCATGACGCTCGATGTCCGCCTGTCGCTGCGGACGCATGATGGCGAGCTGATCTATATGACGTATGGCGGCCGCTGGGTGACGCCGCAGGCTCTGCGCGCCGAGATGGCGGATCCGGCGCGGCGCACCAAGGTCGATCCCGCCCGATATTACTTCCGCACCAATCCGCTGTTCGAAACCGGCTCGCAGAGCTACGCCTGGCTCAATGACATCGTCTGTGTCGGCAAGGGCTATCTCGTCGAGGGCGCGGTCGCCTACAAGATCTTCGAAGTGCTGTGAGGCGTTTCGTGAATGCGGTGAGCGAATTGCGTCATGCCGGTGGTCGCAATGACGGACCTTCCCTCGCGCGGTCACTGGTGGCAGAGGGACTCGGCACCGCCTACCTCCTCATCGCGATCGTGGGCTCCGGTATCCTTGGCGAGAGGCTGGCCGCAGGCAATATCGCTCTGGCCTTGCTCGCAAATGCGCTCTCGACGGGGGCAGCGCTCTACGCCCTGATCGTCTGGCTCGCGCCGTTGTCGGGCGCTCATTTCAATCCACTGATCTCGCTGGTACTGGCATTTCGCGGCGACATCGCGCCGCGCGTCGCCGGATTATATGTGCCAGCCCAGTTGGCCGGCGCCATCGCCGGCGTCGCCATCGCTGACGCGATTTTCGACATGCCGCTCTACTCGCTGTCATCCCATCTGCGCAGCGGTCATTCGCAATGGCTGAGCGAATTCCTGATCACGTTTGGCCTGATCGGAATGGTGTGGACCTGCTCGCGCGTGCAGCCCTCCGCTCTTGCGGGCGCGGTCGCCGCCTATATTGGAGCCGGCTTCTGGTTCACTGCGACGGATTTTGCCAATCCAGCAGTCGCTCTGGCGCGCGCATTCACCGACACTTTCTCCGGAATTCGTCCGATCGACGTCCCCGGCTTCCTCATCGCGGAAATGCTGGGCGCTGTGGCGGCCGTGGCGTTGTTTCGCTGGCTCGTGCCGAGCTTGCGCTGACGACGAGCACCGTCACTGGCTCGTCCACACGATCCGCGCGACCCACGCCACCTCCCCGACGGCCATCGTGCGTCCGGCCGGTGACGCATCGAGCGACTGCAGCTCCAGGGCCTTCGCGGTACGGCGCCTCAGCGTTGCGATGGTCACCTCACCCGCCTTGCTTCTCACCACCACGCGATCGCCCTTGCGGATCTGCGCGCCCGGCGACACCAGGACGATGTCGCCGTCGCGGTAAACGGGGGCGAACGCATCGCCGGAAATCTCCAGCGCAAACGTGTCGCTGTTCTCGGTGGTGGGAAGCGCGGTTTCGGTCCAGCCCTTTCCCGAGGGAAGGCCGGATTCGTCGAAGGCGCCGCTCGTGCTGGCCTGCGCGAAGCCGAGCATCGGGACCGAGCGGCCATGACCGGCGTCGTCGTCGATCAGCCTCGCAAAGCTCTCGATCGAGGCGCCGGCCGCCGCCAGCGCCTTCGCGATCGATTCGGTCGAGGGCCAACGCTCGCGGCCGTCAGAGGTGACGCGCTTGGACCTGTTGAAGGTGGTGGGATCGAGCCCGGCGCGCTTGGCAAGGCCCGACGGCGACAGGCCGGCGCGCTCCGCCAGCCGATCCAGCGCGACCCAGATCTGGTCGTGAGTCAGTATCCTCTGCGCTTTGGCCTGTTTGACCATGGAAGGTCCAGCCCGTCGCAACTCAGGAAAACTGTCCTCAAATCAACCGGTTTTCCGTTTTTCGCGCAAGAGGCGGCGGGCGAGGCGCTTTCAACCCGGACGGACACCGGTTCGCGTCCAGAAAACGCGTCAAAACGGAGATTTGGAGCCCGCTCCGATTTCATCGGAACGGAATAGGCTCTAAGCCTTGAGTTCGGAGGGGGCGGCCTTTACGGTCGCCCCCGGGTTTTGAGGACCCGCAAGAGGCGAAAAAACCTAGAAGACTCAAAGAGCAAACAGGGCTGCGGTAGCGGTGGTCAAGATCTACAAAATCTGTCCGGCCTCGGCCTGGCGCGAGGCGGAGCGGCAGGGTGTCTACCGGGGCAGCGCTGACGATGCGCGCGACGGCTTCATCCATTTCTCGACCGCCGCCCAGGTTCCCGAGACCCTCCGCAAGCACTATTTCGGGCAGCGCGCGCTGTTCCTGGTCGAGGTCGACGGCGACGCGCTCGGAGCCGAGCTGCGCTGGGAGCGCTCGCGCAATGACGAGCTGTTTCCACACCTCTATGGCGAGCTCGATTTCGGCGCTGTGCTGTCGGTGATGAACCTCAACATGCGCTCCGACGGCAGCCACGACACTCCGGAGCTTGCGCCGTGATCCGTGCTTTCGACGCCTTTTCGCTGCCGGTGCTGCGCTGGCTCGATCCGGAGGATGCGCATCGCCTCGCGATCCAGGGCCTCCGCTTCCTGCCGCCGGCCAAGCCGCGTGCCGACGATCCCAAGCTCGCGGTGCGCGCCTTCGGGCTCAATTTCCCCAATCCGATCGGCATGGCCGCCGGCTTCGACAAGAGCGCCGAGGTGCCGGATGCGCTGCTGCGTCTCGGCTTCGGCTTCGTCGAGATCGGCTCGGTGACGCCGAAGCCGCAAGCCGGCAATCCGCGGCCGCGACTGTTTCGCCTGGAGCGCGACGAAGCCATCATCAACCGCATGGGTTTCAACAATGACGGCGCGGATGTCGCGTTGCGCCGCCTCGCCGCGCGCGCGCAGCACGGCGGCATCGTCGGCGTCAATGTCGGCGCCAACAAGGATTCGCCGGACCGCGTCGCCGACTACGTCAAGCTGATCGAGACCTTTGCGCCGGTCGCGAGCTATTTCACCGTCAATGTCTCCTCGCCGAATACGCCCGGCCTGCGCAATCTGCAGGAAGGCGCGCTGCTCGACGAGCTCCTTGCGCGGGTGATCAACGCACGCGAGCGGGTGCGCCAGAAGGCCGGCGACACGCCGGTGCTGCTCAAGATCGCGCCTGATTTGAGCCTTGCCCAGCTCGACGACGTCGTGCAGGTCGCGCGCTCGCGCCGGGTCGACGGCATGATCGTGTCGAACACGACCATCGCGCGGCCGAGCACGCTGCGCGAGCAGATGCGCGCCAAGGAGCAAGGCGGCTTGTCCGGCCGACCGCTGTTCCGCCTGTCGACGCGCATGGTCGCGGAGACCTATGTGCGCGTCGAGGGCGCATTCCCGCTGATCGGCGTCGGCGGCGTCGATTCCGGCGGCGCTGCCCTGACCAAGATCCGCGCCGGCGCCAGCCTGATCCAGCTCTATTCGTCGCTGGTCTACAAGGGCCTCGGTCTCGTCGACGAGATCAAGCGCGATCTCACCTCGACGCTGCTCCGCACCGGGCGGGATTCGCTCTCCGAGATCGTCGGCGCGGATGCGGCGACGCTGACGGCGGAAGACTGGCCGGGCATGTAAGGCAGTCTCGTGCCCCGGACGCAGCGCTTCTTCAGCGGTGCGCTGCAGAGGCGGGGCCCATACTGCAGCGCGTCCGGGACACGAGCTACGATTTCGAGAACGTCGCCCGGTACAACGCCGGATACATTGCCCCCTGCAATCCGCCGCGTGCCACGTAGAACGCGATCAGCGCACACCACAGCCCGGCATTGCCGAGGGACTGCAGCGCCCACCAGGTGATGAGGAAGATCGCGAGCGACGCCAGCATCAGGTTGCGCATCTGGCGCGCCCAGGTCGCGCCGACATAGATGCCGTCGAAGCCGAAGGCGAACACGCCGGGGATCGGCGCAAGCACGATGAATGGAAGGAAGTCGCGCGCGGCGCGACGCACGTCCTCGCTCGCGGTCATGACGTTGATGATATCAGGTCCGAACGTCGCGAACAGCGCGGCGACGACCATCGCGAAGCCGAGCCCCCACAGCAGCACCAGCCGTGTCGAATCCGCAAAGCCCTTTGCGTTGCGTGCGCCAAAGCTTCGGCCGCAAAGCTGCTGGGCGGCGTTGGCGAGGCCGTCGAGGAAGAAGGCGCTCACCAAAAGGAAATTGTTGAGCACGGAATTCGCCGCGAGCGTCACGTCGCCGGCACGCGCGCCCTTGGCGGTGAAGAACAGGAACACCGCGATCAGCGCCGCGGTGCGGATCAGGATGTCGGTGTTCACCGCCAGGAGCCGCATCAGCTTTGCGCGATCGAACAGAACTGCGCGAGGCACCTTGAAGCCGCCAACGGCATATCGGCGGCAGACAATGACGCCGAGCACGAATCCCGTCGTCTCCGACAGCACCGCAGCGATGGCCGCGCCCGCGATGCCGGTGTCGTAGACCAGCACCAGCAGGATAGTCGCCGCCATGTTGATCAGGTTGATGACGACCTGGAGGCCGAGCGCCGGATTGGCGCGGGCCTGCCCCACCAGCCATCCGAGAATGACGTAATTGGCGAAGGCGAAGGGCGAGGACCAGATCCGGATCATGAAATAGGTCTTCGCGGCGCGTGTCACGCCTTCGCTGCCGCCCATCAGGTCGAACAGCACGGCGGCCAGCGGCAATTGCAGCAGGATCAGAGCGGCGCCGACCAGGCCCGCCACGATGAAGCCGCGCACCAGGATCACGGTCTGCTCGCGCGCCTCGCCGGCGCCGAGCGCCTGTGCGGTGAAGGCGAGCGTGCTCATGCGCAGGAAGCCGAACAGCCAGAACAGGCAGTCGAAGATCACGGAGGCCATCGCGACGCCGCCGAGCAGGGCGGCGTCATCGAGCCGTCCGATCGCCGTGGTCGAGACCACGCCGATCAGCGGCGTGGTGAGGTTCGCGACCATCGCAGGTCCGGCGATGGTGAATACCTGGCGGGAGCCGATCCTGGGATGAACGGGCGCGTTCATGTCAGAACACGAGCACCATGCCGTCTTCGGCGGCGAGGTGCTCGATGTCGTCCAGACGCGACAGCATGTCGTCGCTCATATGGGTGAGGACGAGACGTTTTGCGCCGATGGCCGGCAAATTCCGTTCCAAGGTCTTCAGGCTGAGATGGTTCTTGACCACCCTCTCGTACATATAGGCTTCCACAATGAAAAGGTCGGCGCCATGCGCCAGCGGAATGAGCGTATCCGTCCATTCGGTATCGGCACTGTAGGCGAGCGTGCGGCCCTCGGCCTCGACGCGATAGGCGAGGAAGGGACCTCCGGATTCGCCGTGCACGACCGGATAGGGCGTCACGCTTACCGCCCCGAAGGTCTTGCTTTGCTCGGGCGCGAGCTCCACGACCTCCAGCTCGAAACGCTGTTTGGTCCGGGAGGAGTGCTCGAACAGCGCCTCCATCACCTGGGCGAGCCGTGCCTCGATACCTGCAGGGCCGGCGATGGTCAGCGGCCGCATCCGCCGCGAAAACTGCGCGTCGAGCAGCAGAAACGGCAGCCCGGCGAAATGGTCGCCGTGGAAATGCGTGATCAGGATCAGGTCGATGTCGTCGCGCGCGATCTCGAGCCGCTTCAACGCCGGCAGAGCCGACGCGCCGCAATCGATCAGGAAATTGGTCGCGCGCCCCGAGACGTGGAAGCAGGTGTTGAGCCTGCCTCCTGAGCCGAAGGCGTCGCCGCAGCCGACAAAGCGCAGTTGCATCGGCTGCGCTACTCCTTTGACCTTTAGCGGCGGCGCGGCGCGCCGAAGACGCGCGAGAGCAGCCAGATCGGGATCACGATGACCGCGCCGAGCAGGAAGTAGCGCCACAGCCAGTTCACGGTGTCGAAACCGAGATCCCACAGGCGCTCGAACAGCAGGCGGATGCTGGTGAGGATGTTCCAGGGATCGAAGCCGATCGCGGCGAGCACGACGCCGACCAGGATCGAGAGCAGGACCAGGCGGAACGCGACCGCCAGCGGCGAGCCGCCGAGAAAGCGGTTCAGGCCATCGCTGTGGCCGGCCGGCAAATCTCTGACGTCTTGGACCATCTCAAACTCCTCAGGCGGATTCGACCCCATTATAGGGCACGGCGAGGGACATGGGGAACCCGTATGGGGGCGTCAATCGGGTTACGGGAGTTTAATTCGGGTAGGCGCGCCCGGGCCACCGTCGACTATCACATCTCCATCTCCGCCGGCTCCGCCTTCAGCATCCTCTCCAGCGTTTCCAGCCTGTCCGCTTCCTTCGGAGGCTTGTCCCAGCGCAGGCGGCTGATGCGGGGGAAGCGCATGGCGACGCCGGATTTGTGCCGTGGCGAGCGCTGCAGACCCTCGAACGCCACCTCCAGCACCAGACCCTGGTCCGGCTCGTGCACGACATGGCGAACGGGGCCGAATTTCTCCGTGGTGTTGCGGCGGACGAAGCGGTCGATCTGGAGCAGTTCCTCGTCGGTGAAGCCGAAATAGGCCTTGCCGACCGGCACCAGCTCATCGCCGCCCTCGCCTGCGGTCCAGACGCCGAAGGTGTAGTCGGAATAATAGGACGAGCGCTTGCCGTGACCGCGCTGTGCATACATCAGCACGGCATCGATGATGTGCGGATCGCGCTTCCACTTCCACCACTGCCCCTTCGGCCTGCCCGGCAGATAGGATGCATCGCGCCGCTTCAGCATGACGCCCTCGACGGCGTCCGCGTCCTCGCCGGCGCCGGCGCTTGCCGGATCGGCGCGCGCAGCGGTCAGCGCGTCCCAGCTTGCGAAGGGCACGGTGGGCGACAGATCGATGCGGGGATCGCCGAGCTTCGCGATGAAGGTCTCCAGCCGCTCGCGCCGCTCCGCGAACGGCAGCTCGCGCAGATCGTTCTCGTCGTCGCCGAGCAAATCATAGGCGCGCAGATGGATCGGAAATTCCTTGATCAGCTTCGGCGAGACGACCTTGCGGTTGAGCCGCTGTTGCAGAACGTTGAAGCTCTGCACGCGACCCTCGCGCAGGATCAGCAACTCGCCGTCGATGGCGCCCGGCAGCCGCAGCGACGGCACGAGGTCCGGGAAACTGCCCGTGATGTCCTCGCCGGTACGCGAATAGAGCCGCGCGGTGACATGACCGCGGTCGTCCCGCCCCGCCACCGCTTGCACGCGGATACCGTCCCATTTCCACTCGGCGATATAGTCGGCGGGATCGAGCGCGGCAAAATCCGTATCCTCGATCGCATGCGCGAGCATGACCGGCCGGAACGGTGCGGGATCGCGATTGACCGGCTTGTCGCCGCGGCCTTCCAGCCAGGCGAACAGGTCGAGATAAGGCGGCGAAAGCCCCGGCCAGATCAGCTCGACCTCGTGCGGGTCCTTGTCGCCGAGCGCGGCGGCTGCGGTCTTGGCGAGGCGCGCGGAGATGCCGATGCGAAGCGCGCCGGTGACGAGCTTCAGTAGCGCCCAGCGGCCGGTCTCGTCCAGCTCGTCGAGCCAGCGTTCGAGCTGCTTCGGCAGCTCGGTCTTGCCGAGCGTGCGAAGCGTGGTGACGACTTCGCTGAGCGATGGCGGCGGCGGGTTGTTGTGGCCAGCCAGCGCAGCCTTCGGCCACATCAGCGCCACCGTCTCCGAGAGATCACCGACATAGTCGTAGGACAGTCCAAACAGCACCTCATCGGTGCGCGACGCAATGAGATCGCGGATCAGCGCGGGCTTGGCATGCTTGAAGCTGAGCGCGCCGGTGAGCGCGGCCAGCGCGTAGCCGCGGTCGGGATCGCCGACCTCACGAAAATAGCCGGTGATCAACCGCAGCTTGTTGTTGCGGCCGGGCTCATAAGCGAGACGGTCCAGAAGCTCGGCGAAGCGGTTCATGCTTCGGCCTCGTCTTGAAGCGGCGTCTCGCTCTCCTCCTCGTCGCCATAACCGACGAGATCGAGCGGCTGCGCTTTCAGGCCTTTGCTCCGGCACCAATGCACCAGCGCATCTTCCTGGCCGTGCGTAACCCAGATTTCGCCGGCGCCGGTCGCGCCGATCGTGGCGGTAAGGCCGTCCCAATCGGCGTGGTCGGAGATCACCAGCGGCAGCTCGACGCCGCGCTGCCGCGCCCGGGCGCGCACGCGCATCCATCCCGAAGCGAACGCGGTGACGGGATCGGGAAAACGCCGCGTCCAGAGATCTGATGTCGCCGAGGGCGGTGCCAGCGTGATGGTGCCGGCGAGCGCGGCCTTTTTCACGCCTTTCACCGGCCTGAGCTCGCCGAGCGCGATCCCGCGGCACTGATAATACTCGGTGATCTTCTCCATCGCGCCATGCAGATAGATCGGCGCCTCATAGCCGGCCTGCCGCAGCAGCGCGATCACGCGCTGGGCCTTGCCGAGCGAATAGGCACCGACGAGATGCGCGCGTTCCGGAAACAGCGCGACGGAGGCGAGCAGCTTCTTCACCTCGTCCGCGGCATCGCCGTGCCGGAACACAGGCAGCCCGAACGTTGCCTCCGTGATGAAGACGTCGCAGGGCACCAGCTCGAACGGCGCGCAGGTCGGGTCGGGCGCGTCCTTGTAGTCGCCGGAAGCGACGATGCAGGTATCCTTGCAGGTCACGGCGACCTGCGCCGACCCCAGCACGTGGCCGGCCGGGTGAAATTTCACGCGGACATCGCCGAGCCGGATCTCCTCGCCGTAGCGGATGGCTTGCGTCGATCCGGCAAAATTCTCGCCGTAGCGCAGCCGCATCATGTCCAGCGTTTCCTGCGTCGCCAGCACCGCGCCGTGGCCGGCGCGGGCATGGTCGGAATGGCCGTGGGTGATCACGGCACGCTCGACCGGGCGAACGGGGTCGATATGGAAGCCGCCGGGCTTGCAGCACAGGCCGCTCGCGACTGGCAGCAGGATGTCTTGCGGACGCATCGTTGTCATATAGGGAGGAGCCATTCCAAATTAAGCCGTCATGCGCGGGCTTGACCCGCGCATCCATCCTCTTAAACAGTTCCATTTTTGATGGATTGCCGGTCAAGTCCGGCAATGACAATTGGTTCCCAATGCCTCTGCGCCTATTCCAGTCCTCCGGCGATCTCATGGCCGACCGCCGCTTCGAATTCGCGCGCGACCTCCAGCTCAAGGGCGACCTGACCGCCGCCGCGGACCTCCTGGAGCAGGCGCTCGAGCTCGCGCCTGACTTCACATCGGCCTGGTTCACGCTCGGCGAAATCCGTCAGCAGCTCGGCGAGCGCGACAGGGCGATCGCGGCGTTTCGAGAGGCGCGCCGGTCCGACCCTGGCGATCAGCACGGCGCTGGCCTGCATCTGATGCGGCTCGGCGATGCCGAGATGGCGGAGATGCCCAAGGCCTATGTGCAGGCACTGTTCGACCAGTACGCGCCGCGCTTCGAGCATACGCTCATCAACGATCTCGGCTACCGCGCGCCCAGCCTGATCTTCAAGGCGGTGCTGGCCGCACGGGTCGCGGCGAAGAAGCCGGCCTACTTCAAGCGCACCATCGATCTCGGCTGCGGCACCGGCCTTGCGGCAGCCGCCTTCGCCAAGCAGGTTGACCATTTCATCGGCATCGATCTGTCGCCCGGCATGATCAAGCAGGCGCGCGCCACGGGCCTCTATGCCGAGCTCGAGGTCGCCGACATGATCGAGGGCCTGCGCACCAAGAGTGATGGATTCGCAAACCTCATCGTCGCCGCGGACGCCTTCGTCTATCTCTCCGATCTCGCACCGGTGCTGACCGAAACTAGGCGCGTGCTCGTCTCGGGCGGCGTGCTCGCCTTCACGCTGGAGACGCATGACGGCAGCGGCGTCGTTCTCGGCGAGGGCCTGCGTTATGCCCACTCCGCGGAATATGTGCGCGGCGCGCTCACCAGGGCCGGCCTGAAGCTGCTGACGCTGGAGCCCGCCTCGCCGCGCAACGAGAACAACGAGCCGGTGCGCGGTCTCGTCGTCGTCGCCGAGAAAACTTGAGTCCAGGCGCTAGGCGCCCTGCGATTTCAGCATCATTGCGTCGCAAAGCCGCGACTTCCCACTTGCGAGCCGAGCCGCAATGCCAGCACAATGCTCCCGCTAGGGAGAAACAAATAATGACGAAGAATCCATCGCGGCGCGATTTCAGCGCCGCCGCGCTCGCCACCATCGCCGCATCCACTCTACCCGCGCCGTACGTCTGGGCCGCCGAGAAGAAATACGATGCGGGCGCCAGCGACACCGAGATCAAGATCGGGCAGACCGTGCCGCATTCCGGCCCCGGCTCGCTCTACGGCGTGCTGGGCCGCGTCGGCGAAGCCTATTTCCAGATGCTGAACGAGAAGGGCGGCATCAACGGCCGCAAGGTCAAGTTCCTCACGATGGACGATGCCTACAGCGCGCCGAAATGCGTCGAGGCGACGCGGCGCCTGGTCGAGCAGGAGGAGGTGCTGGCGCTCTACGGCTCGCTCGGCACTGCACCGCAGACCGCCGTGCACAAGTACCTGAACTCCAAGGGCGTGCCGCAGCTGCTGCTCAACACCGGCGCGTCGAAGTGGAATAACCCGAAAGAGTTCAAATGGACGATGGCGGGCCTGCCGCTCTATCCGACCGAGGCGCGCATCCTCGCGCGCCACGTCGTCAGCGTGAAGCCGAACGCGAAGATCGGCATCCTCTACCAGAACGACGATTTCGGCCGCGACTTCCTCGGACCGTTCAAGAAAGTGCTGGCCGATGCGGGCGGCACCGCGCAGGTGATCATGGAGCAGACCTATGATCTCACCGAGCCGACCGTGGATTCCCAGCTCATCAACCTGTCGAAGTCGGGCGCCGACGTCTTCTACAACATCTCCACCGGCAAGGCCTCGTCGCAGTCGATCCGCAAAGTCGCCGAGCTCGGCTGGAAGCCGCTGCAGCTTCTCTCCGCCGGCTCGACCGGCCGCTCGATCCTCAGCGCCGCCGGGCTCGAGAACGCCACCGGCATCGTCGCCATCCGCTACAACAAGGAGGTCGGCCTGCCCAAATGGGAGAAGGATCCCGACGTGATGGCGTTCGAGGAGCTGCGCAAGAAATACACCCCGGCGATCGACCCCGACAATACGATCGCCTTCGCCGGCTACGGCCAGGCCGCGAGCATGGCCGAGATCCTGCGCCGCTGTGGCAACGATCTCACCCGCGCCAACGTGCTGAAGCAGGCCTCGACGCTCGCGGGCTTCCATTCGCCCTACTTCCTCGACGGCGTCAGCTACAGCTACACGCCCGAGGACTACACGCCGATGAAGACGCTGTTCATCTCCACCTTCACCGGCAAGGATTGGGATATTTCCGACAAGCCGATGTCGGAGTAGGCGATACATTTCCCTGCGGCCGTCCTGCGGGACGTCCGCTCGGGCGCTAACTCGCGACTGCCAGCCGATAGGCCCGCGCGGCGTTCATTCCAAAAGCCTTGTCCCGCACCTGCGGGCCAAGCCTCGCCAGGCACGCCTCCAGCACGCGCTTGATCTCGCCGTAGCTGCCCGCAAGCAGGCACACCGGCCAGTCCGAGCCGAAGATCAGCCTGTCCTCGCCAAAGCACTTTGCCGCGTGCGCGACGAACGGAAACAGCCGGTCCGCATCCCAGTCGTCCCAGACCGCCTCGGTCGCGAGTCCGGAGATCTTGCACCAGACATTGCCGCAAGCCGCGAGCGCTTTGATGCGGTCGGACCATTCGTCGCTTCCACCCTCCGCGATCGGCGGCTTGGCGGCGTGATCGAGCACGAAGCGCGCCTGGGGGAAGGCCTGCGCAGTTGCGATGGCGGCGGCGAGCTCGCGGGTGCGGACGAGGACATCGTAGGCGAGATCGTGCGCGAACACGGCGGTGAGGCCACGCTGGACGTCCTCGCGGAGCAGCCAGTCGGGATCGGCCTCGTCATGCACCTGGTGGCGGATGCCGACGAGCTTGTCCCCGCCCGGTAAGCCGCGCAGCCGGTCGAGCGTGTCGCCGAGCGCGCCGTCCGTCAGGTCGGCCCAGCCGACGACGCCAATCACGGACGGCGTCGCCTGCGCGATGCGCAGAAATTCCTCGGTCTCGTCGACCGACGAGCGGCATTGCACCACGATGCTGGCGTCGATGCCGTTCCCTTTCAGCAACGGTGCGAGGTCGGCCGGACCGAAGGCGCGGCGGATCGGCGTCAGCTCGGGCGCGTCCATCCAGGGATAATCGGCGCGCGCCGGATCCCAGAAGTGCTGGTGGGCGTCGATGATCATGCCTACGCCCCGCCCGGCAGCGGCGCCCGCGCATCGACGAGGTTTCGCGCACGCAGTTCCTGCCAGAACGCCGCCGGCACCGCCATCTCCGACATTGCGATGTTGTCGGAAACCTCGGCGGCGTTGCGCGCGCCCATCACGGCGACCGTCACCGCCGGATGCGCCATGCAGAACTGCAGCGCGGCGGCTTTCAGCTCGGTGCCGTGCTTGCGGCAGAGCGCGTCCAGCTCGAGCGCCCGCGCAACCAGCACGGCATCGGCGTCCTGATAATTGAACTTGGCGCTCGTATGCGGATTGGCCAGAATGCCGCTGTTGTAGATGCCGCCGAGCAGGATTCCGATGCTCTTCGCTGCGCAGGCCGGAAACAGCGCATCCAGCGCACCCTGGTCGAGCAGCGTGTAGCGACCGGCGAGCAGGAAGCAATCGACAGGCACGGCCTCGGCAAAACGCGTCAACATCTCCGACTGGTTCATGCCGGCGCCAATCGCCTTCACCGTGCCGTCCTCGCGCAGCCGCTGCAACGCGCGGAAGGCGCCAGTGACGGCGTCGTCATAGTGATCGTCGGGATCGTGCACCAGCAGGATATCGACGCGGTCGAGCCCGAGGCGGGCAAGACTCTCCTCCACCGATCGCATCACGCCGTCATGGCTGAAATCGAACACCGGCCGCTCGCGCGGCGTGCCCTTGTAGTGCTCGTCCTCGGTGGCGTTGCCTTCCGGCGCACGCAGCAGGCGGCCGACCTTGGTCGAGATGACGAAGGACTCGCGCTTCTGTTGCCGCAGGAAGGCGCCGAGCCGCCGTTCCGCGAGACCAAAGCCGTAGAGCGGCGCGGTATCGAAGAAGCGCACCCCGGCTGACCATGCACGCGCGATCGTTGCTTCCGCATCGGCATCGCTGACAGGGCTGAACAATCCGCCGAGCGGGGCGGAACCGAGCCCGAGCGAGGTGACGTCGAGCGAGCCCAGCCGCGACCGTTTCATTCCCATTGCCCTGTCTTCATTCCAACAATCCAGATCATCTCCCCCGCTCGCGGAAACCGCAAGCGGGGGAGGCATGCAGGAGCGCGGGGCTGGCGGACGCTCCTACTTCAACATCTGCGCGACGTTGTCCTTGGTCACGAGATCGAGGCCGGTGTAGACGATCTCCGGCACCTTCTCGCCCTTCTTGATCGCGAGCAGGGTGTCCATGGCTTTTACGCCCATCTCGAACGGACGCTGGCCGACCAGAGCGTTGGCGTAGCCGTCGCGCAACAGCTCGAGCTGCATCTTGAGGGTATCGGCGACGACAAGCGTGAACTTGCCGGAATCGATGTCCTTCTTGTTGCGGGAGGCGAACGCCTTGAAGCCTTCCGGGGCGAACATCGGCCAACCGCCGATGGGAACGATGGCGGCGAGATCAGGCGTTGCGGTGCGCATATCCGTCATCTGCTGCACCGCGAGCGCGGGATCGTCGTTGCAGAATGTCGGCGAGCCCGCGACCTCGGTCCATTTCGAGCCCTTCAGCGCCTCACGCACGCCGTCGACGCGCTCGGCGAGATTCTTGGCACCGGGACCGCCCGAGACCATGGCGTATTTGCCGCCGTCAGGCCGCAATTTCAGCAATTCCTTGCCGAGCGCGACGCCGAACTCCTTGTTGTTGGTGCCGATATAGGCGATGCGCTTGGAGCCGGGTGCATCGGCATCGAAGGTGATGACGGGGATGCCGGCGGCGGTCGCCGCCTCGATCGACTTGGTCATGGCTGCGACGTCGGCGACCGAGATGGCGAGACCGTCGACCTTCTGGGTGACGAAGTCCTGGATGATCTGGGCTTGCGTCGCCGGCTCGTGCTCGACCGGCCCCTTGTAGATGCACTCGATGTTGCCGAGCTCCTTGGCGCGCTTCAGGCAGCCGTCGCGCGCGAAGTCGAAGAACGGATTGTTCATCGCCTTGGGCACGATGACGAAACGATAGTTCGCGGCGAAAGCCGGCGTCGCCATCATCGCAACCGCGATGCCGGCAAGAAGCAGTTTCCTCATTGTCTCCTCCACCCTTGTTTGGTGCCCGTCCTCTTTGGAACGACCGGGAAGCGGACAGGCGGCATTTCTTGCCTCCCCGGAACGACGTCAATTCAGGTCATCCGCGAGCGGATGCGGTCGACCAGCACGGCCAGGATGATGATCACGCCCACCAGCGTCTGCTGCCAGTAGGAAGAGACCTGCGCCAGCACGAGGCCGTTGCGGATCACCTCCAGCAGCACGCAGCCGACGATGGCCCCCAGCGGGCCGCCGATGCCGCCGGCGAGATTGGCGCCGCCGATCACGGCCGCCGCGATCACGTTGAGCTCGTAGGACGTCGCCATGTTGGCCGGCGCCGATCCGAGCCAGCCGGAGATGATGATGCCCTGAAGGCCTGCAGCGAGCGCGCAGATCACGTAGACCTCGATCTTGACGCGCACCACCGGGATGCCGGTGAGCTCGGCCGCCTTCTCGTTCCCACCGAGCGCGAAGACGTGACGGCCGAACGCGGTATGGTGCAGCACCACGGCCATCGCCAGCGCGAGCACCACGAGATAGACGAACGGCACGGGCAGGCCGAGCACGTTGCCCGACGTCGCTGCATAGAAGTAATCGGCGTCCGGCCCGCCCGGGAAACTGCCGCGGCCGTTGGAGACGACATAGCCGAGCCCGCGCACGATCGAGAGCATGCCGAGCGTGGTGACGAAGGGCGACAGCCCGAGCACCGCGATGCAGAAACCGTTGACGAGCCCGGCAATCAGCGCGACGCCGAGCCCGGCGAGTACGGAGATCACCAGGATCAGCCCCGGCACATTGGCAACGACGGTCTTGCCGTCAGCCGCCATGTGCACGAACAAGGCGCCGGCGGGCGAGCCGGGCGCCGACAGCTCGGTCATCACCATCGAGGTGATCATGGCGGAGAAACACATCATCGATCCCACCGAGAGGTCGATGCCGCCGGTGATGATCACGAAGGTCACACCAAGGGTCGCAATGGCGATGAAGGAAAAGTTCTTCGCCACGTTCTGCATGTTGCCTTCGGTGAAGAAATACGGGCTGGCGAAATGCATGATCACCAGCAGCACAGCGAGCGCGAGCAGGACGTAGCCGGTCTGGGAGGCGAAGATGCCGCGCTGCCACCATTTGATCCGGCCGACATTCGAGAAGGTGATCGGGCTTTCCATGGGCATGGCCATCACGCCGCCTCCTTCGCGCCGGTGATGAGGGCAGTGATCTCCTCTGGCGACGTCTCGTGGATCGGCTTGTCCGCCCGCTTCTCGCCGCGGCGCATGACGACGACCCGGTCGCACACGGCGAACACGTCGGGCATGCGGTGCGATATCAACATCACCGCGACGCCCTGCTCCTTCAGCCGGTGGATCAGGCCGAGCACCTGCTCGACCTGGCGCACCGAGATCGCGGCGGTCGGCTCGTCCATCATCACTAGCCGTGCGTTGGAAAGCCGCGTCCGCGCGATCGCGACCGCCTGGCGCTGGCCGCCCGACATCTGCTTGACGAGATCGTCGGGGCGCGTCTCCGAGCGCAGCTCGCCGAACAGCTCCAGCGCGCGCGCCGCCATCGCCTTGTGGTCGAGCAAGGCAATGGGGCCGAATTTGCGCTTCAGCTCGCGGCCGAGGAACACGTTGGCGGCCGCCGTGAGATTGTCTGATAGCGCGAGGTCCTGGTAGACGACCTCGATGCCGACGGCGCGGGCATCGATCGGCCGGCTGAAATGGACCGCGTTGCCCGCAAAGCGGATCTCGCCGTGGCTGGGACGGAAATTGCCGGCGATGACCTTGACCAGCGTCGACTTGCCGGCGCCATTGTCACCCATCAGGCCGACCACCTCGCCCGGGAAGACCTGCATGTCGACGTCGTGCAACGCGCGGATCGCGCCGAACTCCTTGCCGATGCCGGAGAGCTCGAGGACCGGCGTCGCGTCAGCATTTGCCATCAGCAGCTTTCCTCAGACATAGCGGTTGACCAGGGATTCCAGATATTCCTGCCGGCCCGATTGCGGCTGCGGGTCGAAGCCGGGCGCGAGCGCGCGGTCGGCGAGATCGGCGAGCGAACGCTGGCCACCGAGAATGGCGCGGCCCTCGGGCCTGGCCCATCCCTCGTAGCGTTTGGCAAGCGGCGTCGTGAGCGCGCCGGCGTCGAGCATGTCGGCCGCGGCGAGGAAGGCGCGCGCGCAGGCATCCATCGAGCCGACATGGGCATGGATCAAATCGTCCGGGTCGATCGACTGCCGCCGGATCTTGGCATCGAAATTGAGCCCACCCGTGGTGAAGCCGCCGCGGTTCAGGATCTCGTGAAACACCAGCGCCAGCTCCGGCACGTTCATCGCGAACTGGTCGGTGTCCCAGCCGAGCAGATCGTCGCCGCGGTTGATGTCGAGCGAGCCGAACACGCCGAGCGCCTCGGCGAGCGCGACCTCGTGATGGAAGGAATGGCCGGCGAGGATGGCGTGGTTCTGCTCGATGTTGAGCTTGACGTCCTTCAGGAGATCGTAGCGTTCGAGGAAGCCGTAGCATGTGGCGACGTCGAAATCATACTGGTGCTTGGTCGGCTCCTTCGGCTTCGGCTCGATCAGGATCGGGCCCTTGAAACCTATCTTGTGCTTGTGCTCGACGACCAGCGAGACGAAGCGGCCGAGCTGGTCGAGCTCGCGCTTGAGATCGGTGTTGAGCAGCGTCTCGTAGCCCTCGCGCCCGCCCCACAGCACATAATTCTGGCCGCCGAGCCGGTGCGTCACCTCCAGCGCGGCGCGGACCTGGCCTGCCGCATAGGTGAATATCTCGGGATCCGGGTTGGTCGCCGCGCCCGCCATGTAGCGGCGATGCGTGAACAGATTGGCGGTGCCCCAGAGCAGGCGGACTTTTGCGGATGCCATCTTCTGCTCGAACAGATCGGCGATCGCGTTGAGATTGGCGACGGACTCGGCGAGCGAGGCGCCTTCCGGCGCCGCGTCGACGTCGTGAAAGGTGAAGAACGGCACGTCGAGCAGGCGGAACAGCTCGAAGGCGATATCGGCCTTGGCCCGCGCCATCGCCATCGCGTCGGCGCCCTGGTGCCACGGCCTCAGGAACGTCTCGCCGCCGAAAGGATCGCCGCCCGGCCAGCAGAACGAATGCCAATAGCAGACCGCAAAGCGCAAATGATCCTCGAGCCTGCGGCCCTGGACCATGCGATCCCTGTCGTACCAGCGGAACGCGGGCGCTTGTCCCGCGTCCTTGCCGGCGAAGGTGACGGGTGCGCTTGCATCGAAGAATTTGACTGGCGCGTTCACTTAAAGGGTCTCCTTCAATGCGGGATAAAGCGCACGCCATTGCCGATAGGCCTCGTCATAGGCCGCAGCGACGGACGTCCGGGGCACGAAGCTCGCGAGCCGCCGCGGACGGGTGCAGACCTGCACCGGATCCTCACCTGTCGCAGCGAGTCGGCCGAGCCGCGCGGCCCCGAGCGCGGCTCCCACCTCACCTTCCTCGACGCGGTGAACGGGAATGTTGAGCACGTCGGCGCAGATCTGCGCCCACAATGGCGAGCGCGAGCCGCCGCCAACGAGATCGAGCTCGGCAACAGGCCCGCTCGCCGCGCTCAGCGCCGCCAGATTGTCGCGCGCGGCAAAGGCCACGCCCTCGAGCACGGCCTGCACGATCTGCGCCCGCCCGGTCGCGCCGCGCAGGCCGACAAAGGCGCCGCTCGCCGCGGCATCGTTGTGCGGCGTACGCTCGCCGTCGAGATAGGGCAGAAATCTGATCGGGCTCGGTCCGTCGACGCGCTCACCGAGCGGAGCCAGCAGCGTTGCGGCCGGCGTCTCCATCACACCGGACAGCCAGGCGAGCGAGGCCGCAGCCGAGAGCATCACACCCATCTGGTGCCAGAGGCCGGGCAGCGCGTGGCAGAATGCATGCACGGCCGATGCCGGTGCCGGCGCGAAGCGATCGGTGACGCGAAATACGACGCCTGATGTGCCGAGCGACAGGAAGGCATCGCCGGGCGTGATGGCGCCGAGCCCGATCGCGCTGGCTGCATTGTCGCCGGCGCCGCCCGCGACCACGACGTTCTCATCCATGCCCCAGCGCTGCGTGAATTCCGCCGCCAGCAGCGCGCTGGCCGCGCTGCCCTCGACGAGGCGCGGCATGTGATGCAGATCGAGCCCGGTCGCATGCAGCAGCAGCGCCGACCAGCGGCGCTGGCCGACGTCGAGCCAGAGCGTGCCGGCGGCGTCGGACATGTCCTCGATCATCTCGCCGGTCAGGCGATAGCGGACATAGGCCTTCGGCAGCAGCACTTTCGCCACGCGCGCGAAAATATCGGGCTCGTGTCGCGCGATCCAGAGCAGCTTCGGCGCGGTGAAGCCGGGCATCGCCAGATTTCCGGCGATCGTGTGCAGCGACGGACAGCGCCGCTCCAGCAGGGCGCATTCGCTTTGCGAGCGACCGTCATTCCAGAGAATCGCGGGACGCAACGGCCGGCCGGTCTCGTCGAGCAGCGTCGCGCCGTGCATCTGGCCCGACAGGCCGATGC